>JABMPJ010000162.1 GCA_013203785.1 Lentisphaerota bacterium | reverse complement strand
GGCCCCGGACGTCCGGGGCCCTCCATTCCACGGGTAACCGTCAGAGTCCATCATGGAGGAACGTGCTCTGTCGCGTCCGGCTACCGATTGGATGCCATAATGAGAATTCCTGATGCTGATAGCAAAGGGGCTGGCCGCTTTCCCCGGGTTTGCTATGATCCGGGAATGAAGGCGATGCGATGGTTTGTGGCTCTTTGTATGTGCAGCACGATGTGCGGGGCCGTCGCGGCTGCGGCCGGAGACGGACCCTACATGGGCAAACCGTTCTTGGGCATCTATGGGGCCACCGTACCCATCCCCTCCAACACCCTCGCCCTCGCCGGTTATGGGGTGCGCATTGACTGGATCCCGGTGGGTTCCTCAGCCCAGAATGTGGACCTGCGCCTGGGCGATATCGTTGTGGCGCTGGATGGGACCACATGGTCAACGAAAACGGTCGACCTGCACACTTCCTTTGCAACGCCCGATGGCCGCACCTATCCCTCATACATAGCCACGGTCCAGCTCCTGCGCGCGGACGACGAGGCGACCAATGCCCCGCTCTCCGCCATGACGGTCGAGGTGCCGATCAGCCGCTACCCTCGTACCGCACCCGGCGCTGCGGCAGGGGCAACGACAGACGTGGCCATCACCAGGCCCGACTACGAAGCGCTCTGCTGGAGTCTGATTCGGACCAACGGCCTGGAGGCGGACTGTCGAGACCTGCTCGACCGGCTGGATCGCTGCGAGCAGTATCCCGATCCCGATCGCCTACCGATTGTGCGCGCGGTTCACCGCGACCCCTTTCTGCTCGAGGGCGTCGTGCGGAGCGTTGTCGACCCACTGGCAACGAAGCGACTCACCGCGCGCGATTGCCCCCTCCTCCTGGAGCGGGCCGAGCACGTTTTGTACGCCTTCGGCACGGATCCGATCGACACACTCCCGGATGCCGCCGCTCTCATCGACCCGTCCTATGTCGGGACCGACCTGGAGGGACACCTCGACTATATTACCGCGGTCCTGGCCGCAGCGGCGGCCGTGCATAGAGAGGTCTTCGGGGCAGTGACAGAGGATGATGCCGACTACATCCGGACGCACCGGGCACAGCTATTCGATGCATTCGCGGAAGTCAAAATGCTTAGCTACGACCGGGACCGCGAGCGGCAGGCCGCCAGCGTGCGGCTGCTCGACATCGTCGCGACGCTGGACACGCGTCCCCTGTTGCGTCAGGCAGGGCTGGCGGCGTTGCTTGTGGCCCCGGACTTCACGGCGTCGCTCCGTGCCGCCGCGGAAGCATCCGGCAAAGATCTGAGCCAGGCGACCGTGGTCCAGCGCCAAACGGTGCAGGGACTGATCCTTGTCGGCGGTACGGGCCACTCCCGGTACCAGCAGGAGATCGCGGCGCTCTACGATCTGGGGGGCGATGATGTCTATGCGAATAACCAGGGCAGCTCCTCATGGCCCACCATTCCGACCGCCGTGTTGGTCGACTACGGCGGCGACGACGCTTACGAAGCGGACCTTGATTTCAAGCAGGGCTGCGGGGACATGGGCGTGGGACTGCTGGTGGACTGCGGGGGCGATGACAGCTACGTCGGCATGCGGTTCACACAGGGCGCGGGCTTCCTCGGTGTGGGACTCCTC
The DNA here is from genome assembly GCA_013203785.1 of Lentisphaerota bacterium. Lineage (GTDB taxonomy): Bacteria > Verrucomicrobiota > Kiritimatiellia > UBA8416 > JABMPJ01 > JABMPJ01. The sequence continues at coordinate 18,414 of JABMPJ010000162.1, read as the reverse complement.
ATCGACGAGGGCGGCGATGATGTCTACCGCGGGCTGGTCATGCATCAGGGCGTGGGACACTGGGGTGCGGGCATCCTGGTCGACACGGCGGGAAACGACCGCTACGAGGCGCACCAGGCGTCGCAGGCGGTTGGGCTGCCGGGAGGCATGGGACTGCTCGTGGATTGTGGGGCCGGAGCAGACAGCTACTACTGCAAGGGCACTCAGCCCACCGGCTACGGAACACCCGGAGTCTTCGAAGGGTGGGGACAGGGCATGGGCTTCGGCTACCGGATCTACGCCTCAGGCGGTGTGGGCGTGCTGCTCGACCAGGGCGGAAGTGATCGCATGGAAAGTGGAAATTTCTCCATGGGCGGAGGCTACTTCTACGGGCTCGGTATTCTCTACAGCGGCGGGACCGATTCAGATCACTACATCGGCTCACACTACACGCAAGGCTTCGGCTGTCACCAGGCCGTAGGAGCCTTCATTGAATGCGGCGGTAACGATCGCTACCAGACCCGCGATGTTGCGGGGCAGGGACTGGCCTGGGATGAGGCGGTGGCACTCTTCCTGGATGAGGCCGGCAATGACGTCTACGAGGGGGGAGGCTTCAGTCACGGGGCCAGCGCCATGAACGGCTGGACCCTCTTCATCGATCGCGAGGGCGACGACACCTACCTATTTGCCGAACAGGCCCGCGCCGGAGGCAACACCTACCACGGCGGCACATCGCTCTCATTCTTCTGCGATAGTGGCGGTGGGACGGATATCTATTCCAAGCGGGAGAACAACAGCGTGGTTACCGGCGGTGTCCACGCCATCTTCGTCGACCTGCCTGGAGCGGTGGGCGACCAACAGGGCGCTGCGAGGCAGCGCCTGTGATTGCAAAGCACCGTCGCCGGCACCCGTTCCCATCAGTGTCCAGTGGCGCGCGCAAACCCACGGTCCGAGGGTAGCGCGGCGGGATCCAGAGAGGCGACCCAAATGCACTTTGAGCGCGCCTTGGCTCCCTTGTACGCCGGCACCTGGAACGCCCTGGCGTGCATGCCTTCGCTCCGCAGACGACGTTCGAAGCGCTGATCGATACCCGCCGACCAGATAGCCAAGCAACCACCCTCGGTCATGGCCTGCATCACGGCACCAATGCCCTCGGTGCTGTAGAGAGGATGGCTCCGGTAGTCGGCAATCGCTTCCGGGCCGTTGTCTATATCGATCAGAATGGCGTCAAAAGGCTCTGTCGCGTTCTTGACCAACTCCACAACATCGCAAATTTCTACTGTGACGCGCGCGTCGCGCAAGGGATGCCCGGTGAGCTCGCTTAAGTAAGTTCGGTTCCATTCGACCACATCCGGCAGCAGTTCCGCCACTACCACCGTCGCGGACGGCGGCACCATATCCAATGTCTGGCGCAGCGTATAGCCCAAGCCCAAACCGCCGATCAAGACACGAGAAGCACGTCGCGACGTGATGTGCGCACAGCCCAGGCGGGCGAGCTCCAACTCGGACTCATGCTCGCGACTGGTCATGAGGGGTTGCCCATCCGTGACCAAGCTGAAATCCCGGTCATGCTGTGAGAGTACCAACCGCTTACCAGCGGGCGTCCTGGTCTCAGCAAGCTGTATCGTAGGCTTCACGTTCTATGGACCCGTCTCGTAGAGTGCTGTTCGCGGCAACCAGACCCCTTCTTCGTCAAGATCAGGCCAGGTGAGAGGGCACCATACCAGAAGGGCCGCTTGGCTGAATACCCCTATCCGACGTGGAGCCGACAAACAGATCCAACCGCAGCGGCGCACCGGGCTGTTTCCGCATTAACGGGTTGGGGTCCAGACAGAAACCGGGTGCGCGGTAAGGCGACGGTACCATCCAATGCCCCGCTACCGGTTGCCCGGCCAGTCGTATATTGCCCAGGGCACCGTTTGCTGTCCCGACGTGATAGTGCGCCTCAACGCGCCGCCCCAGCCACTCCCAATCCACTTGCATGCCGCAGCACGTGGGTGGCACACACGGATCCAGCAGTGGGGCGCCGTACCAACGCCGCAGCCCCAGCAAGTCCCCCACCACGCGCCGTACAAATAGCCCCGGTCCGCTGGAATATACCCGCCAGCCACCGCGGACCTCTACCTGCCCGCTCTTCGCTTCGGCATAGTGCGCGCTCGCCGTATAGCGATCGGAGAAGGCGGCATCCGAACTGCTGAAGTAGGCGTTGGCCTGCCGGCGGTCGGCGCGTGCCACTTCGCCATGCAACCCGATCGGGTTCACTTGCGCCAATGCCGTCCACGCCTGCTGCGCCTCCCCCATTCGAGCCAACGCCTGCACATAGCGCAGGTGTGCGTGCGTGTACATCAACCCCACCTCACGACCAAAGAACGCCGCGCTCTCAGCGCGCTGGAAATGCTTCATCCGCCCACCCCGGTACGCCGGAGGACGATCCATCAGGCGCACCCCGTCAGGTGCCAGCAGCTCCCGCCGCACGAGCTCCATATGCGCCCGTGCGTCCGCTGGCGCGAAGAGTCCGCTGAGCACGCCACGGATCATGGGCAAGAGGCGATAGTGGATGCCCGTGACGCGGTCGGTCGGATGCAGCAGCAACTCGCACTGCCCCCGTTCGTCGAATCGTCCGAACCCGGCCACCACGTCGCCGCCCATCAAGTGGCGGTGAAAATCCTGACGGACCGCCTCCGCCAATGCGTTTAGCTCGTCGGATTCTCCCTTCGCGCCACGCCGACTGAGGATCTCCGCGTAGCGAGTCAGCACCTCGTAAGAGAGCGCCACCGTCCAGGAACTGACCAGACGATCCGCGTCCTCGCGGTGCGCCGGCTGCAGCGAATCGTTCCAGTCGCCCACGCCGTATCGCACCAGATGGGTGCCGGGAAGGAACTGACGCCGCACATGGCCCAGTAATCGCTTCACGCGCGATGCCACGCTCTCCGCCGGACCATCCCCCTGCCCCATGGGGGCTACTCGCACATCGAGGAATCCAAGATCACCGCTCTCCTGCACATACTCGCACAACGCATGCAGCGGCCAGAGCACCACGTCGCCGTGGGCATGATCGCTCCGTATCTCCTCATAGGGAGGAAACATGAACCACTGGGGCCAGCCACCATCGGCCTGTTGCGCAGCGAAGATCGTCTTCAACAGCTCGGCCGCCGCGCGGTCCTGCCCGAGAGCCAGCACAAGATCCATCGGCCCCTGACAGGCATCGCGCGCACCCCAGGCACCGCCCGAATACTGTTCCAGCCCACGCGGTGCTGCAGCGTGCAGACGAGCCTGCTCCGCCATCCAGGGCAGCGCATCACCCAGCCGAACGGCTCGTGCATTGCCACGCACCACCGGTGGCGTGAGGGCCACGGGCCCTCGCGGACCGCGCGCACCCACGCCAGTCACCGCCAGCGTGAGCCCCCACTCCGTCGCACCGACAACGGCGTCCCATATGACCGCGACTGGCGTGGTCGTGCCCGGCCCGTCCACCCAGGTCGCCTTCGCCCTCACAGAACCCCATGGCTTCGCATGCAGGCGTAGTTTGGGGTGGCGCTGCCGCATCAACGTCGCACCATCCGGGGCCAGTTCCAAACGGCCATCCGACGTTAGTCGTGCCTCGCCTCGCCCCAGGTCCGGCGGCTCACCGGTCATCAAAGGTAGCACCAGTCGCACCGCGCGCTGTCGCCCCTTCACGCGGACGCCGAGCCGCAGGGCACCGCTGCGCTGATCGAGCGCGGCATGCACCTGCACACCGTCGCGCCGCCCGCCCAAGCGGTAGAACCAGAGGCAGGCATGGGGCTCCATCACAAAGTACGAGGGCACACCGAGCCACTGCCATGTCCGGCCCACACGCACCATAGCGCGCACGCCGGTCAACCGTACGAGACTGAGGGGATCGCGTACGACCGGCAGCAGCCGATTGAACACCGTGTTCCCCATCGTAAGTTGTGAGGCAAACACACCGGCCATCCAGCAGGTGACCGCACCCACATCCTCGCGCGGCAGCAGTCGTCCGGCCCGACAGATAATCCAACCATGAGGACGCCATACCACCCGCTCCTTGGCCTTCAGGACCACGTGCGCATGAGCGCCGTGCATAAACGAGAGCAACTCGCCCCGCGCCCGCTCCGGATGTCGCCACCCTCCTTTGAAATGGCTGAGCAACTCATCCTCTGACACGGTCCCGCCCTCGACCCATGAGGCGCTGATGAGCGTTTCCACCCCTGCGGGGCGCCCTTTGGGTGGCGCTCTGTCGGGCTCCATCCGGCGCGGTGCCGCCGCCCATTCCGGCCGCGCCAAGACAGCATTCAACACGCGGTGATCACGTTCGCTCGAGACTGGCGCGTGGTCCGCCACGAAGAGAGCAAACCAGACGACAGACACTTCTTTGCCCGGTGGGATCACTCGGGTGCGACTCTGCAGACCGACGTAAGCAAACTCCTGCTGGCGCACGCGGGTGCCCAGCTGCTTCGCACCGAGACAGCGAGGCTCACCGCTCACGCGGCAGTCGCGACCGAAGAAGTCAAATCCATCCGTGCAGAATCCGCGCGCCCCCCCCATCACGCCCTGCACCAGCCACGGGTGGGCGCCGTTCTGCGCCAGATTCTGCCGGGTCTGAATCACATGACCGTGTTGCGCGTGCACGGCAGCACGGTGATCGAGATACTGCGCCACATAGGCTTCGTTACTGAACAACGCGGCGTCGGTGGCCAGGCCAAGATCTTGACCGAAGAGCAGATCGATCCGTTGGGATTGCGCCGCCCGATTTTGAACGGTCACGACACGACGCCAGCCCTGCCGCAGCACACTCAGTTCGGTCCTGATTGCCAGCGTCTCTGTCGTACAGCGCCAAGAGGCAACCCCATCCTCACAGGCGAAGTGGGTATCAGAGCGTGGCCCGGTGACAAGTCGTGCTGACGTGGGCGATGTTCCGGTCCAGCTCCGCACGTAGACGCGGTCGAGCCCCCCCTCCAGCGCATTGCCCGCACCCCGATTCACACGCACGTGGCCCGCTGCCAGCTCGCGCAGTCCGCCATTTGAATAGAACGCAGCCCGCAAGTCGCCAGTGCGCAGTTCCGGTCCCACGATCTCACCATAGGGTCGCCACATCATCATAGGGTGCCAACCTCAACACAGCCCGTCCAGGGCAGCTTCTGAAAATGCACCGGCTGACCCAGCGCCATCAGGAACCCACCCGGTGGTGCCGCCGTGCCCTCCACATGGACGCGCACCACGCCATCCACCATGCGTGCCCTGAAAGAGAGTCGACCATAGGCGGTGACGAGCCCGTCCACCCGGATACCCTCGACCAGCCAGGCCGGGTCTACCCCGGCTCCAAGCACAAGTCGATCGTTCTCCTCGTAACAGAAAAAAGACATGATCGCATTGATATAGCCGGATCCGACCCACGTGTGCGGCATATCGCCTATGTAGGAGGGGGTACGCAGGCGCCCATGTACGACTTCGGCCATGTGGTTCCATGCGTACGGGCGCGTGGAGTCACGCGTGAACTCACGCACCATTTTCAGGGCGCGCTCCCGCAGCCCTCGCCGTACGAAGACGTCTGCCGTACGGACTTCGTAGGGCGTAAAACTCCTCTCTTGCCCCGGGATGAGGCGGGCCTCAAAGTCCTCATAGTAACGGTCAAACGTACGTGTCGCTGCGGGTTCCGGTAAGGCGGCCCCTTCATCGCATGCCATCACGGCAATTGCGGTCGAGGTCGCGTCGAAATCGCCCTTCTCCACACACCCCGGCAGGGTGCTCAGCCCGTCGCGATCCATGACCAACTGCATCGAGCGTAGCAACGTGCCGCGAAACTCCTTTTCCAGCGCTCGCAACCAGGACGCCTGCTCCGGGGTCCCAAAGCGCGTCGCCAGCACGGCGGCATCTTTGAGCCCACGCAAAAACCAGAAGTCGTCCCAATAGCTGTGCATGGCGGGGTAATAGCCCTCATGGCTGTTGGATTCCGGGAGCAACCCAAAATAGGCGGCCAGTTTTGGGTCTTTGCGGTAGGCGTCCGTCATGCGCTCCTCGCGCAGCTGGTTGCCGTACTGCATGGCTCGCAGCACGGCCGGATAAGCCCGGCGCGCCAGCGCTTCGTCGCCACTCAGGTCCGCATAGTGACGCACCAGGAACGCAAACTCGCCCTGGCTGTCGTATTCATGTCCTTCGCGTGTGTCACGCTCGAACCCCACCGGATTCCCTTCGGGAAGCACCACCCACGGCACCCAGCCCTTCTGATCGACAAACGGAAGGAACGACTCGAGATAGCGCCGGACCGGCTCTCGTTCACCCATGCGCAAGAGCGCCAGGCTTGTCATCGAGCCATCGCGCATCCAAGACCGGTTGTAATTGCGCGGTCCCGGCTTGATCCATGGACCATCTTGATTCAGCAGAATGTACGCCAGATTACTTCGCAACACCTGCACCAGTCGCGATTCCGGTATCTCTATCGTCACCCGATCCAGCCGCGTATGCCAGGCGGCCGCTTCACGCTGCCAGAGCGATTCGAAATCCGACGAAGTCAGAACCGCGTATCCTTCCTGAGACATCGAGTCATGTAGAGGAAAGATTGCCACGATATCCCGCACTGCACCCGGCGCCACGTCGAGCGTGTAGACGAACAGCACGCTACTCTTGCCCTCCCGTTCCACCACCGTCTGCGCACTCGGCCGCCCGCCGGCCGCCACGGTATCGAGCACGTCTCCCTCGGCCATCGTCTGGGCACCAGCCGCGCTCGGCCGCTCCGGTAACAGTGCTCGCAAGTGTCGATCGACATGAAGCGTCATGGCGGCGCGGTCTGATGGTGCTCCGGCTTCGAATAGTTCCACGCTCCGCATCGGGCTGAACCCGCCGTATTGCCACGTTGGATTGAGCTGAACCGGTCGTACGGCCAACGCCAGCTCACCATGGAAAGGGCTCGACCCTGTGTTTACGAAGCGGTATCGCACCGCCGTGGCGGATGAACCCGCCTCACCAAAGGAGACCGCCGACACCTCAAGCGTCCAGTCCGGTGCGGTCCACGTCACCGAGGGCATGGGCAGGTAGTCATCCGCAAGCGATTGGTCGCAGGAGACATCCGCCCACGACGTTACGTGGCCATCGTTCAAGACAAACGGCATCACGCTGAATCCATCGCGGCGGGCCTCAAAGGTACCGGTTTCGCCGAGTAGACTCTCATCCTCATCCTCGACCACTCCTGTGATGGTCCAGAACTCCTGCTCACGGCCCAGCCACATCGGGTACCAACCACGCGGTCGCTCCATGGCTGCGGCCTGGTAGGTACGGATCGGAGTAGCCTCCTCTTCCGCCGACTTGACTTGCAGCTCGGCAAGGCTACCACCATCCGCGAAATGAAAGCGCAACGCAGTGACCGTGGTGGCAGGGAAGAAGAGGTAGTCCCGCCCCCCGTTGCCCTTGGTCGTCTCACCCACACGCGTCCATGCCCCAGTTTCATCGAGAGCATCCACCGTGTAGGACTGTGCGAATGGAGCACCCCATAGAAGCGTCACCCCACCCAGCGCGATCGATTCCTCCCATTCGACCACCAACGTTGCACCTGGAGGCGCCGGCCAACAGGACTCTGCGCGGCCATCGAGAGTCAGCTCCGCGCCATCCCCCGCCTTCTTGCTTCCTGGCTCCACGCCAGCCATGTACGCCGACGGCACGTCGCCGACCCCCAGCACATCCAACTCCCAAATCGAGTACCCCCACCCCGTGCCGCGACGGGTTCCGACCAGACGCAAGCGATTTGCACGCGTGGGCGCGAAGTAGATCCAGTCCGTGCGTCCATCGCCCTCCTGCTCACTATAGACGCGATGCCATGCACCCCCGGCATCGGCGACCTGCACGTCGTACCGCTCCCCGAACGCTGTTTCCCACTGCACCCGCACCCCGGCGACGAGGCGGGGTTCGCCAAAATCCAATTCAAACCATTCGTCGTCCGAAAAGTTGCTACTCCATCGGGTATCCATGCGGCCATCAATGGCGTGTACGGGTGAATAGTCCCCTGCCCCGGACGAGGCCCGAGCCACGACGCCTGTCATGTCGGCTTGCGCCACGCCTGCCACCAGGAGTCCGATCACGATCCATGTCATGCCTGTCCATTGCATCTCTATCCTTTCAGCTTAATGTCGCCATTGAGGAACGTGGCGTCGGGCGGGAAGTAGCCCCGGTCTGTCCCGGCCCGAGGGCCAACAGAGGATCGGTGCGGAACCAGACTGCGATTCGTTTCGGCACCTAATTCCCAACACGTATACTCATCTTGAGCTGCGCTGGCCCCGGGACGGGGTCGCGCTACTGACGGCATGAGCCAACCCGCCATTCGAACCGTCCTATTCCAGTACGAGTTGTCCGAGCCGGACACCGGGCGAGCCCTGTAACCAGCACCAGTTCAGCTTCACCTCACGGACGCTCTCTGCACCGACGCTCTTTACCGCCGGAGAACATGACAGTACGAGCCCCGGTTTCGGCTCGATTCCCAACAGCGTCCACGGAATCCGCGCCTGCACCCGGTAACCATCGGCCGTTGGCACCACCTCTGCATGATCTAACAGGCGGCCGCCGAACCACTCCCACGACTTGTTCGGCAGCGCAAACCCGAATTGAAAATCCTGGGAGCTAGCCCACTGTAGTCCGTCGCCCTGCGGATCGACGAAGAGCTCGACGCAGTCACCGCAGTGCAGGTCCACCGATTCAAACGCGTTGCTGGCGGCACGGTCGCTTACGGTCGCCTCAAAGACCAGGACCTCCTCATTCCAGCGAAACCCGATCCGCGCCGCGAGCTCACGTTCGGACTCGGGCACGGATATCGACTCCAGGCCGTTGCTCACGGAGAGCCTAATCCAGTCGGACTCGCCTGCGGCCCCCACACGACGCACCCGCGCCCGCGGTGGGTCCTTCGCGGGTGGCTCGAACGCACGGATGTTGACCGGGTCCTCGGCCAGCACATAGATCGAGACGTTTGTCCCGTATGACGGCGATCGGAAGTCCGCAAGGAGCTCGCGGCCACGGCGCACCAACGGGTCACGCTGGAAGCGCGCCCGGATCGCATCGTCGCAGAGGAAGTTCACCAGGCTCAGGAACAGCATCGATTGGTCCAGCAGCAGATAGGTTTCGCTGCGACGGCCCGTCTTGATATCCACGGCATCGAAGAACCCCTCATGTTCCGAACGGACGCCCAGCGACTCCAGTACCCGCAAGTTCGCCAACACGGCCTGCGGAAAATGCTCCAGGGCCAGAACACAGGCATGCGGTGTCACAACGTCATCCTGGATCTTGCCCCAGCCCAGGTAGCCACCTGCTGGTGAATCAGAGGCCGACCATCCCCATGCAGGATACCCCTTCTGGCGGGCATGCTGGATCTGCGCATAGGCAAAATTCTGGGCCGAGCGTCCCATCAGCGTCGCGCGCTCGTCCAGCCACAGCCCGTTGATGAACTGCATGAACAAGCCGCCGCCCTGCCACCCCGGCTTCAGGTACTGCGTATGACAGCGTGACTCCATGCCGCGATCCTGCTTCTCCCACATGGAGACAGGCGCCCCACCGGAGGCCACCGCAAAAAAGCAGGCCAGGCGCGAGTCGGTACCCAGGAACGGCAGCGTCCAGCCCGGATTGTCCCGTTTGTTGGCGACATCATAGCCGCCCTGCATGATGTCACGCTTGGGGTCGTAAAAGTGCCCCCACTCCATGGCGGCCACCAGCGCCCGACAGCGTTCACGCAGGTCAGGAAATGCCTCGCCCGCCGTCAAGAGTCCAGCGGCCAGATTGCCGGAATCCAGGATCGATATCCACGTATCGTTGGAAGATGGTTGGAGTGTGGTCACGTGGTTCCAGCTTTGCTGAAAACCGAAACACGTCTTCAGCTTCTCGATACTTTCCAGACTGTGTACGGCCCGCTTCGCGGCCCCCTCCCAGGTCAGCAAGCCGAGCTCCGCCGCCCCAACCAAATCGGTCAGGTACAGCCCCAGGTTGCTCACCGAGGTCTCCTCGGAGTGCCCGGATCGATCGCGCGGCACGCCGGTTTCAGGCTGCACCAGCCCCTCCAGACATCGCCAGGTATCGGCAGCGAGCACCTCCAAATACGCCCGGTCTTCCTGAGTCAGATCGCGCGCTGTCGACACGAAGCCCGCTGTACCTATTGCCTCCTGAATTCCTGTCGTTTGCATGAACCACTCCCACACTTTCCCGCTACGGGCATTTTCCAGCATCAGCAACGTGATTCCAACATCGATGCCGATGACGACCGGAGAGGTCCAGCCCGTTCCCGGATTGAACGCATCCACGAATCCATAGCGCTTCCATATCTGCTCACCGAAACGATCATGCATGGCCTGTAGTGCCCGACCACACTCCTGCGGTGCAAAGGGAAGCGATCCGCCCGGGGCACAAGGCACCACCACCCCGTGACCCGGACAATAGCTCGTATAGGGAGGGCCACCCCAGGCACTGTAGCCCTCTGGACCATCTGAGCTGGTCAGCCCCCACATGTCCGGACCATAGGCCGGATAGCTCCACGCCATATCTATACAGAGCTGCCGCTGGGCTAGCGTGGCCAAGGTTGAATTGTGCCAGTAGTCCGCATAGGCATCACGCTGTCCGCGAAAGTCAACCCACGCCTGCGAGTACTGATGTGTGAAGAGCGGTGGACACTGTAGAAACGTGCGGCCTGCGTAGGTGCCGATCGGACGCCTGGCCCAGGCATGCCAGAGATCGGGTGATACAGGGTGCTCCGGCGCGGCCATGGCCAGCAGATCCATCAGCATGTGCTCGCTGTATACGTCCCAACGCGATGCAATGAAGCCAGACTCAGGGAACCAGCCCATCGACAGCGTCGCACCGCCGTTCAGCATCCAGGGCCACTCCACGCGACGATACAGCTCGGCGGCCAGTGTCTCGACCTCCGTCCCCGGGAAGTAGCGGCCGGCCGTCAGAGCCCCCGCGACCAACAAGGCGGTATCAATCGATGATACCTCGCTATCCCACCGCCGCGCGCCGGTCGCCATGTCGACGAAATGGAAGAGGAAGCCGTGATGATGCTCCAACCGCGTCAACACCGTTTTGAGCGTGCCTAGACACAGCGCCAGAGCCTCGTCGCGCGGGATCCACCCCCGTTCGGCCGCGATGCAGTAGGCCGGCAGCCCGAACCCGATAGAGGCGATGCTGCAGACCTCCCCCATGGCACTGCCATCCGCCGGGGCCAGGTTGGCGATCAGTCCGGTCTCGGGGTGCCGCTGCTCCACAAAGAAGCGTACGCAACGCCGCGCCAGCTCGTCCTGCAGATCGGGTGCAGGAGGTGACGCGGCATGTGCGGCACTCCACGTCAACAGCAGGAGACCCAAACACCCAAGACGTCGCAACATTCGCATCCCCTCCCCTTTTCTCGTTTAGGCCTAAATGTATGCGCTTACATTAACCAAATAGCATGGTATTCGATGCGATGACAACAACAATTTTGCCTGCTTACCACCTGGGCGCCAAAAGCCGAACGAGATAACAGGAGGGGCAACAGGCGAACCACGTGGCCAGCCTGAGCCGTTCAACGGCCAGCACGGGGTCCCAAATGGCGTCCCAGGGAAGCCGACCCAAGACGCCGGATCTGGATGCGAGCAGCGGCCAGAATGTTCTGTAGTCTCTGTTGCAGCGAAACAGGTTGATTGATACGACGCGCCAAACCGGGGTGCCCCCCCGCCGCGTCCTGGATTGTCGCGGCCGCCTGCGCGTCGCAACGCGCGAACTTCTGTAGAATGACGACTTCGTTCAGCAGGGACTCCTCCCACAGCTCGACCAGCGCAGGATGGAGCTGGCGAGCCTCAGAGAATCGTTCACCTTCGAGGAGTTCAAGGAGCAATCGGGCATACTCAAGGTGCACGCCCTGGACGCGGTCAGCCAGATTGGTCTGCGTGGCGGAGCCCCCGTGGACGCGGAAGCGGAAGAGCGGTTGCGCCACATGTACAAAAGGCTCCTGTAGCACGCAGCGCAGCCAGAACTCATAGTCCGCCAGTTGCGACAAGCCCTCGTTGAAGGGGCCTCGGTCCTTAAAGATGTCGTGACGGATCAGGCCACACACCGGCTCCCCCAGGAAGTTGGTACAGGGCGATGGCAGGCGGCTTACCAGCCTGGCAGCGGCCGCGGGTGTAACCACGCCCGAGGGCACCCCCAGCGTCTCCAGGGTCGGTAACTCCCACGTGTAGGCGCGACGCAGAGGGCGGGGACAATTTGCTTCAAACGAGAAGCGGCGCGCCGCCATGACGAGGCGACTCTCATCCGTGACGGCGCTCAGCATGATTTCGATCGCAGTCGGCGCCAGCAGATCATCCTGCCCCGTCAGGTGAATCCAGCGACCTGAGCAGACCGAGACCGCCCGATTCCAGTTGCCGACCATCCCAAGGTTTAGCTCGTTGTGCAGCACGTTGACTCGACTGTCGCGTTGGGCAAACCGCTCGGCCACCTCGACGGAACCATCCGAGGAGTTGTCGTCGATGACCACAATCTCCAGAGCGGCATGTGTCTGCTCAAGGATACTCGTCAGCGTCTCCGCGAGGTGGTGCGCGCCATTGTGCACGGGAACCGCGATACTGACACGGCAGTCCGCACCGGGAGCAGCACTCAGGCTGTCGACTTCCGAGGGCGGAGTCATGCTCCCTCCTGGCCAATAGGACCACTGGATGGTGCCAGCGTGGTCCAGTCTGCCGCCATACTGGCAAGACCGCGATGGCGACTGTCGCCCGCACTCGCCTCGACATCAAAGGCCAGGGGGAGCCCGATGGGTATGCTCCGGTTCCGAGCGGGCAGGTCCGCCAGCACCGTAATCCGGCGCTGCCCCGGCGTGATCAGCCCCCCTGGAATGCGGGCTCGCACACGATGAATACCGGCCCGACCGAGCGAGGGATCGGCATCGGGCTGCAGCGAGGCACACCCCGCTGGCCCCTTTTGCAGGGCGATCTCGAAGCCCCATCGCAACCCCGCCAACTCGTGCGCCAGCTCATACTCAATTTCGAGATCAAACGGAGCCGAATCTAACCAGGCGGCAGCCACCTGGCCACAGTGATTGATCAGCCGCACAGCCCGAAGGGAGAGCCCCTTCAGATGAGGTGAGGTCACGCCCTCCTCCCAACGGACCTCGCCATTGCTGGAGGTGACCGTTGAGAGATAAGCTTCAATCACATCGCTCGAGGGACCCTCCTGGCGAATCCGCCCATGATCGATCCAGAGCGCACGGCTGCACATCTGGGCCACGGAGGAGAGTCGATGACTCACAAATACGACCGACCGGCCATTGCCGGCGAGTTCCTCCATCTTACCCAGGCATTTGCGCTGGAACTCAGCATCTCCCACGGCCAGCACCTCGTCGACCAGCAACACGTCGGGATCGAGGTGGATCGCCACGGCAAAGGCCAGACGTGTGCGCATCCCCGAGGAATAGCGTTTGACCGGTGTGTCGATGAAGTCTTCCATGTCGGCAAAATCGACGATGCCATCGAAGTTACGTTTGATCTCCTGTTCACTCATTCCCAGGATCGCGCCATTGATAGAGACGTTCTCCCGGCCAGTCAGCTCGGGATGGAACCCGGTCCCGACCTCGAGCAGGGCCGAGACACGCCCGACCAGGCGTGCCCGTCCACAGGTAGGCTCCGTGATCCGCGCCAAAATTTTCAAGAGCGTAGACTTTCCCGCACCATTCGAGCCGATGACTCCCACCACCTCGCCCGGCTGAACAGAGAAACTCACATCCTGTAGTGCCCAGAACCAGTTGGCGCGATCAGTGGAGCGCTGTGTGGCGAGGCGGCCGGACTCGCCACGATGGTTCCGGTTCGCCACCGTGCCCATGTGGTCGGCCGGGTGCCGTCCGGTCGCCTTGAGCCACCAGTACTGCAACTCCTCAGCCAGCGTTTCGCGCCCCATTACCCCAAGTCGATACGACTTGCCCAGGCCCTCAACAGTGATACCGGTGGTTTCCATCTGTAGTGCGTTTCTCAAATAACATCAACGAACGTACGTTGCGTTCGATTAAAGACAAACAGGCTCGAGAGCAGCACGACCAGCGTCGTGACCACACCCACCCCCAACAGTGCCGGGGGCGGCAGTTCCGTTCCGAAGAGGAGATGGCGGTGCGTCTCCACGATACCGGCCATCGGGTTCATGAAGTAGATGCGTTGCCAGGCGAGCGGAACGAGAGACGAGGGATAGATGATGGGGGTCGCGAACATCCACGATTGTAGAACAACCGGCAGGCTGATCCGAATATCCCGGTAGCGAACACCGAGAGCGGCGCACCACAGTCCTGTTCCCATACCCAGCAGAAGCGTCATGAGTGCGAGCGTCAACACGACGGGGATGCTTGCAAGCGTCAGTTGTGCTACGTAGGCGGATCGATAACAGTAGGCACCGTAGGCGGCGATGAGAACGATGTAGTTGACCACAAAGTGAACACTGGTCACACCCGCCGTCGTGAGTGGAGCGATCAGGCGGGGGAAGTAGACCTTACCCAGAATGTGGGCATTGGTGACCAGCGACCCCGCCACGCCCATCGTGATGGATTGAAAGTAGGTCCAGAAGACCGTCGCGGAGAGGAAGAAAAGGAATCGAGGAACGCCAATGGGCGAGAGTCGAGCCAGCTTACCGAAGAAGATCGCATACAGCAACGCACTGAGGACCGGCTGCAGCACGAACCACACCGGTCCCAGCAGGCTCTGCTTGTAGGAGGCCAGCAGCTCCTTTCTGATGAGCAGGCGCCACAGGTAGCGTCGCTCCCACATTTCGCGCCACTCCAAGCGCCACCAGGGCTGTCGGGGGCGGATCTCCGTGATCGGCACGTCCATGACACATTACCTTACTCTGCCTGCGGTGATTAGCGACGCCCCTACTCCTCGGTCGTAACGGGGGTGCCCGACGGTGGTAGCCATTGATGCTCTGTAGACTCGATCGGCTCGACATCCCGCACGCGTCCCAATAGCTTGGGGTCGCGCGCGGCCACCAGAGCCATCCGCCCAATTGTCGTTCTGAGATGCTCCGGGCGGGCTTCCTTCGAGACACGCTTCTTCCACATCACCGTCCGCACTGCGGGAAATCCCAGCCACTTCAACAGCTTGATCAGCACGCTGGGGCCGGACGGAAACCAATTCAGACCGTGCACACCGGTCATAATATGCTCCGTCCCTTCACGCGAGAGGTAGAGACAATCCGTCGCTGCGTCGCCATCCAAGGGAGTCATCAGAGCTGTATTGACGTAGATCAGCTCCTTCGTAAGATCGGCCGCAATTTTCAGCCCGGTAACGGGATCGGGAAGGTGATAAAGAATCCCGCTGAACCAGGTGATGTCGAAAGGGGCCAGCCCCAGCTTGGGGATATCATACAGGTCAGATTTGACGAACTCCATCCCAGAGGAATCCGCCTCGCGGTAACGCCGCAGGAACTCGGCCTGATTCAACCAGTGGTCCCGCACATCGTAACCCAGTGTCTTCTGCGCCCCCAATTCTTTGGCCCAAAACGTATACCCACCGCAGTTACAGGCGTGGTCAATAAAGGTCTTGCCCTGTAGGCCGTCACGATAAATCGTCGACATGAGAAGCTGGAACGGCAATCGCTTGTCGGTCAGCGTGATACGGCGCCCATCGCTGTTGATCTGCTCTCCGCAGTCTGTCGCGATGTCATCCCGAACGTCCACCCGCATATGCCAGGGCCCGAGCCGCTTGATTTCGCCTCGCAGCGCGTCATCATCCGTCGGGTCTATCGCGTGTTCTATCATCAGCCTGCATTCCTTTGCTTGGTCCATCTCCAGTGCGGCTGTTGGCCACAGTCGCCAAAGCCAACGCTTCAATTCGATCCACATAGACGGGCATTGAGAACATCTCGTCGACGATCCTGAGGCCGGTTGATCGCATAGCCTGACGCCGCTCCGGGGCCAAGGCCAAGGCCCCCAACTTCTTGGTCATATCCGCGATATCCAGATAGCGCGCCACGCACTCCGGTCCTACGCCGTACCGCTTCAGGATATCAGAGAAGCCGGACGCGTTGTCAAAGCAGATAAACGGCAGGCCGGCGGACATGGCCTCGATACAGACGTTCGGCAGCGGATCCAGACGTGAGCTGAGCAGCAGGATATCGGCCTGCCCATAGGCCGCGTCCATATTCAGGATCTCCCCGGCAAAATGGACCCGACCCTCCAGTGCCTCACGCTGGATCTGGTCAGCCAGGTAGGCGGAGTAGTTGCCATCGCTCTTCGGATTGTACGCATCGCCCACCCATACAAAATGTACCGCCATATCCGGACAGTCATGAATAAAGCGCGAGGCCACCTGAAGGAAGAGATCCACCCCCTTGCGATAGCTGACATAGCCCACCCCCATTACTACAATCGTGCCCGCCGCCAACGCATCCAACCCCAATGCGGTGCGCACCATTTCAACGCTCTCCACGCGATCGACGAGGTCCTCACCGTGGATCCGGGCCGGCAAAAGGCAGCGGCCCTGTGGGATGATAGGGAACTCCTTGCCGCGCAGTGCGGGCAGTAACTGCTGAGCATTATCGCGCGTAACATGGGAGGGGAACACGGTCACCGCCGACCATTCCACCGTCTTCACAAAATCGGACAACGGATGGATGTTGCCAGCGAATTCGTGGATCAAACTGACGACCGGTATCTTGAGGCGAGCCAGTTGGCGGAGCGTGAAACGGGCTCCAAAGGCGTTCACGATGGCAAAGGTGAAAGAGAAAGAGCGGGCCAACTGGCGCACAAAAAGATCCCCGCTCCACCAACTGAGCGTACGACGGCGCGGTGCTGCCACGTAGGCACCCGCCAGGCTACAGGCCTCTGCCACCGGTCCCGGCGCCAGTGAAAGCACCACCACGTTGTACTTCTTGACCAGCCCGAGGACGAGGTTGTAACCGATGATGGGTGCCCCCGTGCGGCTGCCCTCGTGCAACACCACGAGGATAGTCTTCCTCGTGGCACTGAAGAGACGGGCATTGCCAGAGAACACCAAACGACCGGGCTTGCGCATGCGCCCCTCTTTGCTCCCATTCTCCAAGTAGTGTCGCCAAGGGTTCACCCCCGCCTTTGCGACATCCGGATAGGTATCCAGATAGTAGTTCGTATCGAAGACCGGCCGCAGTAAGAGAGCGATCCCCCGGTGCGCCAGCGCCCTCGGGCGCAGATTCAGGCGCCAGCCCCCCGGCGGGGAGGGAACCAAGGGTGACGGTGCAGGTACTGGCGTGGGTGCCGGGCTGGGCGCCGGCTCGAGAACGGCCGCACCACAGGGCTCCGCACGATCTTTCTGGCGACGAATGCCGTGCGCAGGCCGGATCTCAGCCGCGGGCAGTCGAGACACCGTGTGGGCCAGGAGATCGACGAGGGCCTCAGCCGAGGCCTCGCCACTCAGCCCCGTGCCTTGACTTTCCCAGCCCGGCTGCCCCAGTTCAGTCAGCTCATGGCTACCCAGCGCGTCAGCCAGGGCCTTGTTGCTCTCAACGTAGATCTCTTCGAGGCAGGTTGCCTGCTCTTGTGAGAGCTCATAGCGCGGTCCATCCAGCCCATCGAGCTGGGCCTTCACCAAGAAGGACCCGAGCTCTGTGTGGCCCCGCTCATTGGCCAATCGACAGATTTCCAGCAGCGTCGTGTTCAGGCTCGGATTGGACTGCGCCACCTGTGGAAGACGATCCGGTACCCCATCGCCGACGAAGCCGATTTCCTCCTTAAACACTGTGAGCAGCGTCTGCTCCCGGGTGTGCTTGTCGTAGTTGCGGAAGACCAATTCTGCCTCGGGAAAACCGCTCTGCCAACGCTTGTAGAGCGCGTGCCAATCCAGGCCGCGGCGATAGCGAAGTCGGCCCGGCAGTTGACTGCGCCCCGCCACCTTGATGCTCTGGTTGACGCCTGAGGCAAACGCCCGATCCTGGCGCCGCACGAAACAGAGAATTTTGTCTACGACTAGCCCATGCTCGCAGAGCAACGCCACCACGGCGGCCGGGTCGGCATCCGTAAAATACTCCGACGAGAGTACGGTCCGAAAGAGAGACCCGTCCGTCACCCCCTCGCGGAGTGCTTCAGCGGCAGGGTCCAGTGACGGTGCCAGCAGGTGCGCCGCATCCTCCCGCGCCAGCCGCTGCGGGTCTCGGATACATTCCACCGCGAGGCGATGGCACAACATGAGGGGGAGCGTGTGCAGGCCACGCGCCGCCAATAGAGCACTGTTCTCTTCGAGCCAACGTTGGAGAAAAGTCGAGCCGGTCTTTGGTGCGCCGATATGAAGTGTAACAGGTTGCATCACTCACACGTTGGTCTAATCATCTCCCACCATCACCCTATCCCCAGTGGGAACAGACTTGCACCCGAGCGTGACGGGCCAGAGCATCACAGGTTTTCGAGGGAACCCTCTCAGAAGAGATGCCGAAAGTCGAGAGTGATTCGCCTTTGACCCGCTCTCACGAATTGCGCCACATTAAATGTTACCG
>JABMPJ010000161.1 GCA_013203785.1 Lentisphaerota bacterium | reverse complement strand
GGCCAATTATTGGCCGGGGACGGCCAACTCTACACCGCGTTCGGCATGTCTCGATACCTGGGATATTGTCTAATCACGTCTGCTTGCGGCGGTTTGGAGGAACGCACACCCCTGGCGCAGTGCAGAACGCTCCAAATGAGTTGTGTTCCGCACGTGAGTCTACTACTTTGACTTTCCTTGGGCCGTTGGCCTTATTGCAGGAAATGAGTGGGCGTTATGACAATGCTGCGGTGGCAAATGCTGGTTATGGCATGCCTGCTTCTGCTGGGCTTGGTGGGGCTGTTTCAGCGCAAGATACACTGGTTCCGGGCCTGTATCGTGACGGGGCTGCTCCTGGCCGTTGTCTTGCAGTGTTTTGTAACGCCACGGTATCGGCAGTTGGCGGCTCTCGATCGCAGTATTGCCGCTCTACCGACCGGGCATTCAGAACGTCAGCCCCTGATGCGACAGCGCGACGATCTGACCAAGAGACGGCCGTCCTTGTCCGGCCGTGCCCGACTCCCCTTCCGTCTTGGGTTGGACCTGCGTGGCGGTACGGAGATCCGTTTGCGTCTTCATCCCGACCGGACCCGTGCAGAGCGTTTGCGCCACGAGCAGCAGACATTGGCCGAGCTACAGATGACCGCAGCCCCCAATCCCGAACGCCAGATGGAGATCTCGCGCCTGGGTGATTCCATTTCACGCGAGGAGACACGGCTTGAGGAGCAGCTCAGCCAAGCGGTCGATATCGTGCGCTATCGCCTCACCGGTGTCGGTGTGGGTGATATTGCGGTTATGCGTGACGGCAAAGATCGTATCCTGATTCAGCTACCCGACATGGATAGCGGACAGGCCGACATGATTGTCAAGACCGTCGAACAGCAGGGGGTACTGGCGTTTCATATGATTCGATCCCGCAGCGGCCCTCAGGGGCAGGCGGCGCTCTATGCCGCCATAGAGCAGCAGGGCATAGCGACTGATCGGCGGGGCATAGCCGACGACGGCACGCCCGATCCGGATGGCGCATTTGATTGGCTCAGCACACCGGATACGACCAGCGAGGATGGGGAGCTGCGGAGCGGCTATTTCCGCGTGGTTGAGCGCGTGCCGGTTCTGGCGGGATCGCATATCATCGCGGCCCGGGCCGCTTCGGATCATCACGGGGGAGCGTGGCGTGTTCAGGTTGAGTTCGACCCGGAAGGGTCGCAGACGTTTCTGGAGACGACGCGCGACCACCTCGGTCGTCAGCTCGGCATCCTGCTGGATGGACGGCTTGTATCGGCCCCTCACATCGGCGAGGTGGTTGATGAGGGGCGCACTGAAATCGTGGGGGCGTTCTCCGAGCGCGAGGCGCGCGATCTGGCGGTTATTCTGCAGAGCGGTGCGCTCAAGGTGCGCGTCAGTCGTGAGTCCCAGATGCGTATCGGGCCCAGTCTGGGCGAGGATTCGGTGCGGCGCGGGCTGCGGTCGCTGATGGTAGGGCTCGCTGCGGTCATCATCTTCATGATCATCACCTACCGTGCCGCGGGCCTGATTGCCGTGGTGGCGCTGCTCGCCAACATGATCATCCTGGCGGCTCTACTCTCCGCATTAGACGCGGCTGTGGCGCTGCCGGGCATTGCCGGAGCCATTCTCCTGATCGGGATCACGGTCGATTCTGCGGTCCTGATCTATGAACGACTGCGCGAAGAGCAGAAACAAGACGCCCCGCTTCACCTCGCCGTACACGCCGCCTATGACCGGGCATTCACTACGATCGTCGATGCCAATGTGACCACCATTCTTGCGGCCGGTATTCTCTATTTCTTTGCGACCGATATCGTCAGGGGATTCTGTCTGGTTCTGATCATCGGTGTTGTGACCGGGCTGTTCTGCTCGCTCGTGGGGATTCGGTGGATGCTGGATGCGGTGGCCGACCGTGGGACCTCGGTACGGTTGCGCATGCTCACATTGCCACGACTGCCTCTGTTTGATTTTGCGGGCCAGCACCGCCGGGCGGTACTGGCCAGTCTACTTCTGGTGGGAGGCTCTGTCCTGCTGTTCGGGTGGCTACAGCATCGTGGCGAGGCCTTTGGAACCGAGTTCACGGGGGGGCTTCGCATGCAGTTCGGGCTAGCGCAGCCCCAGCCGGTCGAGGCGGTGCGCCAGCGGCTTCAGTCACACCTGAAAGAGCTCATGCCAGCGGCGGCAATCACGCTGCGCTCACAGGGCCGCGCGGTAGAGATGGATGGGGATAGCGGTCAGTATTTCAAAGCGTTCTCTCTGACGGCTCGCCAGGAGCGGGGCGACGTTATGGAAAGCGCCCCGTTGGCGGGCATGGAGCGCGCCGTGAAAGAGGCGTTTGAGGAAACGGGTTCGCAGGGCGCGGTCACGGTGGAGTCGGCCAGTCAGATGGGGCCGATGGTGGCGCGTGAGATGCGGCGGGCCACACTGGCGGCGATGGGGCTGGCACTGGGGGCCATCTTTCTCTACATCGTCATCCGTTTCCGGATGCGTCTTGTGTTTGGCTGGGTGGCCGTGGTGACGTTGGTTCACGATGTGATCATCACGCTGGGGCTACTGCTCTTGGCGGGCCAGCTCGGGTGGGTCTCGGGCGGGATCGATCTGAAAGTGGCGGCGGCGCTCCTGACGGTGATCGGCTACTCGCTCAACGATACGATTGTGGTCTTCGACCGCATCCGTGAAAACAGCAGCTCCGGCACCATCTCGCCATCGATCGTCAACACCTCGATCAACCAGGTTCTGATGCGAACCCTGATCACTAGTCTGACTACCCTGTTGGTCGTTGTGGCCCTGCTCGCGCTAGGCGGTGCCGTCATTCGCGGCTTCGCCTTCACGCTCCTGGTCGGCATCGTGGTAGGAACCTACTCCTCAATCTTCATTGCCGGGCCACTGGTGGCGCGTCGCGCCCGTCCATCACCGCCTGCGTGAGCCAGCGAGAGTGGCGCGAAATGGCTACACAGCAATTGGGCCACAAGCGGATACGCTAGGCGGTGTGAATGTGCCGCCCGGATGATCAGCATGGTGAACAGAGGCAGGGATGTAGACGGAGAATCGGTGTCGGCCTGCTGCAATGCCTGCCTGGTGCGGAAGTGGCGAAGGTTCAAAGCGAGGAGCCCGGTGCGGCAAAACTGCACGCCGGGATCTGTGCGGGGGCATCCGGCAGCGAGCGTCGCTACTCCGATGCTTCTTGACATATACATACGATTAATACATACTTCGCCATATGAAAACTACACTCAATATAGATGACGGGATCCTCGCCCGAGCGTCGCGGCTTACCGGGGTAAAAGAGAAGACCTCTTTGGTGCGGATGGGCTTGGAGGCCCTGGTGGCGCGCTACAGCGCGCAGCGCCTTGCGGCACTCGGTGGGTCTGAACCAGACCTCAAGCCCATTCCACGGCGGAGGACGGCGTAGTGGTACTCGTGGACACCTCGATCTGGATTGACCACTTCCGGAAGGTAAGCGGCAATCTCTCCTCATTGTTGGAAGCGGAAGAGGTCACGATTCATTCGTACGTCCTAGGCGAGTTAGCTTGCGGCAACCTGAGCAACCGAAAGGAGATCATCGCTTTGCTTCATGCATTGCCCCATGCAACCAAGGTGGAAGAGGATGAGATTCTTCTGTTCATTGAGCGCCACCGCCTGATGGGGCGAGGCATCGGGTTGATCGATGCCCACATCCTGGCTTCGTGCTGCATTGACTCTTGTCTTCTCTGGACGAGAGACAAACGGCTCCAGATCATGGCAAAGGAAATGAACATCGAATACAGCCAACAACTGCGTCAACGTGATTCCTGAAAGGCCGCGAACGGCCTCGCAAAAGCGCGTGATGCATGGCGTGTGTGCCGGGCATGGTGCGCATTCCGCCACATATCGCCCCCCATTTCGATCCCGCCTCAAGAGTGGCCGATATCATCCCGGATTGGGTGGCCGAGAGGCTGGAAGGGGGCTGGAAGAGGGCTGGAAGGGTCACGTCTCAACATATCAGTCTGATCAACGACCGCTACAATGCGTCCACTTACTACCGCTTTGAGTGGGCCGGTCTCTGCGATGACTGCGAGCTTCAGAAGCAGTGCACAAGGCGTAAAGATGGAAGGCGGCATATATCGGTCGGCCGGCATCACGACCTCTTGCAGCAACGACGGCGTGATATGAAGACCGATGAGTTCAAGCTGAAGATGCATCGACGCAATGCCATCGAGGGAACCATCAGTGAGTTCACGCGCGGGGGAGGTCGGCGCACACGATATCGAGGGCTGGCCAAGACCACTCTGTCCAACTACTTTCAAGGGGCGGCCGTCAACATCAACCGTTGGCTCCGTTTGTCCCGGTGGGAGGTCGAAAAGCAGCTGAAGGCGGCATAGGAGAGCCTTCTGCGCCGTTCACGGCTGGTTCAGTCGCAAAGAATCCAGCTCTGATCGCCCCAGGTTGCCCGAAGGGTGGCCACCACCGAAAACCATGGCCGATAGGAGGCAACGAGCCGCGCGCCACACTACCCGCCCAGCGGCTCAGAGGGCGGCTGAAACAGGGGGTTTTTCAACGGAATCAACATATAACATTCAAGGCACTAGCTCATAGGCGCATGAGTGACTACTATCCTGGTCGTCACCAGCAACGGTGTTTGCTGGTTATCACCGGGATAGGATCGCGAAGGCGACGCTGCCGAGGGCCATGTAATTGACTTCACCTTGCCGACTTGAATAGCTGAAGATCTCACTGATGGCCTCTCAACAGGACCATGCAAAAAGTATGGCAGCTCTGGCGCACCTTTCATGGGGATGTATATTCTGGCATGCTGTTCTCTACTCTGGCACTGTTTTCTCACAACATCCAAAAATGACCTTAGTCTGGCGCGTTTCTATTGACCAGCCACAATTCTGGCGTATTATTCACGGGTAGTTCTTCTCTTTCACGGAGGTTTCATGAATGAGCACTCTTTAGATGCGACGGGGATGAAGGTGACTGGGTACGGCGCACTGATCGAGAAATTCGGGTTAGACGTGCTACCGAACTGGCATCGATCTCTTGTTGCCACAGGAAACACACATCGAGTCGATACGACCGCAGGCGTAACCGAAGAAGTCTACCCAGCCCGGTATTGGCCCGGGGACACGCTCGGTGACCATCTGCAATTTGCGCTCAAGTACGATGGGACAAATCTGGCCATCCTTGTCAGCGTGTTCAAGGTGGCTCCTCAGGATGAAATCCAACAGTATGTCGCATCTGCGCCGAGGGGGAAATATACCCGTCGAGTGTGGTTCCTATACGAAATGCTCACCGGTGTGGAGCTTCCCCTGGCTGACCTTGGGACCGGGGGATACATCGATCTGCTCGATCCAGACGAATACTACACGATGGCCGAACCCCGTCGGGTGCGTCGCCAGCGTATCAATGACAACCTGCTCGGGGACGCCAGGTTCTGTCCCACAATTCGCCGTACGGCAGTATTGCGATCCTTCGAAGAAGCAAATCTTCCTGAACGGTGCCGGGATATTGTTGCCAAGTATCCCCCTGAATTACTGAAACGGGCCATGAGCTACCTCTACAAGAAGGAAACGAAATCGTCCTTCGAGATCGAGCACATCAAGCCGACCTCGACCCGAACGGAACGCTTCGTTTCTCTGCTCCACTTGGCCGAAAAAGAGGATTTCTGCGAGAAGGGGCGCCTGATCGATCTACAGAACCGTACTGTGGACCCCCGCTTCCAAGATACGGATTATCGTGGTAGTCAGAACTATGTTGGCGAGACCGTAGCCTGGCAAAAGGAGAAGGTCCATTTCGCCGGTCCGCGACCCCAGGACGTAACTGAACTTATGGAAGGGCTGCTCGCATCCCACGAGAGGATGGAGACAGGAGAGGTGTTCTCCGTCATTCATGCCGCCGCCATCGCGTACGGATTCGTTTTCCTGCATCCGTTCGAGGATGGGAACGGACGTATTCACCGTTTCCTGATCCACAACATACTTGCCCGTCACGGATTCACACCGGCTGGCTTCATTTTCCCCGTATCTGCATCGATGCTGCAGAACATAGCAGACTACGACGCATCACTGGAGGCCTTCTCCAAGCCTCTGATGATGCTTGTGGAATACTCACTGGATGAGATGGGGCGGATGACGGTGCAGAACGATACGGCAATCTGGTACAAGTACACCGACATGACGCCGCAAGCGGAGGCGCTATTCCGGTTCATCGAACAGACCATCGATACGGAACTGGCAGAAGAACTGGCATTCCTGGCCAACTACGACCATACCAAGCAGGCCATTCAGGCTGTTGTAGACATGCCGGACAGACAGATCGACCTGTTCATTCGATTCTGCCTGCAAAACAATGGACACCTGTCGGCCAACAGGCGCACCAGCCATTTCAAGTTCCTGTCTGATATGGAGGTGACGCGCATCGAGGCGGCAATTCGTTCCGCCTAGAGGGGCCATCCATATCGGTGACCGCTCAATTAGGCGACAGGGTCAAACTTAGAAACTGGATTCTGCTGAAAAACCCCTATGCGGACGGCGACACGCCGTCCCTCCCGTCACAAAACATGTTTTTTAAAGGCGTTTGGGAGGGTCGGCATGTTGCCGACCGTTCGAGATCGAGGCTTGTCAGCAGAATCGAAACTGGAAACACGCTTCACTCACGAATCGGAAGATGCCCCACACAGCGCTGCTCTCGCGCGGCCTACAGCCGCCGGAGAGCTTGAATGTTATGCCTCATAAAGAAACTGATTGCCACCTGATACGTATCGCGTTACGGTTGAATCATGATCAATGGATTTTGCCATCGTGGGCTAGAGCGGTATTTCACGAAAGGCACAAAGGCCGGTATCCAAGCCAAGCATGAGAAGCGAATCAGGCTAATCCTTGGTCGCCTACATGCTTCCATGTCTCCACGGGACATGGATTTGCCGGGACTGAGATTGCACCCGCTCAAGGGGAAGCGCAAGGGAACATGGGCGGTCTCGGTCAGCGGCAATTGGAGTATCACATTCGTGTTCGATGGTGCGGATGTGATCGATGTTGACTACGAGGACTATCATTAGGAGAGAAGAGATATGAGAATGCACAATCCCCCCCATCCTGGAGAGGTCCTGCGAGAGTTGTGCCTGGAACCTTTGGGGCTTTCCGTAACCGACGCAGCCGAGGCGCTCGGCGTTGCGAGGAAGACCCTGTCGGCCATTCTGAATGGTCGCTCCGGGATCAGTCCCGAAATGGCCATGCGTTTGGGAAAGGCGTTCGACACAACCCCGGAGAGCTGGCTGCACCAGCAGGTGCAATACGATCTCTGGGTGGCCGAACAAAGTCCCAAAGCGTTGCACGTCAAGAGACTGGCGGCGGCATAACAAAGACGTCCATGGTTAGCTGCGTCCTGTCGCAGCCACTGAGGACTCAGCTCTGATCTCGCACCACAAATAGCCGGTGTCCCTTGTCCACGAGAGCTTCGTGGATCCGTAAATAGTGAGAGGCATGAGTAGAACATCCCCGCTACTTGTGGCTTCTTGCCGCCTGCCGCCTAAGGGCTTCCTCTACGAGCGAGACGGTTTTGGTCCATTCGTTCTTGAGCAGTTTTTCCATCTGTCTGATGGCGGGGTGCGGAGGCATGAGGCGTGAGCCGGGGCGAATCGTGCCGGCGTCATTCTGATACTCCCACAGCAATCCGATGTAGTCGGACCGACGCTCTGCGGGAACCACCACGGGCGGGAAGCCGCCACGTAGAACGGGGATGTTGGCGAGTAGACGTGCCATGCGGCCGTTGCCATCGAAGAAGGGATGGATACGGACAAAAATCATGTGTGCACGAACATATGCTGCAATGGCTTGCTCCGGCCGCCCCGTACACTTTTCAGTACCGTTGAAATCCCCGAGCCAGCGTTTCATGAGTCGGGGAATAGCCGCCGGTTCTGCGTATTCCATGTAGATGCTTTTCCCATCTCTGGCCCCCGTGGTTCCATTGTAGTCCCGCTTCCAGGCCCCGATGGGGTTCATGGCATCGACTGGAGCCTGATGCATGATCGAACGGTGCAGATCGCAAAGATCGTCTTCGCTAATCTCAGCTCGGGCAATCATGGCATAGATCAGGTCAATGGCGTGGGCATGACCATAGACCTCCTGGTGATCCTTCAGTGGCTTGCCGCTGACGGTCAGGCCAAGCTCCAATACCTTTATGGTTTCGCCGAGCGTAAGTGTATTGCCTTCAATCGCCGTTGAGTCGTGCGTCCACTCGGCCGTGATTCGCTTGAGGAGTTGCTCGCGGATATCTGGGGAGAATCCCTCGTAGAACAACCGGCCACCACCGCGGGTGGGGCCCCGGGTCTTCAGGAACGAGAAGACGGCATTGTGGGTGACATTCAGGGCATGGCGTAGACTGAGCTGCTCCGCAATGGCTCGGTATGTAACGCCCTTGTCCCGCAGTTCGAAGATCTCGGCCTCATGCGGGGCCAGTTTGGACTGGTATGGTTTGCCTGGCATTGTCACCTCTCACAGCACTGAATACCCTTCTTGTAACGACTTTGTTGACAATAATCAACATAATTGTCGTTACACGTCGGTCTGTCTGCGCTTGATGATGGCGACGGTGGTGATGAGGGCCAGGATGGCGAGGGCGATGCTGCCGAGGACGATGTAGTTGGGTTTCACCTGACCGACTTGGAAGCGGAAGGTTTCGGTGACGGTCTGGTCGCCTTCGCCGACAGTGATCTCGGCGTAGTAGATGCCATCCTCTTCGTAGACCCAGCCGACTTTGTGGATGTGGCGTGGATTGGCTGTGGCGGCGAAGGGGTGGTTGGCGTCGGTGAGGTCTTCGCCGTGCTGATAGACCCGGAAGGTTACGGCGCCATCATAGGGCTTGCCGGTGGTGGCGTGCTTTACATAGAGGGCTAGATCGAGGGCTTTCTGTGCGGGGATGGGCCAGAAGGTGAACTGCAGGGTCCAAGGCCCGACATCCCGAAACTCTTCAAACAGGGGCGCTTGAGGGTAGTTATCCTGGTAGCTGTAGTGAGGGATGCCACGGATGTGGTGGGCTGGGGCGGCCGTGGCGATCAGTACGGCGGCGGCGATGGTGAAGAGGATGCGTAGGAGATGAGGTGGGTTCACGGTTGGACGGTCCTCTCTGTCTTCTGGATGGATCCAATGTGAAACTCGAGTGCACTGTCGTTACAGACCTCGATACAGAGGCCGCAGTTGTCGCACTCGCCGCCGAGGGTGCGGCGTGATGGGGTGAGATCGTAGGGACAGGCTTGGTCGCAGGCCCCACAGGCTGTGCAGGCATCCGGGTCATGTCGCACCCGCAGTTGGCGCAGGTTGCCCATCCAGGCGAGCAGTGCGCCACCAGGACAGAGGCACTTGCACCAGAGGCGCTCACACAACACCAACTCACATAGCAGAAGCAGGCCGATGAAGAGCAGCTCGCCGGTCATGAGGGTTCCGGACCATGAGTCTGCCAGGGCATCGGAGAGAATGCGCGGAGGGTAGAAGCCGTAGAAGAAGGGGATGCTGAAGATGAGACAGGTGCCTGCTCCCACAACCAGCAGGATATATTTCGGGAGGCCCGAGATGGGCAGGTTGAAGAAACGAACCCCGATCCGGTCCAGTCGTCGTCGGATACCTCGTACGATCTCACCAAGCAGTCCCATCGGACAGACCCAGCTACAGTAGAGGCGTCCGCCCCAGAGGATACCGACCAGCGGAATGAGGAGCGAGAGGAGGAGGGTGACGGTGAGGGTGCGTGAGGTGAGGACGCCGCTCAGAACCGCAAGCGGGTCGCTGGCGCGCAGCGGTCCGGCCTTGAAGCTCCACAGTCCGCCCGACACCTGCACCGGACGCCGGTCCATATGGGGTGAGCTACCCATCATACGATCCACCAAACGCAGCCCGGCATGCTTATCGATCTCGAACTGGCCGCCGTACTGTGATTTGTAGCGGCGGTGCAGGCTGGTCCCGGCAATCGCCAAGAGCCCCAGCAGGACGGCCAACCGGACCGCATGCCGCCACCACGCTATTTTGGGTAGAGCTTTCATGCGATGACCGATTGGGGCTTCACGCGAATGGCTTGCGGGTAGACGATACAGGCCTTCTCGCACAGACCGCAGCCGACACAGTAGTCGGGATCCACCACGGGTCGCTCCCACGTCAGGGCTTTGAGCGCTGTGCCTTTGAACGGGCAGGCCTGTACACAGGCACCGCAGGCGTAGCCGTTATAAGAGTTGCAGATGTTCTCATCCACGATCGCGGTACCCATACGGACGTGGGCCTGAATATCCTCACCACTATCAGAGGGAACGGCTTGCAGCGCGCCGGTGGGGCAGGCCTGTGTACAGCGCATGCAGAGGATACAGGCCTTCTCGCGCAGGCGGAGGTAGGGGGCGCCGATCCCGCCGGTGGTGCGATCGAACTGAATGCAGCCGTTGGGGCAGACGTCAGCGCACTGTCCGCAGCCGATGCAGCGCGAGAGGAATTCGGCCTCGGGAAGCGCGGCGGGCGGGCGGATGACCGCATCACGCCATTTGGTGGCATGGGCCAGCATGCTTCTGCGACTACGCACCAGCCATCCGGAGATGGCCGTGACCGTAGCCGCAGAAAGCAATACCTCAAGCAGGCGTCGCCTGGTCATCGGCTTCATGTGAGCATCTTACACTTTTTCTAGACGCGTTCAATCCGTGCGGCGAGCTTCTTGAAGTCGACCTGCCCGGACACGGGGTCATAGGCACGGTGGCTCGAGGCATTGACCATCCACTTGTTCTTCTTCGGATCGGCCGAGTCGGCCACCGAGAGATTCCAGGGGCTGAAGACATAGCCACGTGGTACCTCGTTACGGGCTGGCCGCACTTTGGAGTGGAGTCCGCCAATCGATACGCGGCCCTCGTAACTGCCCCGCCGCGTGATGATGCGCACCATATCGCCATCGTTCACACCCAGATCCTTGGCGTCTTCAGGATGGATTTCGACATACTGTTCGGGCACGAGGCGGCGTGTGGTGGCCCCGCGAATGGTCTTGGCCGTGTGGAAGTGCTCGTACACGATTCCGAGGCCCAGCCAGAGCGGGTACTTGTCTTTCGGGACCGCATCCCAACGGCGCCCACGGAAGTCCTCGTCCGGCCATTCGGGCGGAAGCGCCATATCACGTGCCTTGATCAGCACGTCCTTATGATCGGAAGCGAAGTAGTTGGGATCGGTTCCCATCTTGCGTAGATCGGCGATGACGGCATCCTTGTCCGTGTAATCCTGTTTGCAGCTCTTCATGTGGAGCTTGCCGTCCGGCGTGCGGAAGTTGCCGTAGGGCTTGTCGTCCCAGCCCTCCTGTCCCATGTAGCGCCGCGAAACGCCGCCCTGCTTGGCATGGGCATAGGTCGGCGCGGGCCACTGCACGCCGCGCAGGCGGCGGATTTGATCATAAAGGCCGATGCCATCGCGCTCTCGCACTTCAAGCATGCCGGTCAGATCACAGTCAGCGCCCTTGCTGCCGCGAACGATCTCCTCAAAGACCTCCTCGGGGTCGTACAACTCGGGGCCATTGGGATGAAACTTCTTCTTGGTGTAGGGCCACATCTTCTTCACTTCGGCCTCCGACATGCCGATGGCCTTGGCAATCGCTTTGCCTTTGTCGATCGCCAGGTCCATGTCTGGCAGGCACTTCTCAAAGCCGGGTGCGCCTTTTCCGACGCCATCGACGACATTGAAGCGGCGTTCGGATGAGATGTAGGTGCCGCCCTGCCATTCGCCCCACGTGAGGGCGGGGAAGATGATGTCCCCGTAGAGCAGGTTGGGTGCATGACGATAGATGTCTTGCACCACGACGAACATCTTCTCAAGCGCCGGACGAACAAGGTTGTTCACGTCGGGCTGATGAATATGGGTTGTGTAGCAGTAGAACATGGCCTTCATGGGGTCCAGTCCATTGCGGTCCAGCGTGGCCTGGTCCATCAGGGCGCGTTCGAACTGACCGACCATCATGCCTGGGTTCTTGTGGCCTGCCGCCTCGATCAGGCGCTCCGGCGGGCAGTTCCAGGCCTTGGCGATCTGTTCGATCCCCTTCATGTTCAAGCCGCCCGGTCCCTTGAGCCCCTGATTGAAGGGGAGTCGGTCGGTCAGGCCGCCCGTGAAGCGTTCGCCCATTGCGTTAGGCTGTCCGGTCATCGAGAACGGTCCGCAGCCGGGGCGTCCCAGATCACCCGTGAGGGCGTGCAGGTTGATGATCGAGATAACGTTGTGCTGTCCGTGGATGTGCTGGTTGTAGCCAATGCCCCACATGGTGAGCACGCCACCGCGCCCACGCCGCTTACCCTTGCGGCTTGCGTCGGCCCATTCGTCCGCCACTTTGTGGATGTGCGCCGGGTCCACACCGGTGCGGTCGAAGACGGCCTCCGGGGCGTAGTCTTCCGTCACCATCTTGATGTAGTCTTCCCATCCCACGACGTTGGCTTTCAGAAAGTCATAATCGATCACGTCCTGATGTTCCGTCACGAGGCAGTGGCCGATCGCGTTGAGGCAGGAGATGTCGCCGTTGATGGTGGGGAAGTGATAGGAGTTCTCGGGATTGATCGACTCCAGGGCCTGCACGGAACCAGTGCGGCGCGGATCAACGACCAGGGTCGGAATACCCTTCTTCAGTTTATGATCGGCCACGCGCCAGAAGACGATGGTGTGGGCGGCGCGCGGGTTATGTCCCCAGAAGCTGATCATGTCGGCTTCTTCAATATCGTCGTAACAGAGCGGCGGCGTATCCGAACCGAGGGTGGCAAAGTAGGCCGTTACGGCCGACGTCATGCAGGTACGTGCGTTGGCCTCGATCGAGTTGGAGCCTAGCATGCCCTTGAGCATCTTGTTCTCGATCCACTGGGTCTCAACCGTGAGCTGGCCGGAGCCATAGAGCCCGATGGAGTTGCCCCCCCACTTCTTATAAATCTCCGCGATCTTGTCGGCCACGAGATGCTCGGCATCTTCGTAGGACATCTCCTCAAAATCACTATCGTTGAAGCTGCCCTTGGTCTTGGAGACATGCCCACTGATCGGGTCGCTCCTGTCCTTGCGGACGAGCACTTTGGTGAGTCGGTCGATATAGACCGGCTCATCAGCGTTAAGCCCCTTGATGCACTGAATTCCCTTGTTGGTGGGATGCTGTTTATCGGGTACGACCCCCAGGATACGACCCGAGTCGGCTTCGTACTTGATCACCGATCCACAGCCCACACCGCAGTAAGGGCATTGGGCCAGACAGGTCTTCACGCGTGCCGTGTTGCCAATTTCCGCCTTCAGTGTTTCCGGTGCGAAGATCACTCCGCCCAGTCCGAGGGCGGCCGATCCGGCTACCGATCCCTCGATGAATGCACGCCGCGATATATTATAGCCTTTTGACTTCATGGTATCTCTCCTGTCTTCCGTTTGTGTCTACATTGTTTCTAGAACGAATCGGTTGGCACCGTCTCCCGTAGGTACTGAATGATATCGTTAATATCTCGGCCGCTCATTTCGACCACGCCTGAGCCTCCCCGAATCATTGAGCGCATTGTGGTGCCGTGTCCCAGCGACATAGTGGCCTGCAGATAGGAATCGCTGGCGGCTTCCAGGAACTTGGGGTTGAGCAGGCGCGGGGCAAAACCTTCATCGGTCGTGGTGCCATGGCACTGCGCACACTGTCCCTCGTAGAGCATGGCGCCGCGTGCGGGCGTACCCAGTGTGAGCTTGGGCGTCTGATGGACGACGTCCTCCTCGGAGCGCAAGTAGGTCACGATCGAGCGAATCTCATGTTCCGAGAGTTCGGTCAGGGCACCTTGGCCACGCGCAAAGGAACGCATCTCCGTGCCGGAGCGGCCATTGGCGATGGTGCCCGCGATAAAGCCATCGCTCACTGTGACCAGGAAGCCGGGGCGACCCACCGCAGGCCCTGAACCTCCTCCTCCGAACTCACCGTGGCACTGGGCGCAGCTACGCGCGAACAGCTCACGCCCGAGCGAGATGTCGCCCTGCATGATGGTCTGGCCGATCGTCACGAACGGCACGTTACGCAGGGTGCGCATATAGGCGATAATCTCTTCGATCTCGTGCTCGGAGAAGGAGGCAAAGCTTGCGGTGCCTTCGAGGTTGGAGCGCATGGCGGTACCCATGCGTCCATAACGAATGGTCTCGCGCAGGAACTGGTCATCCACGGCGTCCAGAAAGTCGTGGTTGCCGATGGCCGGCCCGATCAAGCCCTTGCCGCCTGCACCATGACAGGCGACGCAGGTCCGCTCAAAATTGATGCGTCCCTTACTCTCACTCGCAACGGCCTGACCGGCGGGCGAGCGGATCGGCGCGGCAGGGAAGCTGCGCAGGAAGGCGAGGATACTACCCAGCTCGCGTGCGCTCAACTGCGACCAGCCGCCCATGGCGGTGCCGCGTCGTCCCTGCGTGACGGTCTTGTGAATGAAGTCATCCGACGCCAGGCCCAGGAACTCGGATGTATTGAGCGAGGGCCCGATTCCGCCTTCGGCCCCGGTCCCGTGGCAGGAGCCGCAACGGCTACGGAAGAGGTGTGCGCCCTGAGCGGCGGCGTTGGGCTCGCGCGCTTCGGCCTGCACCGCCGCAAGCGATGGGGGCTCGCTGCGTGGACGGGCCAGATAGGCCACGATGTCCTTAATCTCGCGGTCGCGCAGGAAATTCCAGCTCGGCATGGCGGTGTTTGGGCGGCCATCCATAATGGTCTTTGTGAGAAATGCATGCGAGGCGAAGGTGAGAAAGTCCGGGCTTGAGAGGGTCGGTCCGATTAGGTCAATCTCGTAGTTGCCTTCGATGCCGTGGCAGCCCGCGCAGCGACTCTCGAAGCGGATCTTGCCGTAATCGACGCGCCCGACGTAATCCGGCTCCGGTGCGGGCGGCGGCTCACGCAGGGTTAGGACGTAGCGACTGACCAACTCAATCTGCTCGGGCGAGAGGCCGCCGGACTTGCCCCAGTTGGGCATGAGCGAGCTGCCCGATTCGAAGACGATCTTCCTGACAAAGTCCAGCGTGGCGATCGACTGGAACCCATTGCCGGCCAGCGAGGGTCCCTGCTTGCTGTGGTCGGGAAGGGGGGCGCCCTCACCATTTTTGCCGTGGCAAGCCGCGCAGAATTCCAGGAAAAGGGTCCGCCCGGTGGGCTGAGGCAGATGCTTGTCGAAGTCCTGCAGGGAATCCGGAACCTTGCGGGTCTGGAAGCTCTTCAGGTAGACCGCCAAGGCATGGGCCTCTTTGTCGGAGAAATCATTATCGGGCATGATGCTGTCGCCAGGGGCCAGACTGGGGGTTTTGACGGACTCAAAGAGATAGGCCATGTTGAGATTGTGGTCGAACTTGCCAATGATCTCCTGGCGATCCTCCCCATGGGGTGCCTTGATATGAAACGAGGCGTCACCGATGGTGGTCAGGTCAGGGCCCAGGAAGCCGCCCACACGATCCTTCTTATGGCACCCCAGGCAGCCGTTCTCGGCGAAGAGCTTGCGGCCCAGCTGGAGGGTCGTGGCTTCGGGCAAACTCTCGACATAATGGCAGCGCAGGCAGTTGGCCTGGGTCAGATCATCGTGCAGCCGTAGCGACTCCCAGAACTTGACCTCGTTGGCATGCGCATCTTTGCGATTGGTGGCGAGGCCTTGTCCGTCATGGCAGACCGTACAGCCCATCTGCCGGATATCGTGCGTTTCGAGCAGGCCATCGGGATGGTAGACCAAGGGCGCCGGGGCCCCGGCCATGCGCGGATCCTCGATGCCGACGTGGCAGGATACGCAGCGGTCCGTCCGGCCCAGATCGGGCAGAACGAGTTGGCGCATCTGAATGGGGTAGGCCTTGGCTTTGGCGAGCTGCTCTGGTGTTTCCGCCATGGCCACGAGCTGTTTGCGATAGCGCCGTTGGTGGAACTTGTACTCCACGAAAACATTCTCACGCAGTGCGGCAAACACCATCAGGACGATGGCGACCAGGCTGGCACCCAAGATCAGCTGCTTGATACGTTGACTATTCATCATATGCTTCCTAGCTGCACTAGTGGGTCGGCCATAGTGAAGGCCACCAGTAGAAGTCCCAGTTGGGGCCACGGTGGACGAGGGCGAAATAGGTCAGAATCACAAAGCTCACAAGAAAGCAGGTGAAGAAGACAATCGCACTCTTGCGTGTTGAGCCCGTCACCATGAGTGCCCCCAGCGTGAGCAGGGTCGTAAAGGCGGCCAGCACGGTGCCGGGGTTGACCGTCGTAATCAGGATCTGGTTGGTGTCGGGGAACCAGTCGCGCAACCAGCCCACCTTGACCGTGAAGGTCAGCATAGAGACAACGGCGACCGCCATGGCGATGGCGCTGCCGATGGCCAATCGACGGTCACCGGGCACGCCAAACCAGCGACCGGTTCCGCCTTCGCGCCGATCGAGATAGGGGATCATCATCAACATCAGAACCGTAATGCCCGGCAGGACCATGCCGCCCGAGAAGGCGGAGTAGGAGATGACTTCCTGCATCGCCAGGAAGTACCACGGCGCCTTGGCCGGGTTTTCGGGCACGGAGGGGTTGGCCATCTCTTTGAGCGGGGCATCAATGAAGATCGCCAGGAGCAGCATGATGGCCAGCAGGATCATCGCAATGGCAACTTCGGCGCGCAGGACATGGGGCCAGCTCAGCACCGTGCGCTCCGGTCCGCGGTTGACGTTACCGCTGCGATCCTTGACCAGGCACATCAGGCCATAGGTCTTGGTCTCGGGTTTGAAGACCTCTTCGGCGAGCGGGTCACAAGGCGTACCGATCAGCTCCTCATCGCGGATATCATCCGGACGGGAGAGGCCGCCATCCTTGCGGATGCGCCAGAAATGGGCCGCCAGGAACATGACCATAGCCAGCGGAAGGACGACGCAGTGACCCCAGTAGAAGCGCAGCAGGGCCGACTCGCCGGGGGTATTGGAGCCCAGCATGAGTAGTTTCTGAAAGCCGCCGATATCGATCATGTCCGTGATGCCGATGGCATCGGTGACCTCGGCCGGGCTGCCCGCGATATTCGCGCCGATCGTGATGGCCCAATAGGCCAACTGATCCCAAGGCAGGCAGTAGCCGGTGAAAGCCAGTCCCAGGGTCAGGACAAAGAGAATGACGCCGATGATCCAGTTGAACTCACGTGGACTCTTGTAGGAGTTCGTGTAGAAGACCCGAACCATGTGCAGGAAGACCGCCACGACCATGCCGTAGGCCGCCCAGCGATGCAGGTTACGAATCACGCGCCCGCCCGGCACCACAAAATGGATATTCTTGACCGAATTATAGGCCCCGCTGACGGAGGGGACATAGTGCACCATCAGCACGGCACCAGAAACCACCAGCATCAGGAAGAGAACGCCTGAGGCGACACCGAGGCCCATCGTGAAGCGGGGGCGCAGGGTCCAGCGGTGGGTCCGCACGCTGTGAATGTGTAGAAAGACATTGCCGAAGACCGACTGCGATCGTCCGCGTGCGCTCTCACCCGAACTGCGGCGATTGATGCTGGCCGTCAGGTTCCGCGGGAGTGCGCGCAGATTAGCGAGCAGCTCACCGAATCCTGATTTCCTGGGTGTGTCGCTCATACGACCACCTTCGTTCCCATTGGAACGGTCACGCCCCGATCCACCATCAGTTGCCCGCTCGGGAGCGCTGAGATTTCGAACCAGTCGAGTGCGCGTGGTGCCGGAGCCTTAAGCACCTTGCCCTGGAGCGTAAACTTTGAGCCGTGGCAGGGACAGTCAAACCGCGCATCCGCGTCATTGTAGCTCACAATACACCCCAGGTGCGTGCACACCAGTGAGATCGCGTACATCCCGTCATGGTCGTGAAAAATGGTAACCTTCTCCTCGTCGAACACCTTGACCGTTCCGACCGGGAAGTCCTGCGGTGGGCCGATCTTAAACTGGGCCGAGGGATCCGGCAGAACGCGCGGCTTCAGTCCGACGATCGAGCCCAGCCCGGCCAGACCGATCGCCCCCACAAATGCTGGCAACCACCCTTTGCCGGTAATGAATGCCCGACGATCACAGTCTACGCCCTTGTCTGTTTTCTTCTTAGCCATGACTCGCATCTCCTACGGTTACTGAATACTGGGTCTGCTCCGTAAAGCAGAAACGTTCCATTGTGATCGCGTCGGCTGGACAGCGCTCGGCGCACAGGCCACACCGAATGCAGCGCGTCTCATCTTTAATGATCATAGAGGCATCGGAGGGGGCGCCGTCGCCCACGACGTGCCGTATGAGGGCCTGCAATGTCTCATCGTTGGGATCGGTATGATCCAGTGAGACGAGCTTGAGGCAGAGCTCCGGGCAAACATCGGCACAGCCACCGCATAGCACGCAGCGTTCACCGTTAAAGATCGTGTTGACTCCGCAGTCGAGACAGCGTGACGCTTCGCGTAACGCTTCGGCCTCTCCGTAACCACTCTCAACCACGGCGGACATCTCGCGCCTTTGGCCCGGAGCGATGGTCTCGATCTCAGCGCGTGGGATGGTCTCGTAGCCCTGTTCGCGCCGATAATCCTCAATATCGATATGCAGCTCGGTGGCGCCAAAGGAGACGGTCTTGCCGGTGATGTAGGTCAGCACCCCACGGGCGGCCTTCTTACCTGAAGCAACCGCGTCGATGATCAGGCGGGGCCCGGTCTGAAGGTCACCCGAGACAAAAATGCCGTCGCCGCTGGTCATTAGCGATTCGGGGTTGTGCTTGGGATAGCCGCGCGGATCGAGTGCAACGCCATGCCGTTCTTCAAGGAAGCTCAGGTCGCAGAGCTGTCCGATCGCGACGAGCACCGTATCGCACTCCACCACATGCGTATTCTCCATGTCAAATTTCGGACTGAAACGGCCATCCGCGTCGAAGAGGCTCAGGACGGGTGCAAACCGGACGCCGATCACTTTGCCATCGCCGTCGCGAAGCACTTCCTGCGGTCCCACACTGTTGTGGCGCACGATACCCTCTTCCTCGCCTTCGCGAATATCCATCGGGTCGGCCAGCATCTGCTCGCGACTTTCGAGGCAGCAGAGGTGGACCTCGCCCTGCGATTGCCGTGCCGCGACGCTGCTGACATCCTCGTACGCCATATGGGCGGCAGTCTGTTCGGGTGCCACCATCTCCGTGTCCATGGGGCCGCTGGTCCTCCAGGCGCTACGGGCGACGTCGTAGGAAACGCTGCCACCGCCGATGACCACGATGGTTTTGCCGAGGGTGACGCTACGGCCCAGAGCCACATCGCGCAGGAAATCAATGCCGGGGAGGACGCCGGGACCCTCTACCCCGGGGACGGGGAGGGCGCGGCTCTTCTTGGCCCCGACGCAGAGCACCACGGCGGCATGCTCTTCGCGCAGCGCATCCAGCGTGACATCACGGCCCACCGCGACGTTGCATCTGATTTCGACGCCCATCGCCTTGATCGAGGCAACCTCGGCCTGAATCAGGTCGCGCGGCAGGCGATATTCCGGTACGCCCACATAAAGCATACCGGCGGCGCGGTCCTCCAGCTCGTAGATCACCGGGCGGAACCCGAAGAGAGCCAGATCATGCGCGCAGGCTAGACCGGCCGGACCGGCACCCACAATCGCGACGCTGGGTGCATCGGCCTTGGGTGCTGAGGTGGGATGGTTTGCCATGAACTGGCGTAGCTCTTCGCGGCCTTCGCACTGGCGCTCGGTCAATTTGGATTCCAGGTAGGTAAGGAGCGCTTCGGGCGGGGTGGCTTCGGCCCCATGGGCGGAGGTTACAAAGCGTTTGAGAGCTCGAATAGAGATGGGTGCATCGATCGCCCCGCGCCGGCAGGCCATCTCGCACGGCGCGGCACAGACACGACCACAGATCGAGGCGAGTGGATTGGGACCCCGCGCGATCAGATACGCCTCTTCAAAGCGTCCCGCTGCGATGGCGCGGACATAGCCGCGTGCATCGGTCTGAACCGGACAGGCGGACTGGCAGGGAATGTTTTCCCTCCAGTAATCCAGGTCCGGTATGCGGAGCTTGAATTGGTTCACTCTGATCCCGTCTCTCCCTGTCCGCCTTCGTCTCTACCACGCTGTGGCAGTTGTCAGATCCCATGGCTTCGACTATTCTCTCTCAGCTGAACGGGTCCAACGGTGATTTCGGCTCGGGATGATTTGCATTCCAAGTAAAAGAAGACTAAATTAGTCCTCTTTCCCGATCAAGTAGGAAAACACAAAATGGACATTATTCGTAAAGAGACCGATTACGCCTTCCGCTGCCTGGTGAGACTGGCCGGGGTGGAGGCTGATTCGGTTGAGAGCGCCAAGCATATTGCGGCCGAGGAATCCCTACCCGAGCCCCTCCTGCGCAAGATTCTGCAGCGCCTGGTGAAGAGCGGCATCGTGGAATCAGTCAAGGGGCGCAGCGGAGGGGTACGTCTGGCGCGTGATCCGCATGAAATCACGCTGTTGGCCGTCTTGGAGTCGGTCCAAGGAGCCGTCACACTGAACCAGTGTGTTCGGCCGCATGGCTGCTGCCAGAATAAGCACAATTGCCGCCTGCACCGCTGCCTCGTTCAGGCCCAAGTCGGGATCGACAGCGTGCTAAGCGAAACGACGCTGCAGAATTTCTTGGACTAGTGGCTCC
The DNA here is from genome assembly GCA_013203785.1 of Lentisphaerota bacterium. Lineage (GTDB taxonomy): Bacteria > Verrucomicrobiota > Kiritimatiellia > UBA8416 > JABMPJ01 > JABMPJ01. The sequence continues at coordinate 56,001 of JABMPJ010000161.1, read as the reverse complement.
TTCGGCCTCGCAGTCGAATATCGATAGCGATAACGAGGCCGATTCCGAGGCCGATCAGGTGTTCGTCGTACCGCCGCATCCCTATCTACTATGCCGCATGAAAACCAAAGACCGTGGTTCAGACCTCGCATAGCGAGGATTCATATCGATTATGAGCATAGATTTGCTACAGTGAACCTACGATTCGTCGGGACACATAGGGAATATGATCGAGTTGACGCGGAGACTGTCTAATGAATGTTCGACTCATCAGAACGAAAGCAGACCACGAAGCGGCACTGGCGCGCATCGATGCGATATTCAATGCAAGCCCTGGCACCGCCGAGGGCGATGAGCTTGAATTGCTTCTGCATCTCGTCGAGGAGTTCGAGGCTGCGCAGTATCCAATTGCCATGCCAGACCCCATTGACGCCCTCAAGTTCCGCATGGAACAGCAGGGATTGAAGCAGGCTGATCTTGTTCCCCATATCGGAAGCAAGAGCAAGGTGTCAGAGGTATTGAACCGGAAACGCCCACTGAGTTTGGCTATGATTCGCAAGCTTTACAACGGATTGGGCATTCCTGCCGATGTGCTTGTACAGGACCCGTTGAAGGGCACATACACGGCCTGCGCGAAGGTGGGACAGACATTTGGCTTAGATGCAAGCATCACGGTGGAGGTGAAGGTGTGAGCAACAAGCCAGCAAAATATGATTCTGTCAGCCCCGAGAAGGCCGAATCCCACGGCGAGGTGCTGGTCTACCAGGATGCGGACGGTACACCCCGTATCGAGGTGCGCCTGGAGAACGAGACCGTCTGGCTGACGCAGCAACTTATGGCAGAGCTGTTTCAGACCACGGTTCCTAACATCAGCATGCACATCCGGAATGTCTATGAGGAGGGTGAGTTGGCTCCGGAGGCAACTGTTAAGAAATCCTTAACGGTTCGCCAGGAGGGGGCAAGGAATGTTCAGCGGGAATTGGATTACTACAATCTGGATATGATCATCTCCGTGGGTTATCGCGTGAAATCCCATGTGGCTACGCGTTTCCGCCAGTGGGCCACGCAACGGCTCGGTGAGTATCTGGTCAAGGGATTCCTTTTGGACGATGAGCGACTCAAGAATCCAGACCAGCCGTTCGACTACTTTGAAGAGCTCCTGCGGCGAATTCAGGATATACGGACGTCTGAACGTCGCTTCTACCAGAAGATCACTGATATTTACGCCACGAGCGTCGACTATGATCCCACGCAGGAAATCAGCATCGACTTCTTCAGGACCGTGCAAAACAAGATGCACTGGGCCATAACCGGCATGACGGCTGCCGAAATCATCCACGACCGTGTCGATGCCGAGAAGAAGAACATGGGGCTGACAAATTGGCGCGGCAACAAGCTGCGTAAGGCAGACGTCACGATCGCAAAGAACTACTTGGCCGAGGAGGAACTTCTGGCGCTGAACAACCTGGTCGAGCAATACCTGATTTTTGCCGAGGGGCGAGCGATGCGGCGTGTCCCGATGCACATGACGGACTGGAGTGCCAAGCTGGATGCATTTCTAAACTTGAATGAACGAGACATCCTGACGCACGCGGGAAAAATATCCCATGAGATGGCCGTTGCGCGAGCCGAGGGCGAGTACGAGACGTTCAATCGTCGATGTATTGTCGCAGAAGACCACAAGGAGTCGGATTTCGACAAGGTGGCGCTACGACTGAGCAAAGGCGAGAAGAGGTCAAACATATGACAAGCGCGACAGCCCAGTTCTCTTCGCACCGAAGAGACAATGCTGGAGCTGAGGGTTTCCATACGCGTTGTCATATGAATATGAGGATGTTATGAGATGTTCGCGCCATGGATCGCGCCAGAATCACGACACGGTTTACGACAAGCCGTGACATCGAGCTGTGACACGATGATCTGGGGCCGAATCGATCCCATGAAGCCAATAGTTGACAATCAATTATCGCCCGCAATCGGTTGGGTCGCCTCGTAGTTTGCGGAGGCCGTGCTTCAGGCCGGGTAGGATCGCCTCTACACTTTCGCGGGAGGCCCGTTCGGAGCCGGGCGTGGAGATGATGAGGGTTTGTTGGCGGATGCCGGAGGTGCTGCGCGAGAGCATGGCGTGCGGGGTCTTGGCCATGGAGGCGGCGCGCATGGCCTCGTCGAGCCCTGGGGTGGGGCGCTCAATCACCGCTCGCACGGCCTCGGGTGTCACGTCGCGCGGCGAGAAGCCGGTGCCGCCCACGGCCACGACCAGATCAATCGTGTGTCCATCGGCATAGTGGCGCATCCGTTCGGCGATCTGCTCCTGCTCGTCGGGAATGACCTCCAAGCGGTAGAGATGGCAGTCCAGTTCTGACTCCAGGAGTGCCGCCACGCCCGGGCCCGCCGTATCTTCGGTCTCGCCGCGCGAGCAGCGGTCGCTGATCGTCAGGACCACCATCTGCATGGCCTTGCGCGGTACGCATTGGATGACCTGGACCTCGTCGCCCTCGGCGATTTCGCCTCCGGCAGCGACGCGTGCAAAAACGCCCAGGCGGGGCATAATGCAGTCACCAGTCTGGTGGTAGATGGCGCAGTGGGCGTGGCAGGTCTTGCCGAGCTGAGAGATCATGAGTTCGACGTCCTGGCCGATCTTGATCCGGCTGCCCAGACCGAGGGGGCCCAGATCGAGCCCCGAGACGATCACGTTCTCAGCAAAATCTCCGGCCTTAAGATTGGGCAGTCCCTTGGCGCGCATATCCGCGATATCATTCGCGGCCAGCAGACTGACCTGACGGTGCCAGTCACCCGCATGCGCATCGCCCTCAAATCCCTGCTGGGTCAGGAGCCGTGCCCGTTCGACGGGTTTCTTGCGCTCGCCCTTCTTCTCGCTGAGACAGATTGCTTCAATCCTACCTGTTGGTTGATCCGTCATCAGTGACTCTCCGTGCTGTAGGCCTTCCAGTCGCCCGACTTGCCGCCGGTCTTCTCCAGCAGTCGCAGCGACTCTATCACAATGCCCTTACCGGCTGATTTACACATGTCATACACCGTCAAGGCCGCCACCGATGCGGCCGTCAGGGCTTCCATCTCCACACCGGTCACACCGGCGCAGCGCACGCTACTCTCGATACGCAGAACGTCGCCCTCCCAGTCGGCTGTGACGGCCACATGATCCAGGAGCAGGGGATGGCACATCGGAATCAGATTGGATGTGCGCTTGGCAGCCATGATACCGGCAATCCTGGCGGTTTCCACCACGTTGCCTTTGCCTATGGCACCCGTGTCGCGCAGGCGATCTGCGATGGGTTTGCCCACTGCGATGCGTGCCTCGGCGCGTGCGGTCCGCACGGAGCGCGGCTTGTCGCCGACGTCGACCATACAGGCCTGCCCGCTCTCAGATAGATGTGCAAAACTAGGTTCGGTCATGGTTGCTTCTCTCTCTTCGTTTGGATGTGTGTAGGAACGGCGAACAGTCCCAGGTTGAAGCGACGTGCGAGGATGTCGAGGAGGGTGCCCCCGACCAGCCCGATCAAAAAACCATAGGGCAAGCCTGCCGCCGCCAGCCCCACCAGCAATGCCAGAGGAAAGGCCACGTGGTCGGTCACCGTATCACTTATGAAACGCATCAGGAGGAGCCCCTCGAAGAGCAGGATCACGCCCAGGACCGGCATGGGGAAAAAGTTGATGATCTGGCCGAACCCTCGACTGAAGCAGAGTCCGATCAGGAGGTAGAAGCCTCCGTAAAGCAGGACCGAGCCCCCCGTCCTGCCGCCGAAGGTGTGGTGGCCCGCGATACCGCCGGAGCCGTGGCAGACCGGAATGCCACCGAAGAAGGGTGCGACGATATTGAAGAGAGAAAAGGAGAGTCCAATGCGGCGAACCGTGATGTTCCGTTCGGGATAGAGATCATGCGCGATCTGTTGTGTGGCTAGAACCGAGTTGCCCAGCGAGAGGGGGATCTGCGCGAGCGCAAGCAGCAGAAAGCCCTGCCAGATATCATGGGCGGCGGGCACTCGCAGAGTGGGCAGCACGAAACCGGGGGTCAGGGCACCGGCAGCGGCTGGGTTACGAAAGAGCAGCGCATAGAGCAGCCCGAGCCCGATGACCAGAATGGCCGGTGGGTACCTGCGGTGCCCCAAGAAATAGACGATGAAGCCGAAGCTAAGCGCCGCCAGCACGGCACCGGACCATCCGTCTCGCAGCATGTAGTTGCCCATGGCCAGTAGGGCCAGTTTCAGACCCAGCCCAAACTGAATCCCTCGGATGACGGGTTTGGGGATCACCCGTGCGCACCAGTTGATCAGGCCTGTAGCCACCAGCACCAGCATGACGATCCCAATGGCCAGGCCGCCGCCCATGATGGTCTCCGGAGCGAGATTGCCGGCAATGGCCAGGGCGGCCACGGCCTTGAGGGGCTGTACCGGCATCGGCATGCGGTAAAGCAGGCCCGACGCGATTTGCAGAGCGCCGAAGATGGTCAGGACTGCGGCCGGATTCATCCCCGATGCGAGGATCATCCCTGTGATCAGAGGAAAATCTGTGCCGATATCCCCAAAGGCACCGGCCAGCTCGTTGCGATCAAATCGGATTCCGATCATCCGCCGATCCTTGCCATGGACGGTTGCGTTTCGAAGACGGCATCCGAGCGTTTGTGGCCCATGGCTTCTTTTACGGCCCTGAAGAGTTCCTGGCGTTTGGCATCAGTTGAGGTATCCAGGAATGGTCGGATGAAGATGCGGTCTTGTCGGGCCAGGCATCCGATCAGGTGCCCGTCAGCCGTGAGACGCAGTCGCCGACAGCCTGTGCAGAAGGGGTGGCTGGTGGGGGTGATGATGCCGAACTGGCCGCGGACCTTGGCAGGCGATTCGACCTCGTGCATCTGACTGGTCTCGCCGGATCTGAGGGGCAGGGGCTCCACCTTGAATTCCGTCTTGAGCGCCTTGCAGATGTCGGAGCATGAGATGTAGCGCTGCTCGAATTCGTCCCCGTCCAACCCGGCTGGCATCAGTTCCAGAAAACGCAGTTCGCAGCCCTCATTGAGTGCGAAGGAGAGCATCGCCTGAACTTCGTGGTCGTTGACGCCACGCATCACCACCATGTTGAGCTTTACGGGGGTCAATCCTCCCCGCACGGCGGCGCGGATGCCCGCGAGGGTGCGTGTGACATCCCCCCCCCGTGTCAGCGTGCGGAAGGTGTCGGGATCCAAACTGTCGAGGCTGATATTGACGCGGTGCAGTCCGGCATCGCGCAACGGATCAACCTTGTCGGCCAGGGCCTGTCCGTTGGTGGTTAGGGCCAGCTCCGGAATATCCATACGACTCAACATACCGACCAGCGTCTCGATGTTGGGTCGCACGAGAGGGTCGCCGCCGGTGATGCGGACCTTGCCCAGACTGAACTCATCCTTCAGCATGGCCACCAGCGTGGCGATCTCTTCGTACCGCAGAATGTCGGCATGGGCGCAGGGATCGACGCCCTCCTCCGGCATGCAATAGGTGCAGCGTAGCTGACAGCGGTCGGTGACCGACACTCGCAGCGAGAGCGTGCGATCTGGGGCGGGTGCGATCATCCGATCGTTCTCCACGGACAAAAATGCACCATCTTGCCAGCCGGTATACTGGCGACGTCTGCCGGTATGATGACGGTGCCATCGGCGCGGGCCCCGGCAATCAGATCGGCCGAGCCGCTGTGGGTGACCGGCATAGCCACCATGCCCCACGTCTCGTCCGACACCAGTGAGACCATGTTGTGGCGCAGTCGGCCGGTCTTGCCGCCGATGTCTGCTCCGAGGTGGACCTTCAGCATTGGCCGGCAGCGCTCGACCGGGGTGCCGGCCATGCGGCGCAGGGCGGGCAGAATAAACTCCTGTAAACCGACCATCGAGCTGAGCGGGTTGCCGGGCAGACCATAAAGGATCTTGCCCGCGTCGGTGGTCGCAAAGAGTTGGGGCTTTCCCGGTTTGATCGCGACGCCGTGGAAATGTACCGTGCCCCCGGCCTGTTGAATGGCCTGTGGGACCAGGTCATACTTGCCGACGGAAACACCTCCGGTCAGAATGAGGCAGTCGCATGTCGAGAGCAGATCGCGTATGCCTTGAACGATCCGCTCCTCATCGTCATCCACGGCGCGGCAGTGGGTCACCTCGAATCCGGCAGCCGTTAGGCCTGCTACGAGCATGGGCCCGTTCGAGTTACGCAGCTGGTGGGCTTCGACCTCCTCGCTGGCATCCAACAGTTCGGCCCCGGTAGAGAGAATCGCCACGCGCGGCCGTCCGAAAACAGAGGGGCGATCCACACCCACCGCGGCGCATACGCCGACTTCTGCTGCGCCCAGAACGACCCCGGCTTCCAATAGGATCTCGCCCCGCTGGGCATTCTCGCCCTGGCGGAAGATATGCTGCCCGGAGCGGGGCGGTTTGAGAAAGCGGATCGTTGTGCCCGCCGCTTCCGTCTCTTCAACCATGATCACGCTATCGGCACCTGGGGGGACATTGGCACCGGTGTAGATCGCCACGCATTCGCCCTGACTGACGAGGGGAGTGGCATCGGATCCGGCGGCCACTTCGCCTATAAGGGTGAGTGTGGCAGGGCAGGACGCGAGGTCCTCGGCCCGCACGGCGTAGCCGTCCATGGCGGCGCGGTTGACGGGTGGTACGTCGCGATCTGCGACCACCGCTTCGGACAGGACATATCCCGTGGCCGACGCGAGGGATCGATGGGTTGCAGGTAGCGGCTGCGTGTGCAGACCAATGCTCTGCCACGCCTCAAGTGGTGTCATCATTGCCGTCTCCTTTCCAATGGGTGGTATGGCACACCTATTGTATGCCACCCCCCGGGAGGCGTGGTCGTTTCCGCCCACGCCCTATACCGGCCTATCAACCCGTAGCACTCTAGCCTTAGGGGGGGATGGCTCGGAGACAGTGTCGATCTTCACCGACCGGACAGGCCTATCACAGAAGCGAGATGAAGCTCAAGCGGAATTGGGGGATGAGGAGTCTGCACGGCACTTCTCCGGTTTGTTGTACTGGTATTTTCCGTAATCGTAATCCTGCCCGCAATCGTACTCGGATTACGATTACGAGCAAGATTACGATTACGAAGAACGGTGATGTCTTCGAATCCACTGGTCCATGACAACTCACAGATACTCCCTAAGCTTCGGCCATGGCAGACGACCAGGCTGTGGGCTGTAGAGGGAGATGGAGTCACGGAATCGGGATGCGGCGACCCTCAGGCCGTCGCGCGCGAGCGCACCGGGAGGGCATCGACTTTGGGCGCGCGGGCGCGTCTGAGGCGTTCGTTTTCGGCTTCGAGCTCGCCGAGATGCTGCAGGCATTTGAGGTAGGTGGTGCCCAGCTCCCAGATACGGGACTCCAACTCACCCACGCGCTGGATAATGGGCGTAAACTCTCGGATGGTTGTTTGAGCGTCTTCCACTTGGCGCAGAAGGCTGTCCCGTTCCAGCGAGAGTTCGCGCAGCGCTTTATCCAGCTCCCGCCCCTGATCCTGCCCGAGTGCCTGGGTCTCCCGCAATGGTTCCAGCTTTGGGGGGGGAGGTGAGAGCTTCAGCGGGGCCGCAGCCTGCGGGGGCGGTGCGGGGAGGGCGAGCTCAACCTGGCGTGGGGGTGGCACCACTACCGCTGGTGCCTCCGTAACTGGTGGTGCCTCAACGGGATCAACGACATTCAGGCAGCGCGGGCATTGGAACGTGCGGTTGCTGGGGCCCATAGGCACGGTGATCGTTACGCCGCATGCCGGGCAATCCATCTTGGTCGTTCCGCTTACACCCGACATCACATATTCCCTGTAAGAAAGGCGACCTCGTCCGTCGTGAGCACCGATGCCAACTCATCGCGTTCAGGGGGGCGAGTGCTGCCAGGGGGTGGGTAGCTCACTCCCGCAAAGGGTGAGGGTACGGTCAGCAGGCTGCGACAGACCGAGCACGGGACTTCGCGGCCTGCATGCTGCACCTCGGTGCGCAGCTTTGAGTCGCAGGTCGGGCACAGAAACTTAATCTCGACTGCCAGAACCCGCGCCTCACCCCCCCCGTCGGCAGTGTCAGGCGCGTCAGAGGACGCGTCATCGCGTTGTTTCAGAGAAACCACGGTTCACCTATTTCTTGACTTCCATGCGGTAGCCACCACATAGTGTGGTCAACCAGAAGCTCAGGAACAATATAGAGTATAAGTCATTTGAGTCTGCCGTCCAGAACAACTACACGCGTCATTTCCGTGACCAGTGGAAAAGGTGGCGTGGGCAAGACCACGCTGGCCGTCAATCTCGCGTTGGCCATGGTCCGGCGAGGCCTGAAAACACTCCTTTTTGACGCCGATATGGGCATGGCCAACGCCCATATATTCGCTGGCATCAACCCCAAGCACACGGTTCTGGATGTCCTGCACGGGCGTCTGTCCGGCGAGGAGGCGCTCATGGAGGGCCCGAATGGGCTCCAGATGCTTTGCGGCCCCTCCGGGCTGACCGAGCTGGCTGACCTGGGGGCAGAGGACTTGGCACGGGTCACAGGGGAGTTGGATCGCCTGATGGGTGGTTTCGACGCTGTGGTGGTTGATACCGGGGCGGGCATTTCGCGTGTCGTGATGGAGTATCTTCGAATCGCCGATGAGATCGTGGTCGTTGTCACGCCCGACCTGGCCTCCAGCCTGGATGCTTACGGGGTCATCAAGGTGGCCCGCGAAGCCAAGGTGAGTGGAAGCATCCATCTGTTGGCTAACCTAGTTGAGAACGAGGACGAGGTGGCTGGCGTGTGTGGTCGAATCATCGGTTGCACCGAACGCTTTCTCAAGTTCACGCCGAATACTCTGGGCGCGGTTTACCGGGACCGCGCGCTGCACGATGCCAACCAGGCGCGCCGTCCGCTGATGCTGAGCGGACTCGGCGCAGACAGTGCCCGTCGCATCGATAAGATGATCCCCTGCCTGATCAAGAAGCCGGATCGCCAGACGGCCGCAGAGCCTTGGAGCCGGATGGGCATGCTGGTTACGGGGCTGAGGACCACGCTGAATCATCACCCCCGCTTTCGCTCAAATCTAAGAGAGGGAACTCACAATGAATACGCAAACGCTTGAAGCGCTGATCGCGCCCCAGATAGATGAAGACGATGCGGCCGCCGACACGGCCGGGCAGCATGATAATCCGCTTATGGCGCTCGTCGAGGCCACACCTCAGTCAGATATCTCACAGTCACAAGTCCACTTCGACATACCGCGCGAAGCCGATTTTGTGGGGTTCTATGGCATGCGGGACAATCCTTTTGCCGATAGCATCAACCCGGCCTATTTCTTCCGGATCGAGAGTCATCGCGATGTCATCACACGCATGCTCATGGCGGTCCGCTACAATGTCTCACTCGGCATGGTGACCGGCGAGAGCGGGGCGGGCAAAACGCTCGTCTCACAGATTCTGCTCCAGAATATCGATCAGGAGACGCATCAGGCCGTGTTGGTCCTGGTCACCCCGGGGATGAGCAAGACGGCGTTGTTGCGCACGATTCTCTCGGAGTTGAATATCGCCCTGCCGACCGGTATCGTGCGCACGCAGGATCTCGTCCGTCTCCTGACCAACCACGTAATCGATCTCTATCAGGAGGGGCGGCGGCTCGTCATCGTCATCGACGAATGTCACTTCCTCACCTCCGACAGCCTGCACATCCTGCGGACGGTGAGCAATATTGAGATTCCGGAGTGCAAGCTGGTGACCTGCCTGCTCTTTGGCGAGTCCCGCTTTGCCAAGCGGCTGGAGAATCCCAGCTACGACTCCCTGCGCAACCGCATGTACCTGCAGTGCCAACTGCAGCCACTCACGCTTGAGGAGGTGGCGCACTATGTCAGTTATCGCCTTTCCGTCGCAGGCCGCTCTGAGTCGCTCTTTGATGACGATGCCCTGGCCCTGCTTCACGAACGATCCGGCGGCATCGCACGGTCGTTGAGCAAGCTCTGCATGCTTTCGCTGCTTGAAGGCGCTCTCTCTCGGTCACCGCGCATCACGCGCGATATTGCCGCCGTCATATAACGTTATCCCAGGAGCGAGCCGTCATGAAATTTGTTGGTGCACACGTATCCGCCCAAGGCGGCGTCTACAACGCCCCCGTCAACGCCAAGGCCATCGGCGCGACCGCCTTCGCACTGTTTACTAAAAACCAGCGTCAGTGGGTCGCGGCGGACTATACGGAGGATGACATCATCCGCTTCCGTACGGCGCTCGAGGAAAACGGCTTCTCGCCCGACTACGTGTTGCCGCACGACAGCTTCCTGATCAACCTCGGCAATGCGGATCGGGGGAAGCGCAAGCGGTCGCAGGACGCCTTCACCGACGAGATGCACCGCTGCCAGCAGCTTGGGCTCAGACTGCTCAATATGCATCCCGGTAGCCACCTGCGCGAAATTTCGGAGGAGGCCTGTCTGGCTCTGATTGCGGAAGGCATCAACCGATCCCTGGAGGTAACCGAAGGGGTTACCTGCGTGCTCGAGAATACGGCGGGCCAAGGCTCCAATATGGGGCACCGTTTTGAGCATCTGGCCACCATCATCGATCAGGTAGACGACAAATCCCGCATCGGCGTCTGTCTCGACACCTGTCACGCCTTCTCGGCCGGGTACGATCTCCGCAGCGAGGAGCTCTGCCGCCAGACCTTCCAGGAGTTTGAAGACGTCGTAGGGTTCAAATACTTGCGCGGTATGCATCTCAACGACAGCAAGACGCCCTTTGATAGTCGTAAGGACCGGCACCACAGCTTGGGCGAGGGCTCCATCCCCTTGGTGGCGTTCGAGTATATCATGCGCGACAGCCGCTTCGACCATATGCCGCTCGTCCTTGAAACGGTGGACATGACGATATGGCCCCAGGAGATCCAGCTCCTGCATGGAATGGAGCCGGCCAATGCGTAACGCCATCTTTCATAACCCCCGCTGCAGCAAGAGTCGTCAGACCCTCGCGCTCCTGGAGGAGCGGGGTGTTGAGCTCGAGACGGTCTTTTACCTGGAGACCCCGCCTTCGGCCGACGAGTTGGCTGAAATTTGTCGCGGGCTGGGCGTCACCCCCCTACAGATCATGCGGACGAAGGAGGCCCGCTTCGCGGAGCTTGGCCTCTCCCCGTCAGACGTGCGCTCCGATGGCGAATGGATGGCGCTCATGATCTCGAATCCGATACTGATCGAACGCCCCATCGTTACCTACAAGGGGCGTGTTGCCGTGGGTCGTCCCCCTGAGAGTGTGCTCGCCATACTGTGATGGCTTGATCGCATGGTATGATCGGTCGCCGGTTTCCGGCTGAGAACTGCATGGAAGGTCCTGAGAGAAAAGGGAATGTCCAATGATAAAACTTAAACTCTCTGCCGCCTTGGCGTTGGTTCTGCTCGTGCTGATCGTGGTGTTCCAGAACAGGGATCCAGTCGTGACCCGTTTTCTGTTCACCTCCTTTACCATGCCGCGCGCCGCGTTGCTGGTGATCACATTTCTGGTGGGGGCTGCAGCGGGAATCCTCCTCTCTTTTGCTCTGGCGAAGCGCGCGCCGAAAAAATAGAAACGAGCCAGCAGCGTCCCGTACCGAGGCGCGGCTTCCCTTCGGGTAAGCCTCCTCCACATTGACCACGCCAAAGGATAGGCAGAGTAATGGGTACAAAGAATGTCGTGAACAGCAACTACCTAAAATGGTTTCACGAGATCGAGAAGGCGCTGTGGTCATTCTTTGGTTTGTTTGGAGAGCTGTGTGGCCAGTGTGCCCAAGACACGCTGGAGGCCATGGCCGCTGGCGAGCGAGAGGGCCGCGATGCATGGTGTTGTTGCATGATCGACAACCAGGTGCATGACAACTGGGAATCGCTCAATGCCGTCCAGTCGCGGATTAATCGTCAGTGGTACGATGCTATTCGTCGCGAAAAGCGCGTGCGCGGGGTGGGGAACGGTCCCTGTCCGGCTCTTGGAGAACAGGGGTGCCGGATCAAGAAATGCCGTCCGATTACCTGCACGACGCAGCTGTGCAGCAAGATGCTGGTGGTCCTCAACGATCTGGGGGTGGTGCAGAGCGCCACACACCGGGCCCTCCAGATTGAAGATCTGATCGCGTTGCCGGACATCCTGCCGGATCTCTACGGAACGAGAAAGGGGCGCACTGTCAGTCGGGCGGACGTGGACGCCTACCTTGCCGCGCTACAGCGCATGAAGGAGCGGTTCACCGAGGCGGTTAAGGGAGGCAACCCGACGCCCCACTGATTCCTCTCTCCTCTATCTGAGGGGGACGGGTGCGAATATCCTTATCCCTCTTTTTTGATGGTGTCACAACCAGTAATGGCCGATGATTGTCGGATTGAGGCAGATCGGTTCACCACCATATTTCATTGGAGAATAGAGAGAATGAACGACTTGAATATCGGTGTCATCGGAGCGGGTGGTAGAGGCGCACTGGCCCACAACGCGCATCGACCGGACGAGGGGGTTCGATTGGTGGCCGGGGCGGATACCCGGCCCGCAGCCTTGAGCACCTTCAAAGAGAAATTCGGCCCGGACGTGTTCGTGACAGACGACTACCGGAAACTTCTGGCGCTCGACTCTATTCAGGCTGTGTTTGTGACGTCACCTGATTTTCTGCACGAAGAGCATGCTGTTGCGGCACTGGAGGCAGGCAAGCATGTCTATCTTGAAAAACCCATGGCGATCACCATTGAGGGGTGCGACCGCATCCTCCGAGTGGCATACGAGAAGAAGGCCAAGCTCTATCTTGGGCACAACATGCGGCACATGTCCTTTGTTCTCAAGATGAAGGAGCTGATCGACCGTGGTGCCATCGGCGAGGTCAAGGCGGGCTGGTGTCGGCACTTTATCGGCTATGGCTGCGATGCCTATTTCAAGGATTGGCACGCCGAGCGGGAAAAATCAACAGGGCTGTTGCTGCAGAAAGGCGCTCACGACATTGATGTTCTGCATTGGCTGTGCGGCGGTTACAGCGAAAGGGTCACGGCGCTGGGTGCTCTGTCACTTTACGATCAGATCACCGATCGACGTGACCCATCCAAGCCGGCCGATGCCAGCTGGCACGATGAGAATTGGCCGCCGCTTTCGCAGAAGCAGCTCAATCCCATTATCGATGTGGAAGACCTCAGTATGATGCTGATGCGCCTCAACAACGGGGTGCTGGCATCCTATCAACAGTGTCACTACACGCCTGACAGTTGGCGCAACTACTGTATCATCGGATCGGAGGGTCGGCTTGAGAACTTTGGCGACGTTCCCGGCGAGTGCAGCGTCAAGCTATGGAATCATCGTGAGAGCTACAACCCGGAGGGGCATGAAGCCTTTGCGATCCCAGCGGAAGCAGGAACGCACGGCGGAGCGGACCCCAAGATCGTGGCGGAATTCGTGCGCTATGTGCGCGAGGGTGGATCGATCAAGACCTCGGCCGTCGCCGCACGCAACAGCGTAGCGGCGGGATGCATGGCTACGCAGTCGCTGCGCAACGGCGGCCAACCCGCCGATTGCCCTCCTGTTCCTGATGAGCTCGCCGCCTATTTTAACGCCGACGTTAACTGATGCTGCGCGGCTCCCTGCGATAGGATGAGGGCGTGCAGCCGACCATGCGCCGGAACTGATAGGCGAAATGTTGCGAACTCGAGAAGCCCAGTTCGGTGGCAATCGATGTGATGTCCAGTGCGGTTCCCTCCAGCATGCGGCGCGCCTCATCGACACGCAGCAGTTCCTGGTAGGCCTTGGGTGAGGTCCCATACCGCTCTCGGAAGCAGCGGCAAAGCTGGCGGTAACTCAATGGCAGGGAGGCCAGGGCCTCGCGCACCGGTAGCGAGGTCCCTATGTTAAGCTCCAAGGCCGTACGTACGGCCATGGCCCAGTCCCGGCCAGGGCGCTGGTCGCGCTCGCGTTCCAGGGCGAGGACCTCCCACACCAGAGCCTGCCCCAGCCCGGCTAATGCCTCTCGGCTCTCTGCCACGGGCGCGGCAATGTGTCTTAGGATTATCCCGCCTAGCATCCGAACCGTACCATCCGCCAGCCCGGTGACCGGTGCCCCCCGAAATGCGCGCGGCTTCTCGCCCCGAAGAGACACGCCAAAGCCGCGGTACCCCTCTCCTTTGCAGCTCAATCTGAAGGCCCCCCCCTGCCTTAACAGCACAAATCTGTGCGGGTCCATAATCACAGTCTTGTCCGAATCTTCACCATAGATTAGGAGTTGACCCTCCGTCACATAGATCAACTGGAGCTCATTATACTCCTCTGTAACAAAGGTATATCCGGGAGGTTGCCGCTTTGACTCCACATGGAACTGTATCGATGGATGGCCCATAGTTGAACATACTACGTCCCATTCCTGAACGCGTCAATCCGGGCCTTGGGTTATCTTATGAGCAACCGACAGAGAAGGAGCTTGGATAAACATGAATCCGCGCGAACGCTATATCGAGACAGTGACATTCGGTACACCGGATCGTATCCCTTTCGAACCAGGGCACGGTCGGGAGTCCACCCGCAAGCGATGGCACGCCGAAGGGTTGCCCGAGGGGCGCGATCCCATGGAGTTCGCTATGGGCGTTCTTGGCATCAAGCCCGATGAGCCACGACAGCCTACTATCTATCCTGACGCTGATTTCCGGCTCCTCCCCATGTATGAGGAGAAAGTCCTTGAGCACAGGGATGGGCACTATGTCGTCCAGGACTGGAAGGGGAATATCTGTGAGATTTCCGACGAGTACGATGTCTCGTATCTACGCACGGGGATCGACTTTGTGACGCGGCGCTGGATCAAGTGTCCGGTTGAGAATCGGGAGGATTGGGAGGCGATCAAGGTGCGCTATGATACGGAGGCTCCCGGCCGTTTCCCGGATGATTTTGCGGCGCGCTGTGCGCCGTTGGCCGAGCGCGACTGGCCGCTGATCATTGGGTTTTCCGGGCCGTTCTGGCAACTCCGCGAATGGTGCGGGTTTGAGGGGTTGTGCATGTTAATGATTGATGACCCGGAATTCGTTGCCGAGATGGCCGAGTTCTGGAGCGACTTTGTCGCGCGCATGCTCGACCGTATTCTGCCGCACGTCGTTCCGGATGGGATACTGATTTCTGAAGATATGGCCTACAAGGCCAAGAGCATGATCTCCATGGATATGGCGCGCGAGTTCTGTATGCCGAGCTGGAAGCGATGGACCCGTCAGGTCAAGGCCGCTGGGTGCCCCATTGTCGATGTGGACAGCGACGGCTTCATTGGCGAGCTGATTCCGCTGTGGATCGAAGCCGGTGTCAACGTCTGCGACCCGATCGAGGTGGCCGCGCACTGTGACATCGTGGAGTTCCGCCAGCGCTTCGGGAAAAAGATGGCGTTTCGGCAGGGCGTCGACAAGCGCTGTATCGCCGCAGGCGGCGACGCGCTCAAGAATGAACTGCGGCGCATTGAACCTGTCATCCGTGACGGAGGCTTCATCCCCGGATGTGACCATGGGGTACCCCATGATGTATCCTGGAATAACTACCTCGACTACTGCCGCCAGCTCGCCGAGCTCACCGGCTGGTTGTAGGCGGGCGAGCGGATGCCGCGGCCAGCCGTACAGGATCTTACTAGCCCCAGGATTGCAGCAATCTGGGGTTTGCCCGGATTGATCGTGATCCCGTGAATATGGATCCTCCCCTGAACCCACTGAATGGCCGGGGTGCCAGGCCGACTACGTCCCCGGCGCTTCAACGCTCGGCTGGAGCGTGTCGCCTAAATTGTCCTGAGTTGGGGGGGCAGACCGCACGCGGTTACGCCCGGCCTGCTTGGCTTCATACATCGCCTTGTCAGCCCGCTCCAGGAACTTCGTAGGGGACTCGCCCTTGATATACTGCGCCATACCGATGCTTACGGTGATCCGTTGCTGTGGGTCGTCGATCAGTCGGCAGTTTTCAACGTCTTTGCGAAGGCGCTCGGCTACGGCCATCGATTCCGGAAATTGCAGCTCAGGCAGAAGAATAACAAATTCCTCTCCTCCGTAGCGGTAAGCGTGGTCAGTCGTCCTGACATCGGCGCGCAGGAGCTCTGCCAGCGCCTTCAACGCTTGATCGCCGGCGGCGTGTCCGAAGCGGTCATTGATCTCCTTAAAGTGGTCGATATCCATCACCAACAGTGCCAGCGGCCGATCATAGCGGTCGGCGCGCGCGACTTCATCGGCCAGTCGTTCCGTCATCCGACGCCGGTTGGCCAGCCCCGTGAGCTCATCGGTTACGGCCATGTGCTCCAGCTTGCCCACCAGAATGTCCTGAGCCATACGCATCCGCCGGGTACCCATGGCTCGCTCGATCCGCATGGCCAGTTCACCCATACGCACGGGTTTCAGCACAAAGTCGGCGGCCCCTTCGTGTATGGCTTGGTCATACGAGTAGGTCATGTCATCGCCCGTGAAGAGAATGATCGCGACGCGGCTATCATCAGCAAAGCGTCGCACCAGTTCCATGCCCGAAATTCCGGGCAGATTGATATCCACCAGTGCGACCGGAATGTCGCCGCCATGCAGCAACGCTTCACCTTCTTCGGCTGTCCCGGCTTCGACGACGTCGTAACCATGCCTCACCATGGCATGCCTCACCATCTGCCGGATTGCCGCATCGTCATCGATTACGATCAGTTTACGACGGGGCTCTGTCGCCGCCCCTGCCTCGGGGGGCGGCTGATCGGTTGGTGTGTCTGATTCTGTCATACGTTCTCCACAAAGTGGCCTGTTGCAGTGTGTGCCGCAACGGGGATGATGTGCCTCAGCGAGTAATCAGGGGAAGCGCCGCTTCCACTGGTTCCCGTCATTCCTGCCATGACAAAGAGATAATGCAGGTTGCATGCCATTGTGGCCCGCATAGGCCTATGTTGGCGAGGCTCGATTTGCATAAAGCTTAGAAATTGCGCCTTTTGCGGTTGGAGGCGTCTCTCAACGGGTTCAGGATGGTCAAGCCTGTAACAATTATGAACCTTCAGTGGTGCAAGAAGGGTCAGGAGTCTGTAGGGTTGTGCTCTGTCCAAGATGGCGCACGCTTTGGGGCATTGCTCCAGTTTGACGAGCCATACGCATCGAAGGGAGAGTGATGACAGCCGAGTACCGCAACGTATTCATGGCCGACCTGGCCTTGGCCCCAGTGATTGTGATTCTACGAGGGGTCACGCCGGAGACGACGCTGTCTGTCTGTAAGGCCATTGCCGCCGGCGGTGTGCGCTTCATCGAAGTTACGCTCAACTCGCCGAAGCCGTTGGAAAGTATCGCCAGGGCGGCAAAAGAGTTTAGTGGATCCGGCGTCCATATCGGGGCCGGAACCGTACTGAGCCCGGAGGAGGTCGACGCCGTAGCTGAGGCGGGTGGCCGCTATATCATTTCACCCAACAGTGATCCGTCCGTCATTCGACGCACCCGCGAACGGGGCCTTATCTCGATCCCAGGCTTTCTGACGCCCACGGAGGCCTTTATGTCTGTTGCCGCTGGGGCCGATCTACTCAAGTGCTTCCCCGTCGGGCGCATGGGGCCAGGCTATATCAAGGATCTTAAGGCGGTTCTCCCTGTTCCGGTCCTTGCCGTGGGCGGTGTCAGTGCCTCCAACGCGAGGGAGTTTCTGGCCAGCGGTGCTTGCGGGGTAGGGGTGGGCTCCTGCGTCTACCGTGCCAACCGCACGTCGGAAGAAATCAGCGAGGGCGCCACGGCCCTGATCCAAGCCTGTAGGGAAGAGGGGCAATAGGGATCACCCCAGCGTGTGGCCGCGTGCACTACCTATTCGCGGCGCACCCAGAGCATGCGCCCTACCGGCGCGCTTTGGCCGGCGCGCCCACCATCTCCCGCAACGTATGATAGGGGAAGAACCCGGTGGCGTGGCCATCCGACCAGTTCACGCCGATGGCGTAGTTGCCGATCGTCCAGACCTCCTTGGCATGAATGTCCATGGGCACCGTGTCAGGATCGAGGGTGGGGCGGCTCGACATCTCGTCCACGCAATTCGCGCACGCGCACGCCAATCGCAGCGCCCGGTTCGCCACCGTGACCGTTTCGCCATCCGGCCACGTCAGGGTGATCTGTGCCGCATCAAAGGCCACGGCGGGTTTCTCGTTGCGCGCTAGTGCCTGGGCTCCGACCGCACGGATCACCGCGTCAGTAGCCTCTTGGGCCGCAGCAGAGTCGGAAATAGCGGCCAGCGAGCCACTCATGCTGGTCGAAATGGGTAGTTCTGCCAGCTGCTTCAGTCCAAAGCGCTGTTCCAGCTCACCGGCGCCACCGCCTCCGAAAATCTCATGCCGCTTGTCGCAGCCGTCGCAGATAAAGTAGGCCATGTTCTCGATCACGCCGATCACCGGCACATTAACCTTGTCGAACATCAGTATCCCTTTACGTACATCGGTCAGCGAGAGCTGATGCGGTGTCGTCACAATCACGGCCGCATCAATCTGGATCGATTGCGACAACGTCAGCTGGATATCCCCCGTGCCGGGTGGCAGGTCAATCACGAGGTAGTCCAGTTCGCCCCATGCCACGTGATGGAGCAGGTGCTGTAGGTAATTCGACACCATCGGGCCACGCATGACGGCTGGCTTGTCTCCAATCATGAAACCGAACGACATGATTTTGAGTCCATCCGCCTCCACGGGTAGCATGTAGTCGCCCTGTCCGGCCACACCCTCTTGGTGTAGATTAAAGAGGGTGGGAACGGACGGCCCGAAAATATCGGTATCGAGCAGCCCGGTCTTGTGTCCACGCGCGGCGATGTTACGCGCCAGCATGGCGGCAACCGTCGATTTTCCGACGCCGCCTTTGCACGAGCTGATCGCGATGATGGTGCGCACCTTGTCCAGGCCGCTGCCCTCTTCGAGCTGCCGCTTGGGCCGCTCGCGGGCGGTCATGGTGACACTCACCTTCGTGACGCCGGGTACAGCCCCAACCAGCCGCTCCGCTTCCTCGCGGAAGCGATCCTTAATAGGGCAGGCCGGTGTGGTCAGCTCGATCGAGAAGGCCACATGCCCCTCACGAATGACCATCTCTTTGATAAAGCCCAGACTGACAATATCTCGTTGAAAATCAGGATCAATGATCTGGCTTAGCGCATCCAGGACAGCTTGTTCTTCAGGCACGGTAACCTCTCCCGTAGGGTGTTTTGAATGAAAAAGAGACTCTATCGCAGCGCCCCAACGAACACAAGTCTAAATAGGGTATCAGTTGGCTTATTTAGGTGCTAGGCCTCCGGCATTGCCTGCCCGCCCTTGGCTACGGCTCCCTGTTTCTTCTGGCGTTTCGCTGGCTTCGCCAGGATCTCAATATAGAAAGAGGTCAGCTCTTCCTTCTCGGCGGTAGTGATATACTGGCTGAACTCGGCCACATGGATCACCTTGGCATCCGCTTCGGTCGGACCAAATTTGCAGTCGAAAGCCCAGAAATCAAATCCCTCCGGGAGCGTCTTGCGGCACTCGCGCTTTACATATTTCTTAACATCTCGCCGGACCGCCTCGACAAGTCTGGGGTACTTGATTTTCGGGTGAATCAACTCAAAGGTCTTCTTCATCTCTCTAGCCTGACACAGGGACTCGATCACAGCGACTCCAAAAATAGGGCTGCTGTTGCTTTCAGGGCCTATCTGACGTTCTGTTGTATCTGTCCCAATCGTAATCCTGCTCGTAATCGTAATCCGATTATGATTACGAGCAGGATTACGATTACGATTGGGACCTATGCACCAAATCGCAGATGCGCCCGATCCCATGTGCAGGGCGGTCTTCGGGATGCAGGAGCGAGAGGCTCTCACGCCGAGGGGGCGGGAGTGGAGCGGCTGAACTCACAGCCGCAGTAGTCCTCGCGGTAGAGATCATAGGTGCGGCTTAACTCGAGGCTGCGGCGGAAGCCGTCCTTCTTCTTGAGGTTCACTTCAAGGAAAGGGCCCTGCTCGCGCCCCACTCGAAAGATCGTGGTGCTATCCTTGTCAGGGCCGATGGAGAGGGTGGTGGTGTAGTTGTCGAAGCCGTTGGCGGCGGCATAGGCGGCGGCGTGCGAGAGGCTGAAGGCGAAGCAGCGCTCGCAGCGCGCCCCTCCTTCCGGCTCTGATTCCAGTCCGGCCACGCTTTCCAACCACTCGGCATGGTCGTAGGTGTCCATAATAAAGGGTATCCCGAGTTCCGTAGCCAGGCGGTGGGCCTCGGTCAGGCGTCGCCAATACTCGGGTTCCGGGGCGATGTTCGAGTTGGAGAAGAAGCCGGTGATCTCGTAGTCAGCGCGCAGGCATTCGATCGCCTCGGGTGGGCAGAGTGCACTGCAGATGTGCAGGAGCAGGCGCTGCTTGCGCGTGGCTGGTGGATTTTTGCGCGCGGGCGTCGGGTCCAAGCCTGTAGGGGTCGGTTCCATGGCAAAAGTTATGGACAATCTGCTATCGCGGCGTCCAGCGTTTTCTCTCTTACCGCACATTCACCTTGGCCGGATTAGAGGTCTACTGCTATATAGGGACGCAGAACCCGAAGTAATGAAGGCGTGATTTTATGAGAGATTCAGTGAGGACCTTGTCGTGGCTCGTGCTGTGGGGGGTGTTGGGGAGCGGTTGCGGCGCTCCGGACCCGGTCCCGTCCCCGGTCCCGCATGACGTCGAGATGGTTAAGGCGGTCGATCTGCTTGAGCACGGCGATGCCGCAGGCGCTATTCCGTTGCTGGTGCATGTTGTGGAACAGGTACCCTCCAACAGCGTGGCCTGGATCAACTTGGGGAGCGCCTATGCCTTGGCGGGCGAATCACCCCCGGCGCTGGCGGCCTTTGCGCAGGCGGCGACGCTGGACCGGGCGGACACACGCGCGCTCGAGCTCGCGGCACAGCTGGAGATGAAGGCGGGCCATTGGCGCGAGGCCCGGGTGCTGCTCGACCAGGCCAACCGGCGCGAGGGCTACTCTCCACGCATTCTGACATCCATGGGTGTCGTGGAGTACCGTGCAGGAAACCTCGATATGGCCGAGGCGTTCCTCAGTCAGGCACTACAGGCCGACGAGCACTATGGGGCGGCGCTCTACAACGCCGGCGTGGTGCAGCGCGACGGGCGCAAGGATATGGCGCGCGCGGCGGCCTATTTCGAAGGCTACCTGGCACAGGCTGGGCAGGATGACACGCGTGCAGCGGATCTGCAGGCGTTTGTGGCGCAGCATGGTGTGGCCCCGAAGGCACCAACCGCAGCGGCCCCTGTGCCCATCGCGGTGCCGACTCCAGTGCCTGTGGCGGTGCCCACCGTGGCCGTGACTGCCCCCCCCGCTTCTGTGGCCAAAGCACTGGCCCTGTCCAAGGCGTCGATTGATCGGAAGGCGTATGAGGAGGCGCTGGTAACACTGAAACAGGCGATCGAAAAGAGCGAAGATCCCGACCTGCTGTGGCGTTTGGCGGAGGTCTATGGCGTCCATCTGGGGATGAGCTCCAAGGCCGCAGCCACGTACAAGCGTTTTGCAGCGGCCTATCCTGACGATGCGCGAGTCGCCCTCATACCGGGACCGGTTCCAGCCGCCCCCGTGAAGGCCAAGCCCTCCGCCTCGCAAGCCCCGACCGTCGCGAGTGCTGAGACCGGTGCCGAGCTATGGACGCAAGCGCTGGCGGCACACCGCCGGAACGAGTCGGCGCGTGCTTTGGTCCTCTATAAGCAAGCCGTGGCGAAGGATCCTACGCTTTTTGGTGCCTGGCATAATCTCGGCCTGGTCGCGAAGACTGAAGGCGATCTGGCCACAGCGCAGCAGGCCTTTGAGAAGGCGCTGGCCCTGCGTCCAGACTGGTCGGATGCGCGCTTCATGTTGGCCGTGGTGCTGCACGAACGAGGCGACGACGACCACGCAGCCGAGCTGCTCGACGAGCTGCTCATCGGCAGCGCCAACCACGTTAAGGCGCACTATCTCCTCGCAGTGATTCATGCCAAGGCGAACAGTCGTGGCCTGGCACGCACCCATTTCGAACACGTGCGCCGTCTCGATGGTGACGGTGAGTTCGGGCTGCAGGCACGCGACTGGCTGAAAGAGAACGAGCGCACGTCGCCCCCTCAACCGAAGCGGTAGGACGGTAATGCAGTTGAACGTAGTGGATATCGTGGCGGTGCTATTTGTACTGCTGCATATAGTGTTGAGTTGTAGACGTGGGCTATCGGAGGAGATCGCCCGTCTGTTGGGCGCGATTGTCGCATTCTGGCTGGGCCTGCGCTATCACGACAGCGTGGCGGGGTGGCTCGCGGATCATACTCGCGTGGAGGGGCAGACGGCCCAGGTGGTCTCTTATATCGGCGTGGTACTCCTTGTGATGCTGGCTTCGCTGCTGCTGACAGTCGTGATGAGCAAGCTGATCAAGTTGGCTATCCCCGAGGGGGTCGATGCGATTGCTGGCGGCGTCGCCGGTCTGGTCAAAGGGGCGCTCTATGTCGCGATTATCTTCCTGGCCATGAATCTCTGGCCGCACGACTATCTCAACCGTCACTTCGGTGAGGAGTCACTGATCGGGTCGTTCGTCATGCGTCTGGTGCCGGCCGTGCAGGAGCAGCTTGAGGAGATGGATGTACCGGATCGTCTGCACGAACAGGTGGAGGCTTCACGCGAGAAAGTCGAAGCCCTGCTGGAGCATGACGTTGAGAAGCCCAAGGCGGGCAGGCTGCGCAAATGGTTCTCGCGGGACGGGTAGGTCATGGCGGGGATTATACCCAAACGTACGCTCGAGGAGATCCGCTTCAGGAACGATATCGTCGAGGTGATCGGGGCCGCCCTCACTCTCAAGCGCGCGGGAGGTACGTTTAAGGCGTGCTGCCCTTTCCACAAAGAGAAGACGCCCTCTTTCAACGTCAACGCCCAACGCCAGATCTACCACTGCTTCGGCTGCGGGAAGGGCGGCGATGTCTTCTCCTTTATTCAGGAGCATGAGGGGGTTGATTTCATGACCGCCGTGCGGATGCTGGCCGACCGGGCGGGCATCCATCTCGATTTCGAGGACGGCGATCCGGGAGAGCGCTCCGACAAGGACGCGCTCTATAAGATTCACACCGAGATTGCCGAGTTCTTCAGTCGCTGCCTCGAACAGATGAAGGCGGCCGAGCATGCCCGCGGCTACCTCAAGAAGCGCGAGCTGGAGGGGGAGATCATCCGGACCTTCGGGGTGGGCTATGCGCCCAAGCGCTGGGACGGCGCCTTACAATGGGCCCGCAAGCACAAGTTCACGCCCGAGATGATGGAGAAGGCCGGCCTGGTGATTCCGCGTAACGCGGATGACCCGAAGGCGGGCTACTACGATCGTTTTCGTGATCGTCTCATATTTCCGATCTGCGATATCCAGGGGCGTGTGATCGGTTTTAGTGGTCGCGCGCTGAGCGACGATGCGCGTGGGGCCAAGTATATCAACAGCCCGGAGACGTTGCTCTTTCGCAAGAGTCGTGTGCTGTATGCCCTCCATCAGGGACGGCGCGCCATGGTCGACAAGCGCGAGGCGATCATTTGCGAGGGGCAGATTGATGTGATCCGCTGCCATCAGGCCGGCTTCACAACTGCGGTGGCCTCGCAGGGCACCGCGTTCACGGAGGATCACGCCAACATCCTGCGGCGCTATGTCGATAGTGTGGCGATCGTGTTCGATCCGGACCATGCCGGCGAAGAGGCGGCCATTAAGACCGCCGGTATCTTCCTCTCGGCCGGGTTGGGTGTGCGCGTGGCCGCGTTGCCGGAGGGGGAAGACCCCGACAGTTTCATCGCCAAGCGGGGTGGAGAGGCCTTTGAGGCTATCCTCGATGCCGCCGGTTCGGTCGTGGACTTCCAAGTGGCTGTGCTGGCGCGACGCGAAGACCTCTCCTCTGATGTGGGCGTCATGCGCGCGGCGCGGGATGTGCTGCAAACCATTCTGCGCAGTCCCAACTCGGTGCAGCAGGCCCGCCTGATGCAGGCGGCGGCGCAGCATTTGAATCTGCCCGTGGCCGCCTTGCAGGATGAGTTAAGGCACCTTGAACGCCGTCAGCGTCGGCCCGCGCCCGGGGCGGAGGCCGATGCGGACGAGGGCGCGTCGCAGGACGAGGCCGCCATTCCGGAGCTCGAACTGAAGCTCTGTGAGCATCTTGTGCAAATTGAGGAGCATCCCGGTGTAGGGGCTTTGGTGGAGCAGTATTTTCCCCTTGCCATTCTACAGGACATGCGTTGCCGGGCCGTGGCTGAGGTCGCGCTGCGGGCGGGCAAGGGGGAGGGTACCGTACAGGAGCTTTTGGCTGACGAGGAGGCGCGTATACAAGGATTGCACGGTTTCGTGACCCGGTTGCTCATGACCGAGTCACGCATGCGCTTGAGCGAGCTTGCACCTGAAGACGCCACGCGGGACCTTATTCTGCGGCTGTGGCGTCGTCACCTCAGCCTCGAGCGGGATCGGCTCGCCCATGAAATCCCCCTCTCCGCCGCCTCGCAACAGCGCATGTCGCAGCTCACGCTGGACCTCAACTCACTCAAACGTTGGGTGACGGGTCTCGATGTGATTGAGATGGAGATGGTGGATTAGCCCTGCCCCTGCTTGACCTCACGGGCTTGGAGGGGGTAGCGGATGCGCATGTTGCCGTTCAGCATCACTTCGACCCAGTAGATGCCGGGTGTTTCCAGCTTCACGTTGAGGAAGATCTCCACGCTGGTCGCGGTGGCCATGTCATTGGGCAGGCGTAGGGCCACATCCTTGCCCTGCGTCACTACGGTGACCCCATCCGTTCCTATAATGCGGCTGGACTGGGTGAATTCGCCACTGCCGCAGCACCAGCGATTCACGAGACAGAGTTTCTGGAAGACGGCCGGATACTGGGGTACGCCGAGCCCGTCAAAAAGGCCGATCAGCATGAACTTTCCGTTGCGCTCCTGGCGCACGTCATCGCACAGCAGGCTCGATTGAAGATCTGGTAACATGGATTCACTCATGATTCAGGCTCACTTTCTTCGTCCGCGACCTCTCCGTCGTCAATCTGTCCGCCCCACTCGGTCAGGCAGCACCGAATAAAGGCCACGACCTCGGCCTGGGCATCGCGGCTGTTGATCGGGGGCATAATCGGTGGGGCGCAACGGAAGTAGATGGGTAACTCGCGGTCGAGCGAGCCAAAGTCACGGACCCACTTACCGACGCGCATAAAGTCGGTTTTGAGTGCGAGGGGCACGATCGGGACCCCCGCGCGGGCGGCCAGCTTGGCTCCCAGGCTGTTGAACTTGCTCGGCGTAAAGGCCGAGGCACGCGTGGCCTGCGGGAAGATGACAATGGAGCGGCCCTGCTTGAGCAGTTCGCATCCGCGTGTCAGCACGGTCTTCAGATCACCCCGCGGATCTTGGCGTGTCAGCGCGATGGGGTGGGTGGCGCCCAGTAGGGGGCCGAAGAGCGGGTAGTCGAGCAGACTCTGCTTTACCACAAAGGATACATCGCCGTGGGCCATCAGGATGGCGGGCAGAAAGAAGGTTTCGAGCATACCCATGTGGTTGGCGATAAAGACCACCGGTTCATTCAGCGCAAGTGCCTCTGACATCCCTGAGACTATCAACCTACCGCCCGCGGCCTCCATGATCTGGATGAGGCCCTCGGACTCCCTACGCCACACCGCCGCCGTGTGACGCCCCCCCTTGGCGGCGCGGCAGCCCGCGCGCATAATAAGGTAGACGCGCCAGTAGACCCACGGATCCCAGCCACCCACCAGGCGGCTCCACCCGACGCGTCGGCCTGCCGCAGGGGTTTGATAGGCCCCCGTCGTGCAGAGCGCTCGAATCAGCTCTGAATCGCTGTGCTCCGTAGGAATGGTTGCTATGGCGGTCGTCTCTCTCATGCGCTTTGATGTAGCATTGCTGTGGGGAATTCGCAAGCGCCTCTATTTCCGTTTGCACCATTTCAACCCGTTCCAAGCATTCCGTCCTTGTTTACCATAGAGAATGGGGCTAGAACCCTTTCTCTAGAAAAGCTGATGTTCGACATAGAGAAAGTGCCAGTGAAGACCGACCTCGCAGGGCCTGTACACAAGGTCGGCGAACCACGGAAATTCACGAAGGGTGAAGCAGATTATTGGGTTCGCTCCGGCCGCGCCTCGGCGTAGCGTGTAGCACGAAGACGGGAAAGGCCGGAGAGAAGGGACAGAAACAGTGCCTCGCATCTTTGACAACATTGAGGAGAGACTTCTGCCGGCCCTGCAGGAGACGCTCGGGCTTTGTCACCGTGGCGACTTCTGCGTCGGGTATTTCAACCTCCGTGGATGGCGACAACTGCACGAATCCATCGAGAATTGGTCCGGCGGCGAGGGCCACTGCTGCCGCCTGCTCGTCGGCATGCAGCAAATGCCACAGGACCAACTGCGGCATTCCATGAGTCTCGCCAAAGATGGGGAGCAAATCGACCAGGCTACGGCCATTGCTCTCAAGCGAAAGCTCGCCCAGGATTTTCGCGATCAGCTGATGGTTGGGATTCCCACAAACGCCGACGAGAAGGGACTTCCGTCTTTCGGGCGTTTCGCGAACACCGTCTGTGGCAATTCGCAAGCCGAGTTCCAGCAGTGCGGCGATGCCTGTAAGGACTTGGTGCATCAGGCGCAGCGGTTGGGACGGGGGTAAGGCGTGGATTTCATCATCAATTACGACATCAAATACCGCATGGGCGGGGCGCTGGGTCGGAGTGAAGAAGAGACAGATTGCGAGGTGAACAATGCGCAAGACCATAGACCAATTGCTGGAAAAACTGGAGCCGCTGATTCGTGGCGGCGAGTTTGAAGAGTTGGAGAGCGACGGAATCGAAATCAAACCGGTTCCCGCGACCGGCGGGGAATGGCGTAGCATACATGAGACCGTCAATGCGTTTCTCAATACGCGTGGTGGAGTGCTGTTGCTGGGAGTAAAGGAAGAGCAGTCAGCCGGAACCAGCCGCTACATCTTCACAGGCTACCGCTCCGAGGCGGAACCGAAGTTGAAGGAATTCGGTGCGGTCTTCACGGATCGTCAGGGACGGAAGCTTGATCTGAAATCGCTTTTTCCGAACCCGGAATTGCGCTCGTTCATGGATGGTCAGGTGGCGGTAGTTTTCGTGGATGAGCTTCCAGCCGATCAGAAGTTCTGTTTCTTGAATGGCGTTGGTTATCGCCGTGTTCTCACAGGTGATCACAAGCTGTCGGAAGCGGAAATATCGAGCCAAGAGGAATACAAAGAAGATGTCCTGCAAGCTCGTGAACTGATGCCGGTTGCCAACGCAACACCAAATGACTTGGATATCGATCAACTCAACGAGTATATCCAGCTGCTCAATCGCCAGACCAAAGTGGAAACCATGAAGCCGGATGTCCATTCCGCTATGTCCTTTCTCAGCCGGAAGGCCTTCGTTAAAGACGGCCAGGTCACGACGTTGGGCATGCTCGTCTGCGGTCAGCATCCCGAAGACCATCTACAGTTTCGCTGTCGCGTTCATGGTTATGTGGAAGCCCCGCAGGTCGTTGTTCAGGATAAGCAGGTCATCAGCGGCAACATACTTCCCGTCATGGAAGCGGCAAACGCATTTGTCATGAGAAACATCCCGGTGGGGGTAAGCCTGGATGAAGGCGGTTCGGCAACCCCCCAGTATCCACAGGCCTTGATTCGCGAGACCGTCAACAACGCCTTGGCGCATCGTGATTACTCTATCGACAAATATGTTACGATCACGATCAAGCCGGGAAGCCATATAGAGATCCGAAATCCGGGCGCTTTCAGAAAACACCTGGTTATCGAAGAGCCGGACCACTCCGTTCCTGTCAGGCGTATTGTACCGGAGGCACGTCCGCGAAATCCCAAGCTGGCCATGGTACTCATGGTCTTCAACAAGTGGGAAGGCAAGGGCATAGGAATGGCGACGATGGTGGACTTGTGCTTACAGAATCTCGTTGATCTGCCGTACTATCGCTTCTACTCGGAGTCGGACATCGGGCTGTTTCTCAACACCGGTCGACTTTTGGACGACCGGATGGAAGCGCTGTTTCTGTCTTTCGACCGCTACATCGAGGACCGTCTGGAAGGTCGAACGTTAAACGAACAGCAGAAGCGTATCCTTGCCTACCTGATCAAGTCAGAATGGGCAAACGCGCAGTTGCGCTACACAATTCTACTCACGCCCGACAACAACCACTTCAACGAGATTTCGTTTCTTGAAAACAAGGGGTTGATCTCCAAGCATCAGAGCAGCACATCGTTGCATCCGGTTTACATTGCCGATCGTCTCCTGCTAAAGCGAGATCATATCGTCGAGTTGAGGGATGCTTATGGCGCAGCCTTCGACCAGCTTCATGATTTCAGCAAAGATCTGTTGAGTATCGTCTACAGATTCAACCGATACTCGAAGACCCCTTATCCCAGCGCACGACAAGTAAGCCTCGCCCTGTGGTTCCAGAGTCATGTCGCAGTCGGCAACATCAAGAAGTTCGATGGTTTTCTTCGCAAGGCCAGAAGCGCTTTCAACGGTATGGAAAAAGCGGGCTTCATCCATCGCATGGAAGGCAAGCCCCGGTACTGCATCAATGATGACTACAAGGCGGAACATCTGCTGTAGATTTCCCACTTACAATCTCAAGGTCTCGTAATGGCCGCAATGGCGAGATGATGGATCAATTAATCATAAGCAGTGTGCAGAAGGAGCTTCAGGCGGAGCGGTATGTCATGCGCGATTTTGTTCATGGGCATGACCTGTTGCGGCAGTTCTTCCGGGTATTTCTGTTTGAGGGCTTGCCGCCTGCGGATCGGCGGGCGGATGCCGTCTACCTCGATGAAGTGAAGAACAGCGCGATCTACGTCGGCGTCTTTGGAAACGAGTACGGATGGACGGACGATAGTGGCCAGTCGCCCACGGAGCGTGAGTTCGCCGAAGCGACGCGACTTCGCAAACGCCGCCTGATTCTGGTGAAGGGACGCGACGACAAGGCTCGTAAGCCAATGATGAAGGCCCTGATCGAACGTGCGGGGGCTGAAGTTGTCCGACGGCGGTTTGAGAATACGGACGAAATGCTGCGCCTGCTCTACGGCAGCTTGATTCAGTATCTACAGGATCATGGGTTTGTGGCGGCGAAAGATTTCGATGCAGTTGCCTGCCATGACGCTACACTCAAAGATATTTCGACGCAAAAGATGCGTTGGTTTATAGAGAAGGCTCGTGCAGAAAGAAGCTATGCACTTGCTCCCAACACCTCGCGCAAAGAGGCGCTGGCCCACCTAAACCTGCTCGCCAAAGGCAAACCGACACGGGGCGCTATCCTGCTCTTTAATGACGCGCCGGAGCGGTTTATCCGTTCGGCTGACGTGACGTGTCTGCACTTCCATGGCACCGCCATTGCAAAGCCTATCCCCAGCCAGCAAGTCTATCATGGATCCTTGTTTGACGTGGTGGACAAAGCCGTGGATTTCGTCATGGACCGGCTGCACCGCTCCGTCAAGCCCAGCGACAAGTCGGCTGCAAGCGATGTCAGCTATGAGGTACCCTTCCGGGTTGTACGCGAGGCGATCGTCAACGCCGTAGCCCATCGCAACTATGCCTCCAAGTCCGGCGTGCAGGTCATGGTCTTCGCCAACCGCATCGAGATCTGGAATCCGGGTGGCCTGCCGGAAGATCTGACGTCAGACATGCTGAAAGGGCCGCATCCCTCCGTTCCGCGCAATCGCTTGATCTGCGAACCCCTCTACCTGGCGCACTATATCGAGCGGGCCGGAACCGGGACACTCGACATGATACAGTTGTGCGCCGATGCCGGTCTGCCGGAACCGGAATTCCGCGGTGAGGGAGAACGGTTTGTCACAGTGATTTGGCGTGATTGGCTTACTGATGCGGTGATAGATGAGTTGGGCCTGAATGAGCGGAAAATCCGAGCCATTGGGTTGATGAAGACACACGGGCGCATGACAAATACGGAGTATCAACGGGCATTTTCTGTTGCCAAGAGAACCGCGTCCCTTGATCTGGCCGGGTTGGTAGAGATGAAACTGGTAGAGAAGGTCGGTACTACAGGGAGAGGCGTCTTTTACCGAGTGGCGAAAGGGGCAATGAAGGGGCATAAGGGGCAAACAAACGCATCTCAAACGCACCATAAATGAACCAAACGCACCAGAATACGAATCCGGCAACAAGAGACCGAATCGTGCCAAGAACGCGCCAAACGTGCCACGGAGAAGTGATGATGGAAATGGCTCGCGAATGGCTCACGCAGCAAAGGTGACACAAAGGGGCAAATGGGGCCATCATCGGTCGTGACAGGAACTACGTAAAACGAGATAACCCAAGTGATTGAGACTGAGCGATGACAGCCAAACCAGCCATTCAGATTATCGGAGACGCGGGAATCTTGGATCGTCCCAAGGTCGCACGGTTCTGCTCCGTCAAGTGCCCGGGAAAACTGATTCTCGAAACCTATGACCTCGCCAAGCGGTTTCGGAACGAAGGCGTTCTCGTTATCAGCGGTTTCCATTTGCCGATGGAGCAGGAATGTCTGCGGATACTTCTGCGTTCGCCGCATCCGGTTATCTGGTGTCTCGCACGTGGGATGTACCGTCGCCTCCCAACTGCACCGATCAGCTGCCGACCGGTCGTCGCTGACGGCCGTCTCGTCATCGCCTCGCGGTTCTCGTGCGGGCTGGTGCGGCGTGGCATGCAGCGCTACAGGAGGGCGCTGAGAAGATGAGGGAAGAATGAACCTGTTCCAACGATTTAGAGAGAAGAATAGGCGCGTGGACGAAACGAAGGAGACGGTGACCCCCGATGTCGGCAGGGAGCCCGGTATTCTTCGCAATGGGAAGATGGTAACGGTTGATCTCGACAGTTTTGAGGCGGAATCACAAAAGGCATTGGCCGAGGAGGTCATCCGGCGCAATGGTCTCGCGCTTTTTGAAGGAAATGTCACCCACGGCTACTCGAAAAAGTTCCTGGGGAACGTGGCGATCTGTCCCCTTTGTCAGTCCGCGACGCAGCGGAGGGCGGCCAATTTCATCTATGCCACGGATATCGCAACTCGCGCGATGCTTGCGCCGGCCGGTTTCTTCTGCACAACCTGCCCGACAGTCATTGTTGATGAACAGATGGTGGCCACCGGCGTGAAGCATGGCTACACCTTCCGCCGTGTGGTGGGCATAGACTATTTCGGCAAGAAGGATCCCGACTACTTTGGAACATGGAACGGCGAGAAGCCTATATATATCCTCGATGAGGACGAACAGATCATGGATATGGTGGTGGACGGGGACCATCTTCGGTCATCCGGGGTACCCTCTGGCCCTCACCTCGCAAGCCGCAAGAAGGCGAAGGCCAAACGGAAGCAGGCGGCGAAGGCCAGGAAACGAAACCGCAGGAAGTAACTACACCAAATCACAGGCGTCGGCAGGCATCCAGTGCGCTTCCTTGCGGTCCCACTTGACGTTGCAGCCGATCGGGTTGGTCAAGGGGGTCTGGACCGGGCGTCCGGCCAGGATGTCTTCCAGCGCGTTGTCCAGATCGTTGATTGTGGCCTGCGCTCCGTTGCGCGGGGTGTCGATGGCGCGGCCGGTATAGACCAGCTTGCGTGCGCGGTCGAAGACATAGAAGTGCGGCGTCCGTAGGGCACCATAGGCCACGGCGACTTCCTGGGACTGGTCATGGGCATATACCCAGGGGAAGTGATGCTCTTTCATACGTGCGACCATATGATCGAAGCTGTCTTCGGCGTAGGTATTGATACTATTAGAGTTAATTCCGAGGAACGCCACGCCCTGCGCTTTAAAGCGGTTGGCGGTGGCCCGGGTCACCTCATCTGAGCCGATGACATAGGGGCAATGGTTGCAGGTAAAGAAGATCACCAG
Organism: Lentisphaerota bacterium; assembly: GCA_013203785.1. Classification (GTDB taxonomy): domain Bacteria; phylum Verrucomicrobiota; class Kiritimatiellia; order UBA8416; family JABMPJ01; genus JABMPJ01. Next base: position 24,279 of record JABMPJ010000161.1, on the reverse strand, counting down.
CACCTCGCTCTCGGCAAAGTCGGCCAGGCTGTAGCGCTTTCCATCTGTGGCCGGCAGACTGAAATCCGGCGCCTCTGTTCCCAACGGCAGTGTAAAGGGCATCATCACTCTCCTTAGTTTTCGTATGCCCTGACAGTATCCAACCGTACCGGCCTCTGTCACGACAGAAGCGGGCTTAAAATGCCAGAGCACTCTGTCTGCGATGCCAAGCGAGTCAATGCGAGCAGCGCGAGATGATGGTGTAAGCTTCTGTGTCCCCAGCAAGGAAGTCAGAATTCAGGAGTCAGAATTCAGAATGAGAGTCACTTGGACGTTTTGACCCCACGAAGAATGGGGCACTGACTTCTGACTTCTGAATTCTGACTCCTGCTTGAGGCGTAGTGCGTAGAAAGCTTTCCAGATGGGGGCTTGACGATTCCGGGGGCGGCGCATACAGTACCGGTTGCCCTTTACATAGTGGTCAGGTGAAGAGTGGGGCTTACCCCACTCTTTTGTGCATATGGGGGCGGCGCGAAAAACTGGACAATTGAACGGGGTCCGCCCCGGGTGGAGAGAAACAGGTCATGAATAACGAACTGCAGGCGATTCTTAACTACATGGAGAAGGAGCGTGGTCTTGATCGCGAAATCCTTATTCAGGCGGTCGAATACGCGCTCCAGTCGGCATCCCGCAAGAATTTGGCGCGAAACAAGGATGTCCGTATAGAGATTGATCGCAAGACCTACGATATCAAGGCGTTTGCCAAGAAGCTGGTCGTTGAAGATGTGACCCATGCGGACGAAGAGGTCCTTTTCGCCGACGCGCTGGAGATTGATCCCGCGGCTGAGCTCGGTGAGTTCACCGAGGTGGAGGTGACCCCTCGCGATTTTGGTCGCATCGCCGCCCAAACAGCCAAACAGGCCATTATCCAGCGCATCCGGCAGGCCGAAAAGGATGTCGTCTACGAAGAATATAAGGACCGTGTGGGTGATATCGTGAGCGGGTCGGTGCGCCAGTTCAACCGTAGCGACATCGTGATCGATTTGGGGCGCGCTGAGGCGTTGCTACCGTCCAACGAGCGTGTCCCCACCGAGGAGTATCAGATCGGCGACCGCATTCGCGCCTACGTGCTGGATGTGCGTAGCGAATCAGCGGGGCCCGGCGTGGTTTTGTCGCGCAGTCATCCCAATTTTGTGCGGACGCTCTTTGAGCTCGAGGTCTCTGAGATCAACGACGGCATTGTGGAAATCAAGGGCATCGCTCGTGAGGCGGGCTACCGCACCAAGATCGCGGTCCTGTCGCACGACGAGAAGGTCGATCCGGTCGGCGCGTGCGTTGGCATGCGCGGCATGCGCGTCAAAAACATCGTTCGCGAACTCTCCGGCGAGAAAATCGATATTATTCGGTGGAGTGATGACACGCGCACGTACGTGGCCAACGCCCTCTCACCGGCCAAATTGGCCAAGGTGACGATCGATGAGAATGATCCCGGCCTGGTGCACGTCGTGGCCGATGCTGACCAGCTCTCGCTGGCCATAGGCAAGCGTGGCCAGAACGTCCGCTTGACCGCCAAACTGCTTGGCCTGAAGGTTGATATCCAGAAAGATGAGCAGGAGGCCGACTTTGAGAAGCAGCTGGCCGAGGCCGTCGAGGCCCTGGCTGTGGTAGAGGGTATCGGGCCCGTGAATGCTCAGGCCCTCGTGACCGTCGGATTCCTGACTGTGGATGGTATTCTGGCAGCCGAAGTCAGTGAGCTCGCCGAGATGACCGGATTGGAGCTCGATGTGGCCCAGACCATCCACGATGCCGCGATGGGGGTTAAGCCTGTCAGTGCCGCGGCTGACACTGAGGCCGAGGCCGCGTCTGAGGTCGATGCCCACGCGGAAGCCGAGGCCCTGCCTGAGGCGATCGTCGAGGTGGAGGCGGAAGCCGAAGCGGAACCGACAACCGAAGCCGAAGCGGAAACGACGCCTGTTGAAGAGTCCCCACTCGAAGAGGCCGCGATCCCGGATGAGGCTACCGGTGACGTGACACCTGCGGAGGCGGAGGCGGCCGAAGAAGTGGCCGCGTCCGACGATAAAGAAGAGAAAGCCTGAGTAAGAAGGCGTCGGCGGGGAAAGCCGTCTGGAAACGATTATGAAAGTTTTTCTGATAGCTAAAGAGCTCGGCGTCACCAGCAAAGAGGTGCTGCTCAAGCTGCACGAGATGGGTGTCGTCGCCAAGAACCAGATGGCGGTTGTGGACGACACCATGCTGGCTGTATTGCGGGGCGAAGCCCCTCCACCGCCCAAGCCCGCCCCCACGCCCGAGCTGACGGCCCCCACGTCTCCATCCGCTAAGCCGAAGGCCAAACCGGCGAAAAAAACTGCCGCCCCGGTCGCGGTGGCTCCGGCTCCCAGCATTGTGGTGCCCGAGGCACCATTGCCCAAGGCGAATGTCAAGGCCAAGGCCAAGGCGAAGAGTGATTCCGTCGAGCCCGCCAAGCCTGCTCCTGTTGCTGCCCCCGAGCTGGACTCAGGAGCCTCGGCCCTGCCGCTGGCGGAGGTTGTGGATGGTAACATCCTGCGTCTGCGCGGCCCCATTATCGTCAAACACCTCGCTGACGTGATCAGTCTCAAGCCGAACGTGATCATCGCTGAGCTGATGAAGATGAACATTCTGGCCGCGATCAACCAGAGCATCGACGTGCAGGTGATCAAGAAGATCGCGGACAAGCATGGCTTTACGGTCGAGATTGAGAAGCGCGGCCGCAGGCCCAGCATTGACAACAAATTGGCCGAACGCCCCGAAGATGAGGACCAGTCCGAGGATCTGGAACCGCGTCCGCCGGTTGTGACGTTCCTGGGGCATGTTGACCACGGCAAGACCTCGCTGCTCGACAAAATTCGCAACGCCAAGGTGGCGGCCGGTGAGTCCGGTGGTATCACCCAGCACATCGGAGCCTATACGGTCGAGTTGAGCGGCAAGAAGATCGCCTTCCTCGACACCCCCGGCCACGCGGCTTTTACTGCTATGCGGGCGCGAGGTGCCAACCTGACGGATGTGGCCGTCATCATTATTGCGGCCGACGATGGCATCATGCCTCAGACGCGCGAGGCGATCAAACACGTCCAGGCGGCTGGTGTATCCATGATGGTGGCTATCAATAAAATCGACATGCCGACTGCGGATGTGCAGCGTGTCATGCAGCAGCTGCAGACTGAAGGATTGGCCCCGGAAGATTGGGGCGGCGAGGTGATCTGCTGTCCCGTTAGCGCTGAGACGGGCGATGGCATTGACCATCTTCTCGAAATGATTCTGCTACAGGCTGAGGTCCTTGAGCTCAAGGCCAACCCCTCCCGCCGCGCCGAGGGGTTCGTGATTGAGGCCCAGCTTGAGCCCGGCATGGGCCCGACCGCGACCGTGCTGGTTAAGCGGGGTACCCTGAGCATTGGCGATGTCATTTTGTGCGGTTCGTACTCTGGCAAGGTCCGCGCTCTGATCAATGACCACGGTGCCAAGATAAAGTCGGCGGGTCCCTCCACTCCGGTCAAATTGCTCGGTCTGCCCGGTGTGCCGGGTGCCGGTGACCGCTTCATGGTCTATGCCAACGAGAAGGCGGCCCGCTCGCTCGCGACGGCCGAGGCGACGAAGGTGCGTCAGGAGAACCTCTATGCGCCGGTCAAGACCTCCCTCGACTCCCTTTTCAAACAGATTGAAGAGGGTGAGAAGATGGAGCTGAAGGTTGTGCTCAAGGCCGATACGCAGGGCTCGGTTGAGGCCATTGCGACCTCGCTCGAAGACATTCAGAGCGACAAGGTGATCCTCAACATTATTTTGAGCGGCACAGGCAACGTGACTGAAAACGATGTTATGCTGGCCAGCGCCTCCAACGCGATTGTGTTGGCTTTTCATGTGGGTAAGGAATCCGGAATCGACGCCGTGGCCAAGCACGAAGGTGTTGAAATTCGCCTGCACCAGGTGATTTATGAGCTGATCGACGAGGTGCGTGACGGGATGACCGGTCTCTTGAAACCGCTGATCCATGAGGATGTCCGGGGTGTGGCCGAGGTGCGCAAGGTCTTTATGGTGGGGCGCCGCAATAAGGTGGCGGGCTGCCTCGTGGTTAAGGGCAACATCCGTCCGAGTTTTCGCGCACGTGTCAAGCGGGGCGAAGAGGTCCTGTGCGAAGGCCGCATCGAATCGCTCAAGCATTTCCAAGACGAGGTCGCCGAGGTACGCGAGGCACAGGAATGTGGTCTCCGCCTGGACAAGAGCATGGACTACGACGAGGGTGATCTCCTGGAGTTCTACGAGCTTTCCGAGATCGCCCAGACACTGTAGATGAGTATTGATCGTATTACGCGGGTGAACGAACTACTCAAGCGTGAGATCGCGGCCGCATTCTACAAAATCCTGCCGCCCGAGGGGCGCGTGGATATGGCCGCCCTGACCGTGACGCATGTCACGACCAGTCGCAACCTGCGCTATGCGCGTGTGATGATCTCCATCCTGGGTCACGAACATGAGCGCGGCACTATCCTGCGTGAAATCCGCAACCATCGCGTGGAGATACAGCAGTGGATCAACCACAACGTGAAGCTGAAGTTCACGCCGCGCCTCGATTTCCATCTGGATACGTCGGTGGAGCAGGGCGACCATGTGCTCGGACTTCTCCAATCGATGGAAGATGAACACACTATTCCGCCCTACGACCCCTACAAGGTCATCGAGGACGCGGATGAGGAGCCCCCCGTATGAGCATACCCAAGCCCAAAGGTCCCGACCCACGCTACAGGAGTCCTGCCCCGCCACGTGAGGCCTCTTCCCTGGATGGCGTCCTGCTGGTGGACAAGCCGGCCGGGCCCACCTCTCACGACATCGTGGCCGCCATTCGCAAGCACTTCAATATCGGGAAGGTCGGGCATGGTGGCACACTTGATCCGCAGGCCACCGGTCTACTGGTCATCCTGTTGGGCAAGGGGACCAAGCTTTCGAGCGTCTTTATGAGCGGCGACAAGGCCTATGACGGCACCATGACTCTGGGCATCGAGACCAATTCCCAGGATGCCGATGGCGAGGTGACGCGTGAGCGGGAGTGGCGCGGCGTGACCTGCGAGCGGGCCGCTGAGGCCATGCAGCGCTATGTGGGCGATATGATGCAGACCCCGCCCATGGTCTCCGCCGTCAAAATCAAGGGTGTGCCGCTCTACAAGTCGGCGCGCCAAGGTGAGACCATTGAGCGCAAGGCTCGCTTCATCCATGTCTACCGCTTCGATATCACAGAGTGCGCGTTGCCTCAGATTAGCTTTCATGTCGATTGTACAAAGGGCACCTATGTCCGTACGCTCTGTGCTGATGTCGGGGCTGACCTGGAATGCGGGGCTCATCTCTCGGCCTTGCGGCGAACCGGATCGGGGCCGTTGAAGCTGGAAGATGCTAGGCCATTCGACGCCGTCATGGAGATGGACGAAGACGCCCTCAAAAAGGTCGTCCTGCCGCTCGCTCGTTTCGTCGCCGCCACGTCCAATAGCTGACTATGATCACTGTCTCTCATATGGATGCCCTGCGCCACAAGCGGAGCCCGATCGTGCTGGCGGCCGGTTTCTTTGACGGACTCCATCTCGGCCACCTTAAAGTCATTGAGCGTAGTCGGGCGGCCGCCGAAAAACTGGGCGGCAAGGTCTGGGTTCTGACTTTTGACCAGCATCCCATGCGCGTTCTGGGCCACCACAAGGCTCCACGTCTGCTCACCTCCACACCCCATCGCCTTGAACTGTTGCGTCGTCTCGGCGTGGAGGGGTGCCTGCTGCTCTCCTTCACGCGTCGATTTGCCGCGACTCCCCCGGAGGATTTTGTCAGACAGCTGAAACGTTCGATTCCTCGCCTGGCCGATATGCACGTGGGGTGCAACTGGCACTTTGGTAAGAACGGCCGTGGGGATGTGGCCCTGCTGCGGCAGCTTGGTCGCGAGCTTGATTTTAGCGTGTCGGCCACCACGCCTGTGCTGCGTGGAGGGGAGCCCGTCTCCAGTACGCGCGTGCGTGCGGCCGTTGCAGCTGGCGATCTGGATGGTGCCGCCGTGCTGCTGGGGCGGCGCTTCAGCATCCTGGGCACGGTCAAGCGCGGTCACGGTATTGGCCGTCAACTGGGCTTTCCAACCGCCAATCTCGATCCCCACAACGAGGTCTTACCCCCGCCCGGCATCTACGTGGTGGAGGCCACGATTGGACGCACTCGCTACCCGGCCGCGCTCTACTATGGTCACCGCTCCACCTTCAACGACAACCCCGACAAACAGCGTGAACTGGAGCTGCATGTGCCTGGGTTGAGTGCCAACCTGTACGGAAAGGATATCGAGGTGGACCTCGTGAAGCGGCTGCGCGGCGAGCGCCGCTTCGGCAGCATCGAGGCCCTCAAGAGACAGATTGCCAAGGACATTGAAGCGGTCGTCATGCCGCAGCGCTGATCGCGTCTCGCGACCCCGAAAAAATGGCAAAGAATACCTTTACACTCAACGTCGGCGCGTACTATAGTCCGACCCCGATAGAGAAAAAGAAGTAAAGAAAAGAGAAGAGGAAGAAGTTCGGCGTATGAGCCAAATCGACAAAGCCGCTATCCAAGAGAAGTTCCAGCGTCACGAAGGTGATACCGGTTCTTCAGACGTTCAGATCGCGATCTTGACCAGCAAAATCTCGTTGCTCACCGAGCACCTGAAGACGCACAAGAAGGATCACAGCTCCCGCTACGGACTGATCAAAATGGTCAGTCAGCGTAGGCGGTTGCTGGATTATCTGAAATCTCAGGATAGTGACCGATACCAGTCGCTCATTAAGGAGCTGGGTATCCGCCGGTAGTTTCTCACTACCGCACTCCTGCACCTCGCTCGGGCGGGGGCTTACCGACGACCGGCCAGCACGCATGAGGTTTCTCTCACATACGCCTGAACGTCAAAGAGGAAAAGCGGCCCGAAAGGCCGCGCCAGAAAGGAAGTCATGAGTAACATCCAGTCCGTCTCCGTCGATATCGGAGGTAAGACCCTGACCATCGAAACCGGCCGTATGGCCCATCAGGCCGCCGGTGCCGTCACCGTTCGCCTAGCCGACACAATCCTGTTTTCTGCCGTCACGTGCAGCAGCAAGCCGCGCGAAGGTATCGACTACTTCCCTCTTCAGGTCGAGTACCGTGAGAAATTCTATGCCGCTGGCCGCTTTCCCGGTGGTTTCTTCAAGCGCGAGACGCGTCCGGCCGAGAAAGAGATTCTGACCTCACGTATAACCGACCGCCCGATTCGCCCTCTCTTTCCCAAGGGCTATCACAACGATGTACAGATCAACAACATGCTGCTCTCCGCAGACGGGGTGAATGATTCCGATATGCTCAGCATTGTTGCATCGAGCGCTTCGCTGACGCTCTCCGACATTCCGTTCATGGGCCCGATCGCTGGGGTACGCGTTGGTCGCGTGGATGGTGAGTTCATCATCAATCCGACCCACGAGGAGCGCGCCAAGAGTGATATAGACCTCGTCTACTGCGGCAAGCAAGAGCTGCCCATGATGATTGAGGGTGACTGCAAAGAAGCCAGCGAAGCCGATCTTGTCGCGGCCATGAGATTTGGTCAGGTCGCCTGTGAGAAGATCATTGCTGCCCAGATCGAACTACGCAGCAAGCTCGGACTGCCCGAGAAGGTGATCGAGGTCGCCGAAACCGAGACCCCCATGCTGGTCGCCATGCGTGAACTGGGCCGCACCGCCATGACCGAGGCCCTTGGCATCGCCGATAAGCTTGATCGCCAGGACAAAGTCAGCGCGGTTAAGACCGACCTCGAAGCCGGCATGCTCGCGAAGTTCCCGGAGATGACGACCGAGGAGTATCGCGCCACATTCGACGATTTCGAGATTGAGACGGTGCGTGACCTCGCCCTCAACGAGGGCAAGCGCATGGATGGCCGCGGCTTCGATCAGCTCCGTTCACTCGAAGCAGAAGTATCGGTCCTGCCCCGTACGCACGGTTCGGCTCTCTTCTCCCGCGGCGAGACGCAGGCATTGGGCAGTCTGACACTGGGCACCAAGTCCGACATTCAGCGCACCGACGCGATCACCGGCGGCATCGCTTCGAAGAGCTTCATGGTGCACTACAACTTCCCGCCCTACAGCGTTGGCGAAGCCGGACGTCTGGGATTCACCGGTCGGCGCGAGATCGGCCACGGGGCACTGACGGAGCGCTCACTTGCGCATGTGCTTCCGGATGATTACCCCTACACGGTCCGTCTGGTGTCCGACATCATGGGCTCGAACGGCTCCTCCTCAATGGCGAGCGTCTGTGTCGGTACGCTGACCCTGATGGATGCCGGCGTGCCCATCAAGCGGCCCGTAGCGGGCATCTCGATTGGTCTCTTCTCCGATGGCGATAGGGCCGAGCTGGTGACCGATATCATCGGCTCAGAGGATCACTGTGGTGACATGGACTTCAAAGTGGCCGGTACCCGTGATGGTATCACCGGGTTTCAGGTTGATATGAAGATTCCCGGCTTGCGCTGGGACCTCGTCGAAGGTGCCTTCGCACTGGCTCGCAAGACCCGCATCGAGCTGATCGAGTTCATGGAGGGGGTCATTTCGGCTCCCCGTGAAGAGATGAGTGAGCACGCGCCGCGCATCTCGCAGGTCACCATTCCGGTTGATAAGATTGGCGAGCTGATCGGCCCGGGGGGCAAGAATATTCGCCGTATCACCGAGCTGACCGGAGCCCAGATCGATATCGAAGAGGACGGCACCGTCAGCATCTTCGCCACCAACGCCGAAGCCCTGAAGCAAGCGGTTCGCGAAGTGGAGATGGTTACGGCCGAAGCTGAGGTTGGGACCATCTACGACGGCCGCGTATCGGGCGTGAAAGAATTCGGTGCCTTCGTCGAAATCTTTCCCGGGATGGATGGTCTGGTGCATATCAGCGAGCTGGCCGACTTCCGCGTTGGTAGCGTCGAGGATATCTGCAAGGTGGGTGATCAGATGTGGGTTAAGTGCGTCGGTGTTGACGACCGCGGCCGCATCAAACTCAGCCGCAAAGAGGCCATGCGCGATAAGGACGAACAGGTCGCGAGCGAGGGCTGATGTTCCGCTTGAGACAGGCGGTCGCGTTGGCAGGGCTCACAGCGTTGGAAGCCCTGCGACAGCCCGTCTGTCTACTCCTGATTCTGGTCTCTAGCACGTTAACGGCGCTGCTTCCGTTCCTGATCCTGCATCGCTTCGGCGAAGATGGAAAACTGGTCCGGGACAGCGCCTTTGCGCTGCACGCGGTCTTCGGTGTCTTTGTCGCGGGCTATGCCGCAACCACCGCGCTGTCACGCGAGCTCGAGAGCGGTACAGCGCTGGTCGTACTCAGTAAGCCGGTCAGTCGCGACTGCTTCTTTCTCTCCAAATTCGTTGGTGTGGTCGGTGTGGTCGGGGTCTTTTCCCTCTGTGCCGGACTCACGACGCTGCTCGCCGAACGGGTGGCCGAGCGTTTTGTTAACCGTGACGGTGTAGCGGGCTTTGTGACCGATGGCCAGACCGGTGCCCTCCTGATTGCCGTCATGGTCGCGGCATGCGTGGTGGGTGCTGTCGTGAACTACAAGCGGCAGCGCCCCTTTGGCTCGGTCACCACGACGGCGCTTCTGGGCGGCCTGCTTCTGTGCGTTGTACTGGCGTCCTGTTTTGATCGGACCGGTCAGTGGGCTCCTTTTGCGACGAGGCTCGATTGGCGCCTCGTACCGGTTTCCGTTCTAATCACGCTGGGCTTGGTGGTGATGTCCTCCCTGGCCATGACACTCTCCACCGTCGTGGGAATGGTCCCCACGCTGGCGAGCTGTAGCGCGGTGTTCGCATTGGGTATGATGAGTGACTACCTCTTTGGCCTCCACGCCACCGAGTCGCTCTGGGCCGGTCTGCTCTATTCGGCGGTACCCAATTGGCAGCATTTCTGGGTGTGTGATCAGCTTAATGCGGGTGGATCTATCACCGGCGGCTACATGGGATTGGCGGCCCTCTATGCCCTGGTCTATGCGAGTGCGCTGCTCTGTCTCGGTACAGTCCTGTTTCGACAGAAGGATGTGTAGACGTTATGCAAGAGAAAGCAAATAGCACGATACTGGAAGTGGTTCAGCTGACGAAGGTCTTCTGCGACTTCTGGCGGCGACCCAAAGTGCGCGCCGTGGACGGACTCAATCTCTCGGTGCGACGGGGCGAGATCTTTGGATTGCTCGGTCCCAATGGATCCGGCAAGAGCACCACGATCAAGTTGCTGCTTGGGCTGTTGCATCCCACCGAGGGTAGCATCCGGTTGATGGAGGGGCGTCCCGGTGATGTGGCTGTTCACCGGCGGATCGGCTACCTGCCCGAGGTTTCCCATCTCTACCGTTACCTGACCCCTCGCGAGACCCTCCTCTTCTATGGTCGGCTTTTCGATCTTTCCGCCAGGGAGCGGCGGGCCCGTACCGATCAGCTCCTTGAAATGACGGGGCTGACGGCGGCGGCCGATCGCGCCGTAGGCGAATTTTCAAAGGGTATGGCCCGCCGTCTCGGCCTGGCGCAGGCCCTGCTCAATGCTCCGGAGCTGTTGATTCTGGATGAGCCGACCTCGGGTCTCGATCCGATGGGCTGCCGTCAGGTCAAGGAGATGCTGCGCGCCCTGGCGGACCAAGGCACGACCATTCTGCTGACCTCGCACCTTCTAGCCGATGTGGAGCATATCTGCGACCGGGTTGTGATTATGTACAACGGTAAGCCGCGCGCGGCCGGTAACCTGCGCGATCTTCTGGCAACTCCCGACCGTATGACCCTCGATCTCCCCGTCCTCGATGCGGCTACCACCCGGCGGCTGTTGCAGACGATTCGAGAGACCTGCGACTGCGAAGCAGAGCTGTCGCGGCCCTCCATGAATCTGGAGGAATTCTTCGTGCGTGTGGTCAGGGAGGCAACCAACGGCGCCAGCGCCGCGCCCGAGGCGGCGACGCCGAGGATGGCGGCCTTTCTTGAGAAGTAAGCGGGGGATGAGCGGTGTATAATCGCATTTTTGGGATCGCCGGACTGATGTTTCGGCAGGCCGTGCGCTCGCGCTTTGTGGTGAGCCTCTTCTGTTTGCTGCTCACGGTGCTGGTGGGATTCACCCTAACGATCCAGGGCGATGGCACGGCCTCCGGCCGATTGCAGGTACTCCTCTCCTATGCCATGGGTGCGGTCGGTAGTGTGCTGGGCATGGCGACCCTCTGGCTGGCCTGCGGCTCACTCGCGACCGAGATTGAGAGCCGTAGGATCCACCTTGTGGTCGTTAAGCCTGTCCGCGTCATTGAGCTGTGGCTTGGAAAGTGGATGGGTATTCTCGCCGTAGTCCTGTTGCAACTCGTCGCTGCGGGCCTCTTCATGTGGGCGGCCGCGCGGATAGGAGAGCACCGTACGGTAGCCGGTACCCCAGACGGCATCGCCGTGCGTGAAGAGGTTCTCGTGGCGCGTGAGTGGGTGGAAGGCCGACGCCTGGGACCGCCTGGTGACCGTCCCGTCCGCTGGAGTCTATCCTGCCCTGAGTTACCGGAAGGGGCCACCGGCATGGCGACGCTAAGCTACCGCTTCCTGTCTGCTTGGCGCGACCAACCCCCCGTTATCGGGCACTGGATGCTGCGGGGGGAGGATGGCCGTATCTGGTTCGAGTCAGACTGCACGGCCAACCAGGATGGCGTCAATCGGCTCAAGATCCCTCTCGCACAGCTGCGCGGAGGCGAACCGGTCGAGCTTCTGTTTGAAGAACGTCCCAATGCGGCTGGCCAAGTGACAGGGGCCACGTTTCACCCTGAGCGCGAGGTAGAGCTGCTGGTTCCCACGGGCGGTTTTGGCGCTAACCTGATGCGAGCGTTGTTGCTGCTATTCTGCCACGTGGCGCTACTGGCGGCCTTGGGCGTGACGGCGGGAACGCTCTTCACGTTTCCTGTAGCGGTCTTCGCGTCGCTTGCGCTTGTGGTCGCCACGCTCCTGGCACAGTTCTTTGTGTTTTCGACCGCACCCGAGCGCGTGGCTCACGAGCACCACCACGGCGGAGAGGAGGGGCCTTCATGGATTGAGCGAGTGGGGGCGCATGCCTCTGAAACCGTGCGCATGGCCATGGCACCGACCTTGCGCTACCGCGTGGGGCTGCGCCTCGCCGAGGGACGTCGCATCCCGTGGCGCGAGGTGCAGGCTGCCGCGGCCGTCCTGATCCTTGGGTACGGCGGTGTACTCTGTCTGGCCGGCTGCCTTGTGCTGCGCCGACGCGAATGGGCGCTCCCCGTGTGATCAGTGGTCAAGAGTCAGGGACAGGCTGTATGTCAATATGAGCAGAGACGGGAATAGATCTGAGGTGGTGATTCTGTCCGCAGGCGTTGCGCTGCTGGTCTTAGCAGGGGTCTTTCACAAACCGCTCCTCAAGGCGCGTATGCCGTCCGTATCCGATCAGGAGGGGCTCAGCGGCGCGCCACCGGTGGTGGTCTTCACGACGGTCGTCTTGGGTGGATTCCGCGGTATCATCGCGGATGCGCTTTGGCTGCGCGCCTCCTACCTTCAGGACGAGGGGCGCTTTCTTGAGCTCGTCCAGTTGGCCGACTGGATCACTAAGCTGGAGCCGCACACCTCCGACATATGGGTCTTCCACGCCTGGAATCTGGCCTACAACATCAGCGTCATGATGCCGCTGCCCGAAGATCGCTGGCGCTGGGTTCAGCAGGGGCTTCACCTGTTGCGCGACGAGGGCGTGCGTTACAACCCCTCCGACCCGCGCATCTACCAAGAGCTGGGTTGGCTCTTTCAGCACAAGCTGGGTGGGGAGTCGGACCGGCTGCATGCGTACTACAAGATTCAGTGGGCCCATCTGGTTGCAGACCAGCTGGGACGAAACGGGCGGCCCGACTACGATGAGCTGAGCCGCGACCCCGCCCGCACCCTCGCGCTGCACCAGGCCCTTGGGCTCGATCCCGCCCGGATGCAGGTGGTCGATGCGCTCTATGGGCCGCTGGACTGGCGCGTGCCACAGTCGCATGCGGTTTACTGGGCTTACCGCGGTTTGCAGGTCGCGGGAAGCGACGGCTATCTGCCGTGCAGTCGGATGATCTACCAGTCCATGGCTGAACTCTTTGTCAAGGGCCGTCTCACCTGGGGCCCCGGGGATACCATCACGATGCTGGCCGACGCGCGCCTCTTGCCCGGCGTGATGCGCGCCTACGAAGATGCCCTCTCACGCTACGAGGGTGTTGGGGTGAGGGAGTCGTATGCCAATTTTCTCGTCGGTGCCACCCTCATGCTCCATGCACGGGGCGACTCACGTCGCTCGCGCAACTGTTTCGACCGCCTCCATGGAGCGTATCCCACGCCGCAAACGGCTGACGGATATGAGGCGTTCATCGCTGCGTATGGCCCAAGACCGGGAGCGTAGATGGAGGAACATCGAACATTGAAAAGGGGGCGCTCTATCGATTCACGGTCTCTCCGGGTCCACTTCAATGTTGGGCGTTCGATGGTCGATGTTCGATGCTCAGTGGCCATTGTGCTCCTCTGCGTCCTCTCCCTCTCCTGTCGTCGCGCTTCCCCGCCTCTCTCTGAGCACTGGAGCACCATGGGCACCTTTGCCTCTGTCAGTGTGGGCGCCGGTCGTGCCGAGGAGTTGGCGGCCTGTGTCCGGCAGACAAAAGAGGTCTTTGAAGACCTTAATCAGCGGCTCAGTACGTATGTCGACGCTAGTGAGATTTCTCAGCTCAACGATGCGGCGGGAGGTGAGCCGGTGGCCCTCTCGACCACCACGCGAGATATGCTTCGACTCTCCATCCACTACGCTGAAATGAGTGGCGGTGCCTTCGATGTCTCGGTCGCCCCGCTCATGCATCTGTGGGGCTTTCGTGGGGGAGAGCCACCGGTCGCGCTGCCAGAGGCTGTCGCACTGGAGAGACTCCTGCCTCTCGTCGATTTTCGGTTGATCGAACAGAGCGCGACGGGCGCACGCCTACCGTGGCCCGGCATGCGGATCGACCTGGGAGGGATTGCCAAGGGGTATGCCGTAGATCGCGGCTTCGAGGCGTTGGAGCAGGCTGGCCACCACGACATCCTGGTTAATTTGGGCGGCAATATGCGCGCCATCGGGTCGCCCGAGCCCGGACGGGCTTGGCGGGTTGGGGTACGCAACCCTTTTGATCTCACCGCCCTGCTGGGAACCGTTGAGCTGGCGGATGGCTGGTCGCTGGCCACGTCGGGCAACTATGAGCAGTTCATCGAGATCGGCGGCACCCGCTACGCGCACATCATGGATCCCCGCACGGGCGCTCCTGTGCAGGGCATGGCAGGGGTGACACTGCTCAGCAGGCGTGCCGTCGAAGCGGATGCTCTATCGACCGCCCTTTTCGTGGCCGGACTGGTTGGAGCCCCAGCGATTCTCGCTCTCGCCCCTGATTCGGAGGCGCTTCTCGTGCCTGATCGCCAGCCCCTTGAGATCTACATGACCCCCGGATTTGCCCGGCACTTCACTCCAGATCCGGCCTTTGCGGAGAGAATCAGGCTGATCGAGTAGGCCCTTGTGCTCTCCCTTCTGTCGGCTGGACTTTCCTTGACGTTGCCGATTAGTAGTGATACCGCTGTCTCCATAACGTGGAGTAAGGTACACCACGAAGCGGCACGCTGTCGTGCCAGGGAGGGTTATATGAAGAAGTGGTCGATGTGTGCGATGATTGCCGTTCTGGCGTTCATTACGGTCGGTGTGGTGGGCTGCGATAGCGGTGGTGATGGTGATGGCGACGAGGGCTCATCAGCGCTGTCACACCCGTACCCCTCGGGTACGCGCGTGATTGCGATTGTGAACGGGCCGTCCGGCAGCACCTGTATCGTTGCCGGAAACACAGGCACCATCTTTTGCTATGACGCCAGTGACCCCAATCTGCCGTATCTGGTTAACTGGGATGTTGCTTGCGGCTTCTCCCAGAGCCAGGTCTGTGGCGTCACGGCGCCAAACGGGTGGTGGGTTGCCTTCAGTGACGTCAATGCCCTCAACGCAGCCGTGGCGGGTGATCTTGTGCCCGAGGCTGGTGCGGTCGATGACGCGCCCAAGAATCAGTAGAAGTATCATCCATCGGCGACAGGGCGCTCGGCGCCCTGTCGCTGGTGGCCCTATCGCTTGACCCGGGCGTTGCCCTCCCAGATGCTCCAAATCTGCTCTTCGTCCGCCGGTTGTGCGTAGTCGGTCAAGAGGGTGGTCACCAAAGCACCACTGGCCCACCCGAACTGGAGCCACTGCTCCGGGGTCCACCCCTTCAGGATGGCATAGAGCAGGCCGCCGACAAATCCGTCGCCGCCCCCAATGCGGTCCACGACCCCGATATCACGTGGCTCAACCACATGCCAGTGGTCGCCCTCTGCGACAATGCCCCCCCAGCGATGGCAGTTGGCGCTAACCACTTCGCGCAGTGTGGTGGCATAGACCGAGGTCGTGGGATAGGCCTCCTTGACGCGGTTGATCATGCCCTTGAAGCCATCCAGCTTGGCTGCCAGATCTGCTCCGCCCGCTTCTGGACCCTCGATGCCGAGGCAGAGCTGGAAGTCCTCCTCGTTGCCGATCAGGATGTCTGAGACCCCGGCGATTTCGGTGAAAATGTCGTGCAACTCCTCTTCGCGACCGATCCAGAAGGAGGCGCGGTGGTTGAGGTCAAATGAGATGCGGCTGCCATATTTCTTGGCTGCCCGGGCGATATCCAGGCAGAAGCGGCCCGTATCCGGCGAGAGCGCGGCGATTAGGCCGGAGAGATGCACGATCTGTACGCCCTCCTTGCCAAAGATCCGCTCCAGGTCGAAGTCCTTGACGTTGAGTGTGCGGCCGACCTCGCCAGCGCGGTCATTCTGGACACGCGGCCCACGCGAGCCTGCGCCGCTGTCGGCCAAGTTGAACTGGTGGCGATAGCCCCATGGATCGCCCTGTTCGACCTCTGGGCCCTCGGCTGTCATGTGGCGGGCGGCCAAATTGTCGCGTATCAGGCGCGCCACGGGACTGTCCTTAACAAAGGTGGTGAGCACCTTGACCGGTAGCCCCAGGTAGGAGGCGACGCTGGCCACATTGGTTTCGGCACTGGTCACCTGGATCTTGAACGTGTCGCTACAGTGAAACGGCTGCCCGCTTTCCGGTGTCAGCCGCACACCCATGCTTGTCGCGACCAACAGTGAATACGCACAATCAGACTTCAGTTCCATGCTCATGATCTACCCTTTCTATACGCTCCACCAAAAGGTAGAAAGTGTAGCGAGACGGGATCAAGATGGCAATAGCGGTGCGCTGAAAAGGCGGCGTGTGTTTTTCGTGAATACGGAAAGCATAGGTGATTATCAGTCTCCAAAATCTCAACACATAGCGCCCTTGTGTAGCGTTGGCCGTCCTCGGCCAATGGTTGGCCGGGGACGGCCAACGCTACATTGGAACAGGACGGACTCCTAGATGCACTGATTAATCAGCGACTCATAGAGCTCTTGCTTGCCGCTCAACTGCGTGGGCTCGCCCATCTCAATCCCACAGGCGGCCAGCGCTTCGAGCGATAGTTTGCCGGCCGCGAAGTCGGCGCCTTTGCCCGAGGCGAACGAGGCGTAGCGTTCGGCTATCATGGCGGGGTAGGGGGAGGTCGTCAGAAGCTTGTCAGCTATCAGCAGGGCGCGGGCAAAGGTGTCCATACCCGCGATATGTGCGATGAAGATATCTTCCAGATCGGTCGAATTGCGACGAATCTTCGCATCGAAGTTGGTCCCACCGCCCTGTAGACCACCGGCCTTCAGAATAACGAGCATCGCTTCGACGGTCTCCTGGAGATTGATCGGAAACTGATCGGTATCCCAGCCGTTCTGGTAGTCGCCGCGATTGGCGTCGATGCTGCCCAGCATGCCGGCGTTGGCCGCCACCTGCAGCTCGTGCTGGAAGGTGTGCTGCGCCAGTGTGGCATGGTTGACTTCGATATTGAGTTTAAAGTCGTCCTGCAACCCATGCCCGTTGAGAAACCCAATCACCGTGGCAGCATCAAAATCGTATTGATGCTTGCTTGGTTCCATGGGCTTGGGCTCGATGAAGAAGTGGCCCGTGAAGCCCTGCGCACGCGCGTAGTCGCGCGCCATTGCCAGGAAGCGACCGAGGTGATCGAGCTCCTGCTTCATATCGGTATTGAGCAGGCTCATGTAGCCTTCGCGCCCACCCCAGAAGACGTAGTTCTCCCCCCCCAATGCGATCGTTGCATCCAGTGCATTCTTGAGTTGTGCGCCCGCGAAGGCTACGACACCGAAGTCCGGGTTGGTCGAGGCACCGTTCATATAGCGCGGGTGGCTGAAGAGGTTGGAGGTGCCCCACAGCAGCTTCACGCCCGAGGCGGCCTGCTTCTGTTTGGCGTAGTCGACAATCGCTTCGAGGCGGCGGGTCGATTCGGCGAAGGTGGCTCCCTCCTCGACCAGATCATAGTCATGGAAGCAGTAGTAGGGGGCACCCAGCTTGGTGATGAATTCAAAGGCAGCATCCATCTTGTGCTTTGCTCGGCCGTCTGCATCGTCTCCGACCAACCAGGGGAAGCGGTGTGTCGCTCCGCCGAAGGGGTCACCGCCCGTACCGCAGAAGGTATGCCAGTAGGCGATGGCGAAGCGGAAATGCTCCTTCATCGTCTTGCCCGCCACGGCGGCACTCTCGTCATACCACTTGAAAGCCAGAGGGTTGTCGCTCGCGCGCCCCTCGAAGCCAATCGGCCCAATACCCGGAAAGTACTCAGTGTTACCCGTAACAACGCTCATGCTCTACTCCCTTTTACGTCTTTTCTCTGTGCTCTTTGTGCGCTTTCGCGGTTAACCATTCCCCATCAAATCAAGCCGCCGCTGCTATCCCAACACCCCATCCAAATGCGCCTTCCATGCTGCGTAGGCGGTGCGGTAGTCCTCGCTGCCCGGCGCTATCACCTTGCGCTGCTCCAGCGAGCTGAAAGCTTCTTCGATCGACCCGTAGATGCCAGCGCCAATGCCCGCTCCACGTGCGGCACCCAGTGAGCCATCGGTCTCATAGAGCTCGATCGTTGCCCCGCTGATACCGGCCAGGGTGGCACAGAAGAGATCGCTCATGAACA
Organism: Lentisphaerota bacterium; assembly: GCA_013203785.1. GTDB lineage: Bacteria > Verrucomicrobiota > Kiritimatiellia > UBA8416 > JABMPJ01 > JABMPJ01. The sequence goes on along the minus strand of JABMPJ010000161.1, from coordinate 6,209 downwards.
TGTTGGCAAAACCGGCACGAATCGTCTTGAGTGCAATCCCTGTCTCTTTCATCACCTCCATGCCATACTGGAAAGAGAAGACGATTCCCTCCTGCACGGCGCGGCAGATATGGGTGCGGTCGTGGCGGTTGAAGTCGAGTCCGGCAATCTGGGCACCGATCGTGCGGTTGCCCAGGGCGCGCTCGGCACCGTTGCCGAAGGGGAGGATCGTAACGCCATCGCTCCCGATCGGGGCCGATTGCGCCAGTGCATCCATCTCCTGGTAGGAAACATCGCCCAGCAGGCGCTTGATCCATGCGTTCAAGATGCCTGTGCCGCTGATGCAAAGCAAGACGCCCAGACGGGGATCTTCTGGCGTGTGATTGACGTGTGCGAAGGTGTTGACGCGCGACCGCGGGTCGTACTGTTTCAGCGAGGTCACTCCGTAGACCACGCCTGAGGTGCCGGCCGTGGCCGCAATCTCACCCGGGTTGAGGACGTTTAGAGAGAGGGCGTTGTTGGGCTGGTCACCACCACGGTAGGCCACCGGCGTGCCCGCCTTCAGGCCGAAGTCCGACGCGGCCGCTGCCGTCACTTCACCTTGCGGGCCGAAGGTCGGAACGGTTTCGGCCAGCAGACCGTGATCAAAGCCGAAGTGATCGAGCAGGAAGGTGGCCGGTTGCTCCTTCTTGAAGTCCCACAACATCCCCTCGGAAAGACCCGAAGCCGTCGTGCGGGCCTTGCCGGTCAGGCGCATGGCCAGCCAGTCGCCCGGGAGCATGATCGTGTCGATCTTCGCATAGAGCTCCGGCTCGTGCTCTTTAACCCAGGCCAGCTTCGTGGCTGTAAAATTGCCAGGCGAGTTCATCAGGTGGCTGAGGCATTGCTCCGCGCCGAGGGCCTCGAGGGCTGCGTCGCCGTAGGGCACCGCACGGCTGTCGCACCAGATGATGGAGGGGCGCAGGACCTGCTGCTCGGCATCGATACAGACCAGACCATGCATCTGGTAGGCGATACCGATCGCTTTCACGTCGCCCGCCGCCGCCCCTGCGCACTTCATCGCATCGCGCACGGCATCCCTCGCACACTCATACCAGCGCTGCGGATCCTGCTCCGCAAAGCCTGCTTGAGGTGATGAAATCTCCATTTCCTCTGCGGGGTAAGAGGCGCTCCCGGCACACTGCCCCGAGGCCGCATCCAGCAGGGAGGCCTTCACAGATGAGCTGCCCACGTCTATGCCGAGTAGATACGCCACGTCCAATCCTCCCTTTTCAATCCCTGTCACTATCCCACATATTCTCCACTTCCACCTTGAATATGGTGTCAAAACACAGCACGATAATCCCACATATGATGAGTAAAGCAATCGCCGATGGAATTCACTATTTTGGACTACAGGGAATGCCCTTTGCCGTGCGACGGGTGTGCACTGATTCTTCGCATGCGCCGTCGCACCCGCACGATTTAACCGAAGTGGAGCACACACATGATTTCTGTGAATTGGTGATTGTGACGCATGGAAGCGCGATGCACTGTCTGGAAGGGGATGCCTTTCCGGTTACAGCCGGGGACGTCTTTCTGCTGCAGGGGCGGCAGAGTCACTACTTCTATGATCGCCGCGACCTGGACCTGATCAACGTGATGTACGATCCGGAGGGCATTACGCTGCCGGAGAGTGAGCTGCGCAAGCTGCCGGGCTATTCGGCCATGTTCCTGCTGGAGCCAACCTATCGGCGCCGGCATCGCTTTGCCAGTCGTCTGCATCTCGGACGTGTGCCTCTGGCGCATGTTGAGCGGCTGGCCGAAGAGATGGAGCGGGAGTGCACCGATCAAGCTCCCGGCTACGAGGTCGCCCTGCGCGCCAAGCTGCTGGAGTTACTCGTCTATCTCTCTCGCGCCTACACGAATACGGATACGACCGAGGCTCACGCCCTTCTGCGGGTCGGCAAAGTAATCGGTGAGTTGGAGAACAATTTCGCCCGTGACTGGACGTTGGATGAGCTCCTCAAGATCGCCCACATGTCGCGCAGTACGCTGATGCGGGTCTTCCGCAGGGCCACGGGGCAGACACCGATCGATTACCTCGTGCGCCTGCGCATCCAGAAGGCGATGCATCTCCTTTGCCACACCGATGAGACCATCACCGAGATCGCGATGGAGATCGGCTTCAACGACAGCAACTACTTTTCCCGTCAGTTCCGTCGCATCGTCGGCAAAACCCCACGCAAGTACCGGATGGATGGGGCGATGGGGTACTAATCTCTCTGGGAGACGTTGCCATAAGCCAGACCCCGACTATGGCTTTTTCAGCATGGACTATGGTGTGGCCTCTCCTATCGCGATAGTGAGAGTGGAAACGAATGCACCACGTGATCTCCTCGCAGAACGCGCTTCCTGGCCCTCGGCTTGGGGTCAGGCCCGGGCTACGGCCGGGACGGCGATGTACGGCCTACTGCCAAATGACTTCGACCTGATAGGGCGCGAACTTTGAATCCGCAGTGATGATGGAAATACCTTCAAGCTGTGTCTGAGCAATCAGGATGCGGTCGAAGGGGTCGTGATGATGGAACGGGAGGCTTGCGACGTGCAGGGCATGGCGGTGTTCGATGTGGAGCGTGCCGATCCCATCGCGCATCAGCCGACGCGGCACGAACTCCTCCGGTGGTTCAGGTAACTGTAGCTTGCCAATGGCGTGTTTGATGGCAATCTCCCATGAGCTGGCGACCGAAAGCAGGATCTCGTTGCTGCCGTTCTCGATGACCGAGAGTGCCCGGTGAGGGATTTTTTCCGGCTCAGTGATGTTCCGTGACACGCCGTGGTTCGGGAACGGGCATGTGATGGTGTCACGGTAGCTCGTGGGGGCCGGTCTGCGGGCCACGGTAGCGGTGCGATCTTCTCCTCTCCATCTCTCCTCAATTAGAGGAGCCAGTTGAAGCGTCACCGGGAGCGGAGCGTCCGGGGGCGGATCTGGCGTGCGCGTGGCGGCGTGCTGTGGTTGACTGCGCGGATGCAAGTAAGACAATCGAGCATCAGAGGGGATCGGCCGGAATGTCTGGTGGATCCGAGTCACCGCGTTCACGGCCACGGCAGCTATAAGCGCAGCAGCAAGGCCGACGGGTCCGAGCAGGAAGACGCGTCACGTTGGCTGTGCACAGCCGGCTGCGGCACCATCAGCATCATTTCTGATACACGCCTGCCCTACCGGCCTGTAGGCGTCGATCTGCTTGAGGAGTGGTTCGATGCCGAGTTCATGGAAGGGCGTGCCCCGCCCCAGGTCACAGAAAACGAGAGGGGATGTCTGAAGCGAGCGCATACACGCTTTCTCCAACGCATCCCCTCCCTGACCGAAGTTTTGGGGCAGATGATTCGCGTCGCCAGTCCCTCCGCCACCCAGTTATGGGGGCAACTTCGCAAGCTCGGAAAGCTCGGGGATATCCTGCGCTTCCTGGCCGAGAAGTTCAAGACTTCGTTGTTGGGTGATTATCGGTGTTTGCACCCGAGGGCGGCGACGGGTTGATCTGTGGGGAACGGGGATGCCAGAAGCGAGAAACACAGAAAGTGCGATCCCACAAAACGTTGTGATCTGAATGGACCGGGGGCTTTGGCAGAGTCCTTTTCCATGAAAGACATACAACTCAACGACCCACAGACGGTGGCCTTGACTCGTTTCAAGGCCGTGAACACGATCGAAGAACATGTTCGCAGCGGCATAAGCTTGGCTCAGGCCCTGCGAGAGGCCGCGGTGTGCCCCTGGCCGGACGAATATGGCCGTTGTTATGCGGTCAGGACGCTGGAGGACTGGTGGTACGGCTACAAGCAGGACGGTTTTCCGGCATTGGTGCCTGAAAGCCGCTCCGATCGCGGAACCTCCCGGGTGATCGACGCTGATACCGGCCGCTGGCTGATCGAACAGGTCTGCCAGTATCCCAAGATCCCGGTCAAAGTGCTCTACTCTCACTGGGAGCAGGAAGGCAAAGAGCTGCCGCCGTTGCGGTCGGTTTACCGCTACCTGACGCGGCAGGGCTATGACCGCAAGACGCTTGCCGCCGGCCGCTTGGAAACAGGGCCGACCAAGGCCTTTGCCACGCCACACGTCAATGAGCTGTGGATGGTGGACTTCTCGCCGGGGCCGAAGCTGCGCACCGAAGCGGGCGCGGTGCTGAGCACGCAGTTGTGCATCATCGTGGATGACTGCTCACGGCTGATTCCTTTCGCCGGTTACTACTCCAAGGCCGACACGAAAGCGTTCCTCGACACATTGAAAGAGTCCGTGCTCAGGCGTGGGATACCGTGGAAGCTGTATACCGATCAGGGAAAGCCGTTCGTGTGCCGGCATGCGCACATCGTATGTGCCACCCTGGGCATACGCCTGCTGCACGCCAAGCCGTACGCGGCCTGGAGCAAAGGAAAAATCGAACGGCTGATTCAAACCGTCCAGCGCGGCTTCGAAAGCTCCCTCAGAATCGAGGGCAACCAGGCAAATAGTCTGGAGGCTCTGAACGAGAAGCTCTCGCAGTGGATACAGGTAACCTATCACCAGCGGGTGCACAGCTCGACGCACTGCACGCCAGAGGCACGCTACCACCAGGAACTGGCACAGGTCCGCAAGTTGGAGCTCGATACGTCCGGTGTGGAGCATCTGTTCTATACCCGGATCGAGCGTACGGTACGCAAGGACGGGACGGTACGGATCGATAAGAAGCTCTACGAGGTGGACCTCTCTCTGCGGGCCCTGCGCGTGGAGCTGCGCTTTGATCCGTTTACGCTCTCACGCATCGAGGTGTTCCACCGGGATGTGCTCGTCTGTCTGGCCCGCCCGGTCAATCTGCAACTCAACAGCGAAACAGGAGGATCACAGTCCTATGACGAACGTGGATAGTACACTCAATGACTATATGCATGCATGGGGGGCGCGTTCAGTGCCCTTCCATGACGAGGACAAGCAGCAGCTCTTTGAAACCGAGCATACTCGCCAAGCGGTTGACCGGCTCCAGCAGAGCGCGGCGCTTCGTTCGGTGATGCTCCTCAGCGGCGACAATGGGGTGGGCAAGAGCGCACTGGTGGCGAGTTGGGTCAGGTCGCTGGAGCCGAAGGCGTATCGGCCGCTGACAATCACGCAGGCATCGCTCAGTGCCAGTGGGGTATTATGCGCGCTGTTGGCCAAGCTCGGGCAGGTACCGGGATACCAGCGGGCGGTGAACATCTCGCGCATGGAGGACGCGATTGGTCATCTCGGCTCGGTCATTCCGGTCATTATCCTGGATGAGGCGCAGAACTACACGGCCTCGGCCATGGAGGAGGTGCGCTTGCTCCTAGGGCTCAACCTGCCATCGCAACCGGTCTTCTGTCTGATCATGATCGGCGACAACTACCTGCTCGACTCGCTCAGGCTGCAGAGCCGACGGGCGCTCTATACGCGCATAGCCGTCAGTCATCAGATCCAGCCACTGCAACCGGCACAGGTCGAGGCTTACCTGATACACCGGCTCAAGCAGGCCGGGTTGGATCGACCCTGCTTCGAAGATGCCGCTGTGGAGATGATCGCTTCGGCTTCGGACGGGGTGCCCCGCACGATCAACCTAATCTCACGCACAGCGTGGATCGAGGCGTCGCGTGAGCAGCAGAACAAGATCACGCCAAAGCATGTGGATGTGGCGTTGCGCCTAGTCCCGGTCGCCCGCGACAAGATCGCCGTACCGGCGGCGATCTAAAACCCCGTGGCGGGTTCGGCTACTCCGTGCCGGGCTCGCCACTTTCGGCCGTGGCCCACGAAATAGTCAGACAATACCGGCCACGTGCCCGCGATCTAAATAGAAACTATCCCCACGGCAGAGCGTGGCGCGCCACATCAGTGACCCACCAGAGCCAGACATGTGTATCGAAAAGAACTCTCACGACTCAAATGCCTGATTCAACTCCGGGAGCTCATCGTCAAAATCGTCCGGCAAGGTGAACAAGCCCCGGTCAGCTCCCCCACGGCGTTTCTCTGCATGGGTCGCGCACGGAATGAGACTGGCAACGGGATGCCCGTATCGAGAGATGACGACTTCTTCTCCCGCGCTCACGCGCGTCAGGAGCTTCGAAAGCTGAGTCTTTGCCTCGTGTACATTCACCGCAATCATCACTGATCCTCCGCATTCATGGACCAAGAATAGACTAAACCACTGGTCTAGTCAACTTTCTAGTTTGCTGCCCGTCTGGCACGAATTGCGCCACATTAAATGTTACCG
>JABMPJ010000160.1 GCA_013203785.1 Lentisphaerota bacterium | reverse complement strand
GGACATTGGGTGTTCCTTGTTGGCTGTTGGATATTCGGACTTCATTGGCTTCTGGCCTCTACCCATTCAAAGTAGCCCCGGCAGCCTCTATTTCCTATCTAACTGCCTTCTTTGAAACGAGTTGCCAGTAGCGACCCGTCTCGATCGCGGTCTGGTAGTCCTGCAATTCGCATCTCAGGTGCTCCATCACATCGCGGGGCACCAGATTTCTCACAATGAGAAGGCCATCTTCATCAAATGATTGCTTGTCACTCGCTTTCATATCTCGGTCTCTCTTTCTGTGGGCTTAGGGCTGTTAAGTGCTACACACTCCAATATCTGGCACCTGTGGCCCCCTTGGGCTCGCCGAAGGGCCCCTCTAACGATCCATTGTTTTGTACTTGCATAGCTTGCAACTCATAAATATACTTGTCCTAAACATGTACAATTTCTAACAGACGCTTATGAAAAAATCAACCACAGTTTATGCACCGTTGGTTGCGCGCATCAAAAGAGAGGTGCTCTTCGGTCAGTGCAAGCCCGGCGAGATGCTGGGGACGGAAGTGGGGTTGGCTGCTGAAGCGGGGATCAGCCGCGGTTCCGTGCGCGTCGCCCTCAATGGCCTCATTGAGGAGGGGCTGGTGGAGCGACGCGCGGGGAAGGGGATCTTTGCGCGGGAGCTTGCGACGGGAACGCGTATCGCAGAGCTCGTGGTGCCGGAGCTTGGAAGCTGTCTCTGGTCCGAGGTCGCGCACGGCGCCCAGGACACCGGCGTGCTGCACGGCGTCAAACTTCATGTTTACAACGCCAACCGTGATCTGGAGGCCGATCTCAGGGCCATTCAGCAGCTCCCTGCCAGCAGTGCGGATGGAGCGATCATTGCCGCACTGCACCAACGGCGCATGAACAGCGCGCTGGTTGAGCTCTGGCAAACCGGATACCCTTTTGTCCTGTGCGATCAGCAGCTACAAGACATCGATGTGCCGTCGGTCCTATTCGACAACCATCAGATTGGCTATTTGGCCACGCAGCAGTTAATTCAACTGGGCCATCGCCGCATCGGGTTTGTCGGCTACGATGTACAGGGCGACACGGGAAGTCGACTCACGGGGTACCGCGACGCTCTCAACGACAGTGGCATTCTTTTTGATCGATCACTTACGGCGGTGCAGTCCTTGGATCACTCGGCCCCTCTTCGTGTTCCAAGCTTTAAGACATTCATAGAGTCGTTGAGTGCGCGCTCCGACCGACCGACCGCCCTCGTCTTCCACACCGCGGACCTGGCCCATTTCGCCTGTCCACTCCTCAAGCAACAGGGCCTGCGTATACCCGACGATATAAGCGTGGTGGCCATCAACAGTGAGTGTGATCCCGTATACGGAGACCCCGCACTCAGTTCGGTGACCCTGCCTGCCCACGAGATGGGCATGGCCGCGATGGAGGTCCTGTTGGCGCGCGTGCAGAATCCGACCGGCCCGGCGGATCACCGGGTATTGGCGGGCAGGTGGGAGGCGCGATCGTCCACGGCGGCACCATCGAGCGGAGGGGTATAACACGGTCAGCCAGGGCGTACCCGCCCTGACAAAGTTAAGGAGATGAAGGAGATGAACGAGATGAACATACGAACAGGATCCTGGATTATCGCGATGATGATCGTGATCAGTGCGGCCCATCTGGCGCGTGCCGCCATCACGGTCGATGCCCATTACCGCCTGGGAGAAAACGACCCCGGTGCGGCAGCCGGTACCGCTGGCCAAAACCCCACGCTCGACTCGAACGGCGCTTTCCCGCTGAGCATCGGTACGGGGTCCCCAAGCAACATAACGGCAACCAGCAGCAGCGCCATCCAGCGCACCGGATCCACGCTCGCCATGACCTTCACGAATGGGAGCTACTATGTCACAAACGCGGCCTTGTCCACGCTGAACGATAACATAGGGCTTGAAGCGTGGTTTCGACCCGACACCACCAATGGTAGTCAGATCATCGCCGCGAACGGGGGGATCGGAAACGCCTTTGGTCTATGGCTGCAAAACGGAGTGATCAAAGGGTACAACGAGAGCGGCTATACTGCCAACAGCGGGATCACCCTGGCAACCGACACTTGGTACCATGCTGCGTTTGTGGTCACCAACGGAGTCGGTTGTATCTACGTTAACGGCGCCCGAATGGGGAGCACCGGTTTTTACACTCCCCCCGTCCCGTCTGGCGCCTTCACAATCGGCGCCTACAAATTGACCGGGGATGCGCCGTTCTCCGGTGCGGTAGATGAGGTCCGCCTGTTCCACTTCAATGCAGGCGAATTCCATCTCACGGACCTCCTGCACGGCACCGTCCCTTCTACCCAACCGTTCTACACGGACACGGTGCTGGCCGACAACCCTGTGGTGTACCTGCCGATGGGCGAACTCGATGGGCCGGGCCTCTTCGACCTGGTCTCGGCCGGGCAGACGGACCGGTTCGGTACGTATCGCAGGGGGGGGTCGACGGCGGGTTCCGTTCAGAGATTCGACCCGGTCGCAACCAACGGCCCCGGACCGGCAACCTTTCTCGGATTCGAGGTGGGCAACCAAGCCTCCTACTTCAACGGCGACAGATCCGGCGCCAACGCCGGGGCGACGACGGATTGGGCGGCCTTTACTTCACCCACGCTGGGAACCGATTACAGTGTCGAGTTTTGGTTCTTAAGCAAGCGTTCTGCCGCCATTGACAACATCACCGGGTACATGCTGGGGCGCGGCACGACCGACTATGACGTGCTCGGAATAGGAGGTACCTACAACGGCGCCCCTCTGACCGGCTCACAGGGCAAGTTGTTTGCCTACTGCAGCGGCGGCCAGGCCGTCGTCGGCACGACCTCCTTGGCGCTCGACACCTGGTATCACGCCGTCTTTGTTCGATCAGGCACCACGGGATCGCTTTACCTGAACGGCGCGTTGGAGAATAGCGGCACCATGAGTGTCTCGGCCGATAGCGATCTGTTTACGTTCGGCAACCGCTCCAACGACCATGCGTGGTCCTTTCAGGGATCCCTGGACGAAGTCGCCATCTACGACGGGACATTGACCCCGTCCCAGGTGCTCGCCCACTACGAGCAGGCCGTCCAGGGCCTTATACCCGATGGAACCGTGGTTACGATCAGGTAAGCACCGCGACATGGTGGTCCGACGTCATCATCAGGCTGCGTGGGATATGGAAGAATGACATAAGGAGATACGAGACATCATGAGGAATCGAGCGATCAGTGGATGGGTGGTGGTGATGGCACTGGGCGTATCGGTGACGGGGCAGGCCGTCATGGAAAAGCGCTGGGAATGGACGGCGGCTGACGAACAGAAGGGAACGCCACCGGCCAATATGAGCTTTGTGGATGACGCCGCCGCGGCCGGTGGACGTGCTGTGGCGGTGACCTATTTGCCGCACGGGCGTGGCGTCCCGAATTGGCAGGCCAAAGGCCTCACCCTGGCGGGGCCGGTGACCATGCAAGTCACCCTGCGCGTGGAAGGCATGGTGGGGATCGAAGAAACCCCTCGGATGGCGTCATACCTGATCGACATAGCTACGGGAGTGAGGCATGAGGGGGTAACGTTGGCGCAGGCGGTCAGAGCCGGAGGCCCGGGCTATGTGACGATTTCCTACCCGATCTCTATTCTGAGCCTGCCGGCGGAACCGGCGACGTACGACCTGTCGCAGGTCATGTGGTCCTCGGGTTGGGGGGGTATCGTGAACACGGATGCCGTCGTGTACGTGTCGGCCCTGGCGCTGTATGCCAATGGCGACGGCGCGGCCTACTTGAGCGGGGTCGAAGCCGATCGCACGACATACCGTCTTGGACAGCCTGTGACCGCGCACCTCAGCGTGCACAACCCCACGGCGGAGCCTTTTGCTGGGACGGTCGTGGTTGAAGAACGGTTTGGTCTGGACGGCGCGGTGGCGCGGGGTTCTCACGATGTGAGTGCGGCGCCGGGTTCCGTGGAGAGGGTCACGGTGACCTGGCCGGCGGAAGGCCCGGAAGCGGGGCGCGAGCTGGTGGCGGTGCTACAGGACCGGGCCGGACAGGCGCTGGATCAGGGGAACACGTACTACGGCGTTGCCAACGACCCCAGCCTCCTGCAGACCGTGCCGACCTACACAGAGGAAACGCAGAACAGGGGATACCATAACGCTCTGTATGTGGGCGCGGCGACACCGAAAGCGGTCCGGTTCTGCATCGATTATTATCGTTCGCGCTACATGCAGCGCAACGAGTATTTCTCGTGGTGCTACAGCGAACTGGTCCAGATGGTGCCGCCGGCCAACGAAGAGCCCTATATCGGAAACGAGGGGCGCTGGTGGCAGAGCCTGAAAAAGTTTAAGAAGGCGATCCGCCAGGAGCGCGTCTACGGGATTGTGCCGATCACCTATCTGGGAGGACCGGCCTGGGGCCCTGCGGCCTACGACCTGGTGCAGCGCCATCCCGATTGGTTCGTGTACGGCCGCAGCGGCGCGCTGGGGGGCTCGTACGATATGGAGAATCGCGCCAACTACCAGCGCCGCGCTGAATTCGATTTCGTCCACTTCACACGCCCCATGCTTTACGCAGTCTTTGACCCAACGCGGGATGATGTGCGCCACCACATCGCGGATCAGATTGTCGGGACCGCGAAAGAGATGGGGTTTGAAGGTGCCCGCTGGGATGTGTGGAGCATGGAGGTCTCCCCGAATAGCTACCGGCTCGATGGCAGCCCGATTGCGAAGGACGGGGCGGAAGCCGATCGCCTCAGCGCTGAATCGATTGCCGCATTGAAGGAGCTGGTGGCGAAAGAACTGCCGACGTTCACCTGGGGGTACAACTACGGGGCGCCGGAGGAGAATGTCCAGCGCCCCCTGATGTTCGCCGAGAAATGCCGCGGAGGGGGCTGGCTTCTGGATGAAATCATCTGCAGATACCACGAAAATACCTCGCCTTTTCATGTGTGGGAGGCGTACCTGCCTCGCCTGGTCGAGTGGGGCGATCATGTCCGCAAGCTGGGCGGGATCTACAACCCGTATGCGCTCAATCGTCAAGGGGGGAAGTATCCGGTGGACCGGCTGTATGAGGGCATCATCCGGCTCATCGCGGGTGGACGCGGCGACAATATCTACGAGAACGAGGCCGGCCTGGTGGGCCGCATCGGGCTGATGGCGATGCGCTATAGCAATACCTTCAGCGGCTGGAACCTGGACCTGCAACCTGCCGATCAAGAGTTGGTGCATGTGGAGGCTCCAGACACTCTGTGGTGGAAGCGCCTGGTCCTCAAAAACGTGAGCCTGGATGGTCGCCCGCAGCTCGTGGTTCACCTGGTGAACTCGCCGGCGGTGGCGGAAATCCAAGAAAACCCGACCTCGGTGGTCCGGCCGGCCGTGGAAGGCGTGACGGTGCGAGCGGCTGCGGTCGATGGCAAGCTGCCCCGCCGGGCCTGGATGGTAGCCGCCGAACCGATGCGGGCAGGCAAGGAGCCAACGGTGCAAGCGTTGCCCCTGGCTTTGGCGAACGAGAACGGGGCGGCCCAGGTAACCGTTCCCTGGGTCCGGTTCTGGAAGACCGTAGTATTTGAGTACTGAAGCCGGCCATTTGGAGACGACACAACAAGGGTTTGATATCAGCGCATTTTGGTTTCCGCCAAGCGCGGAACGCGCGTGCAGGAGCCATGACCGCGCACCGCGCAAGGGAATAACAGGAGAAGACGATACGATGAAACCTTACGTGAGCATGACAGTTGCAGTCGGCATCATGTTGAGCGCGGCAGGCGCGCATGGGGCGGTGAGCCTGACCGAAGAAGCCGGGCCGGATGGGCCGCAATACCGCCTGACAAACGAGCGGGTCGACCTTGTGGTCAACCCCGCCAAGGGCGCGGCGGTGGTCTCGTACAAGGACCGGGCCGGCGGGAACGTGGAGCTGATCCACCAGGCGCCGTATAATGGGTTGTGCTTTGACCATTTCCAGGAACAAGTCTGGCCGGGCGAGCTGCTGGACGCCACCTATGCGGCTTCGGTCGTTACACAGAGTGCGGACGTGGTCGTGTTAGCCTGCACGGTCACGGCCCAGGGCGCCTTCCGCGGCACCGACTTTCCGCGCCTCAGGGGGCTGATCCTGGAAAAGACCTACACCTTGCGCGCCGGCAATCCGGCACTCAAATGCCGGGTCAAGATCACCGCGCCGCCCAAGGAGTCCAAACTCTTCTCATACTGGATCCAGAACATCTTCTTTGCCGGCGGGACGTATGAGCGGGCCGACGACATCTGCTACCGGCCCTGTGTCCGCGGCGTGCGCGCCAAAGCCGCCGAGAATTTTGGGTACTATGGAAAGGAAGACTTCCTCAAGGACTTTTCCGCGGGCTGGATGGCCCTGATCGACCGCAAAAGCAAGAGCGGCCTGGCATGTCTGTTCGACTATGACGAGATGGAAACACTCTACGCCAACGCCGGCAACCGCACCCTGGAGCCGATGTTCCGGACCAAGTACCTGCCCCCGAACGCGAGCGCGGAATACGTGACCTGGATCGTGCCGGTGGCGGGATTGGACAACGTCGTGGCGGCAACGCCGGATTTCGTGGCCGGGTACCATATGACCTCGGACCACGCCGGCAGCGGCACGATCGACTTCCAAGCCGTGCGCTCGCTCTCATCCCCGGGCGAGGTGACTTTCCAGGTGGCGGTGGCCAGCGGTGAGACGCCCGACCAGACGGTGGAGGCCGGGACGGTGTCCCTGGGCCAACTGGGCGCCCAGCCCAAAGCGGGGCAGGTCACGTTCAGTGGCGCCGGAGTGGATCCGCTGGTCGTGCGCGTGCAGGCGACGGTGTCGACCAACACGTATGCCTTCGAAGATTATTTCAACGGGGCGTATAAGTGGGGCGAGAACATTACCACGGATATGCAGACCCCCTTCTACGCCGCCCCGCGGCCCAAGCAGCAGGTCCGGCTAGTGAAGCCGGCCAGATTAAAGCTAAAAACCCCCTCCGCCTGGCGCGTCTGGTACGTGGAGGGGCTCATGGACGATTTGTACAACATGACGTCCGCCGTGCGCTTGACCAGGCGCTTTACGCCCGATCAGGATCGGCGGCAGCGGGCGTACACCGAGGTGCAAGCTTCATTTGGGATGCGGCTGACGGAGTTCCCCTATGACTATGAGGAGTTGCTGGACTACACGGTGATCATTTTGGGTGGGGCGGACAAGGATGCGCTGGGCGTGGTTGGGGTCGAGATGCTGGCGGATTTCTTGCGCGCAGGTGGAGGGATGATTGTGCTGGGCGGTCCGGAGGCGTATGCAAAGGCCGGGCTGCAGGGCTCCGATCTGGAGGAACTCTGGCCCGTTTCAGCCGTGGCGGATCCCTTTGATCTAAGTAATCTCAACGGGGCGCCGATTGAGGTGGCGACGAACGCCCCGTTCCTGGTCGACCTGGATTGGAGTGCGAAGCCCGCCGTGGCGTACCAGCACCGGGTGACGGTGAAGCCTTGGGCGACGACCATTCTGACGGCGGGTGGGCAGCCGTTCCTGGTGGTGGGGCAGGCACCGGGCTGCCCAGGTCGCGTGGCGTGTGTGTTGGGCGCGCCGATGGGAACGCTGGAAGAGGGGACGACCCCGTTCTGGACCTGGGAGGATTGGCCCTACCTGATGCGCCAGGTCTACTGGTGGGTGATGAGGCATGATGACTTCTTTTAAGCCGTGAGTCTGTCTCGCGAGTGAACGCCCAGCATTGAGCTGGTCAAGACCGGGGAGATAACTGATTGAAGACGCTCTGCGCGAGGTGGCTCCCCATAGGCGTGAGTGCCTGTTGTCTTGCCGCTTCAGGCCCTGCTCGTGGGCAATCTTGGTTAGGCGACAGCCTGGTTCCTAACGGGGAATTTGAGGCTCCCGTTGCCGCAGATGGTGCGGTACTGGGATGGGCCGTCGCCGGGCAGGGGGGCGGGACCTCGGTGGTCGATGGTGCGGTGATGCTTACCGGCGCACATGGACTTAAGCTGGACGCGGCCCTGCCTGGAAGTGGGGTTAGGGTTACCTCCGACGAGATGCCTGTCGCGCCCGGTGCCACCTATCTCTTCTCGCTTGCCTATCGCCAGGAAGGCTTCAGCTCGGCCCCGAAAGGGCGTGATGTTTACTGTGGGGTCAGCTCGTCTGCGAGTGTCGGCTGGTATGACGCCGCGCATCAGCCGCTGACGGGGACGGCCCCGTCGCGGTTCCGCTATGGCGCGACGGACTGGAAGCTGAGCGACATCTTGGCGAGCGCCCCGACCCATGCCGCCTTTGCCCGCATTGGTGCGGTAGTGGGAAACGGCAGCGAAAGGAAAACCGGTGTGAATATCCCCTCCACGCTGTGGCTGGATGCCGTGCAATTCCGGCCATACGCCGCTCCGCCGACACCGGAGTGGGCACGGGGAAAGACGGCGATGATTGTGGAAGGCGGCATGGACGCCTCGCCCGTGAAAACCTACTTCGTGGCCGGCAATACGGACTTTCGGAACAGTCGCGGCGGACCGTGGTCTGAGGTTGTTCTGGATCCGGAAGCCGAGCGGGGGTCAGCCTTGGAGGCGCGGGGGAGCGGAAGGGGGCTCATGGCGCATTCAACCTACTTCACCTCACTGCCGCCGGGGCTCTACCGCATGCGGGTACGCGTCCGGGTATCCGACAACCGGGGGACGGAGCGTGTGGGCTCGATGGAGGTGAATACGGCCCTTTCCGGCGGACGGCTTCTTCTGGATATTGTGCCGGCGTCTTTTGAGGCACCCAACACGTATCAGGTGCTGGAGAAGGACTTTATCCTTCGTGATGACGGCTGGTGGTGCGTGCGCCTGTATACGGAAGGCAAGCAACCATGGGCGATCGACTCGATCAAGGTCATCCCGCTGAAGGAGTTCACGGACGAGGAGACCCTGTCAATCTATCCGGGCAGCGAGGGGCAGGTGCCGCCCTCGCTGCGTCCCCCGAACGGTGGCGAGCTGCAAGCGCTTGTGATTGCCGGGCTGGGGTCTGATCGCTTTCGCCTCGCGGATTCGCTGCGACTGCTCGCGCGCGATGTCCGAATCCGACCGGTCTGGGTCAAGACCGGCTCCACCACCGAATTTGTCGACTTTCCCCTGTCCGCCGAGGAGCTGTTCGAGAATCGACTGATTGTGATGGCGAACGTGCCGGCGAATGCCCTCTCGCTGCGCCGCAAGCAATGGATCCGTGAGTATGTGCGGCGCGGCGGCGCCTTGCTGGTGATCGGTGGGCATCGTGGATTCGAACGCGGTTCGTGGAAAGGTTCGCTGCTCGAACAGATCATGCCCGTGACGATCAAAGAGAGTCTGGCGGCCGGACTGCACATGGCGCGGGATGGTGCCTTACTCACCTTCCCTGCCGCTTGCACCTGGCGCGACCAGTTGGACCTGGAGTCCGCGCCGCGGGTCTACTACCAGCACGTGGTCACGCCGAAGGCTGGCAGCCGCGTGGTTGCCGAAGACGATGAAATGCCATTCGCCGTGCTGGGCGACTACGAGCGTGGGCGTGTGGCCTGCGTGATGGGGTGGGCGTCCGGCGACCCGGCCCCCGGTACGATCAGGTTCTGGCAATGGGGGGATTGGCCTTATTTCCTGCGTAGCCTCTGCTGGGCCGCTATGCGCCAGGACCTGAACTATTCACCAGTGCACTGGTTACGTCCCGTAACAAACGATAGATCAGCGCCTTACGGGGACAACCACGGATGGCACGGATGACACGGATTGAGAGGAACTCCCTGTCTTGTTATCCGTTCTACTGGTTAATTCTCTCTGTATTGCTCTTCGGTTGAAAGTTGATGAATAGATCAGGCTAGTAGTATCGGATCAGCATACAACGTGGAACACGACAATTCAGGTATTGGAGGAAACCTGCCAGCGCTAACAAATTGAGTCATTCATCCACAACTATAAGGAATCATCATGCGCAAACAATCTCTCGCTTTTATAGGCGGACTGCTACTTCTGGTACAGTCAAGCACGGTCAGTGCCCAGGAAATCCCCGCGATGAACTGACCCCGACCGCCCTGTGAGTCTTTTCATTGCCGTGCGCGGCAACTGCCGTGCGCGCTTTCGCCGGAGCAACTGTTTTGTTCAGAGAGGATTGCGCAATAAATTGCCCCGGCAATAGGCCCGCGCGCGAGTAGCCAGCGCAACACTTGAGGAATGAAGAAGGTCACGCGGTAAGTTATGTTCTTCGTGTGCTACGAACACATGGAGGAGACATTGGCTTACAGACGCGTGACCAAGACGGAACGTAATCT
>JABMPJ010000159.1 GCA_013203785.1 Lentisphaerota bacterium | reverse complement strand
GGGTCAGGAGTCAGGGGTCAGGGGGCAGGAGTCAGGGGTCAGGAGTCAGGGACGATGAAAGAGACACGTATCCCCACCCCACCCCCGCAACGGGCGCTGGCTATCGGTGACAAGGATTGGGCGGCCGTGCGGCGCGCTGAGCTGCTGTGGATGTATCAGCAGATGACGTTGATTCGCACGTTCGAGGAGAAGCTGCTCGCGCTCAAGGACGATGGCCTGGTCAACGGCCCGGTGCATACGAGTATCGGGCAGGAGGCTGTGGCTGTTGGCGCGGCGTTGGCCGTCCGGAAGCAGGATAAGTTTACCGGCACGCACCGCGCGCATCACCAGTACCTCGCCAAGGCGCTCAGCGCTTCTACCCCCAAGCGCTATGATCCGCTGCGTGACGGATTGACCGATGAGATGCAGGCGCACGTGTTGACATTGCTTAAAGAGATTATGGGCCTGGCAGGTGGCTGCAGTGGGGGCCGGGGCGGCTCGATGCACCTCTACAACGCTGAAATCGGCGTCGCCGGCACCAACGCGATCGTGGGCGGCGGGGTGCCACCGGCCACGGGCGTGGCGTGGGCGGACGCGATGCAGGGGCGCGATGATGTCACGCTTTGCTTCTATGGCGACGGCGCCGTCTACCAGGGCGCCGTGCACGAGGCCTGTAATCTGGCGTCGCTGTGGGGCGCCCCCATTATCTACGCGATCGAGAACAACCACTACGCCGTGGCGACTTCGCGCGACGAGGGCTGTTCGGCATCGCGTCTGAGCCATGTCGCATCGGCCTACGGTATGCCGGGATTCCAAGTCAGCGGCATGGACCCGCTCAGCGTGAAACTGGCCGTCGAGCACATCCTGGCTGATCGCGCCAACCTGCCCTGCTTCCTGGAGATTGATACCTACCGTCACTACCACCATGCCGGGTGCATTCCCGGAAGCGCCTTCGGATATCGCACCAAGGAGGAGGAAGCCGCGTGGCAGGCTAAAGATCCGCTCGCTCAGTTTGAAGCGCGTCTGCTGGCGCGGGGCATCAGCCCGGCCCAGATTGAGCAACTGCGTGAGCAGGCCCGCGAATGTGTTGAGAGCGCAGCGGCTGCCGTCTTGAAGACCGACACCTCAGGTGTTGTCGTCATTCGTGACGAATTGTGGCCGACCGCTGATAGTGCGGCGCACGGCATGCGTGACGAGAATGTGGCAGGTACCGGGCCATTCGTTGAAGTATCGGCGGCGACCTGTACACGAGAGATCAAGTTTCCCGATGCGATTACCGAAGTAACCGGTCGCTGGTTGGAGCAGGATTCCGGTGTGGTTGTAATGGGCGAGGAGGTATGCAACATGGGCGGCGGTGCCTATGGCGCCACCAAAGGGTTGTACAAAATCTATCCCGGCCGTGTGCGCAATACGCCCATTACCGAAGCCGGCTTCTGCGGCTTGGCCTGCGGGGCGGCCATGAATGGGATGCATCCGGTGGTGGAACTGATGTT
The DNA here is from genome assembly GCA_013203785.1 of Lentisphaerota bacterium. Lineage (GTDB taxonomy): Bacteria > Verrucomicrobiota > Kiritimatiellia > UBA8416 > JABMPJ01 > JABMPJ01. Next base: position 10,371 of record JABMPJ010000159.1, on the reverse strand, counting down.
CTCCAGCTTCGGTCTCGTGGCCGCCGACCAGCTCTTCAACCAGATCGGGCAGCTCGGACATATCTACGGCGGGCACGTCTCGGTGCCGCTGGTCTGTCGAACCCGTATTGCTGCCGGGCTGGGCTATGGCGCTCAGCACAGCATGGATCCGGTCGCGCTCTTCTCAATGTTCCCGGGATGGCGCATCTTCGTGCCGACCACGCCCTATGACTACATCGGCCTTTTCAATGCCGCCATGAAGCTGAAGAGCCCGACCTTGATGGTAGAGCACCAGGGATTCTACGGGCAGAAGGGCTTGATCCCCGAAGGCCCGCCGGATCACGTGGTGGAACCCGGGGTGGCGGCTGTGCGGCGCGAAGGCAGTGATGTCACCGTGCTGAGCTACGGCTGGGGTGTTCACCTGGCGCTGGAGGCGGCGAAGCGGCTGGCCGAAGAGGGCCTCTCGGCGGAAGTGATTGATCTGCGCACGGTTGACGATGCCGGCATGGACTACGAAACGATTGGCGCCTCCATGCGTAAGACGGGTGCGCTGATGACCGTCGAAGAGGCGCAGGCCTGCAACGCGATCGGCCCCAAGCTGATCCGTGCGTGTGAGCAGCGCTGGTTCGATTATCTGGATGCGCCGGCGGCGAGTATCAACGCCCTCGATATTCCCCTTGCTGTGTCGAGTCGCATGGAGAGGTTGTGCTTGCCAAACGTGGAGCGGACGGTGGCCTTGATGCGGAAGGCGGCGAAGCGGGAAGTGTGAGCAGAAAATGACGAAATACCCAAACACCCAAATACCCAAGGAAATCCGAAATACCCAAGCCCGAAGGTCGTAGGTCAAGGAGGGGCTCGATGACGAACGGGAAATGCAGGTAGTGTCAAAAGTTCTATGAAAAACATGAAAATGGGAACCGGTGGACGATAGCGGACGACGAGAGCGGATAGCGAGTAGAGAATCTCCCAATCGTCCACCGCTCTCGTCGCCGCTCTCGTGAACCGAAATGGACAGGAAAACGGGGAGAGAACGCGAAGCGCGGAGAAACCATCATGAAAGCCATTCGATACTACGGCCCGAAGGATATGCGCTTTGAAGAGGTCGACCAGCCCGTGGTGGGGGCGGACGATGTCCTCGTTCGTGTACGTGCGGCGGGCCTCTGCGCGACGGATCTCGAGGTCTACGATGGGGTGATGTTCTACTTCACCTCGGGGATGACCCGCATGCCGCTTATCACCGGTCACGAATGGTCGGGCGAGGTCGTCGAACTGGGTAGCCATGTCTCCGACTTCAGCATCGGTGACCGCGTGACCGGCGAATGTTCTGTCGGGTGCCTGCAATGCGAGTACTGCGTTCGCGGCTGGTACAATCAGTGCCCGCACCGGACGGAGACCGGCCTGCTCAATCGCGACGGTGGTTTTGCCGAATACATCGCCTTTCCCCGGACCTTTCTCCACAAGTGTAACGGCATGGCTTTTGAAGAAGCCGCGTTCATCGAGCCCACCGGTGTGGCGCTGTATGCCACCAAGCTGGCCCAGACCACTCCCCTTGACTACGTGGCCGTGATGGGACCGGGCCCCATTGGGTTGTTCATGGTGCAGACCGCGAAAGCCTATGGCGCCAGAAAAGTGATCCTGGTCGGCACGCGGGACGATCGCCTTGCCGTCGGACGACAGGTCGGTGCTGATGTCACCGTGAATGTGCGCTCGGAGAATCTGGTCGATAAGGTGAAGCAGGCCACGAACGGGCATATGGTTGATGTCGTGCTGGAGGCGGTCGGCAAACCGTCCGTCTGGACCGACATTGCCTCCATCGTGGCGCCACGTGCTCGCATCGCGATGACCGGACTGTTTGCCGGCGAGAAATGCGCGGTCGATTTTGACCCACTCGTGATCCATAACGTCAGCATTCTCGGCTCGCTGGGTGGCCCGAGCGTCTGGGGCGAGGCGATCGACCTGCACGAACGCGGGGCCGTGACGGCGAAACCGCTGATCACGCATCGCCTACCCCTCGCGCAGTTTGTGGAAGGCGTCGAGATCATGCGCAATCGAACCGACAACGCAATCAAGGTGGTGTTGGAGCCGGGGCAGGCGTCAGGGGTCAGAAATCAGGAGGTGAATGATGGCTGAGAGATATCTATTGAAGGATAAGGTGGCGATTGTGACAGGGGGTGCAGCCGGGATTGGCTACGCCATCGCATCTGAGTTTGCCAGGGAGGGTGCCAAGGTGGTCATAGCGGAGCTGCGCGAGGCACGCGGCATCCAGGCGGCGGCCGAGATTGCCGCGGCGACCGGGGCCGAGGTGAAGGCCTTCCGCACGGACGTGCGCGATGAAGATCAGATTAAACGGTGTGTGGAGGAGACGGTGGCCGCCTTCGGGCGGATCGATATTCTGATCAACAACGCCTCGAAGATCGTGATGTGTCCGGCGCTGGAAATGACGACGGAGACCTACGAGGAGATCATGCGCAACAACGCGACGAGCATGGTGATCTTCTCGCGCGAGGTTGGTAAACAGATGGTCAAGCAGGGCCAGGGCGGTGTGATGGTGTTTCTGTCCAGCATTCATGCCTCGATCAGCGAGCCCAACTGTTCGGCCTACACGGCCGCCAAGGGCGCCATTGAAGCGTATGGCCGCACGCTCGCCACCGAGCTGGCCCCGCACAAGATCCGGGTCAACATGATTCAGCCCGGCGCTACCTATTCCGAGCTGACCACGCCTATGTACACGGAGGCGGTCAAAAAGTCGCTCTTCGAACGCGTGCCGATGAAAGAAATCGCGCAGCCCGAATGGATCGCGCGTGGCATCGTGTTCCTGGCCAGCGACGAGAGCCGCTACATGACCGGGACCACGCTGGTCATGGACGGTGGCTACCGCATGGACGGCAGTCTGCCGGGCGCGGCGTACTGGGAAGAGTGAGGACAGGAGTCAGGAATCAGGGGACAGGAGTCAGGAGGCAGGGCGGGCTGCGCACGCCCTGCAGTCGATGTTGAGGCGATGGGTGGTAAGCAGCGGGTGCGCAGCCCCCGCTGTACAGGGACTCAGCAACGAGATTTCAGGATTCGTTGGTTAAGAGCTGTCGGGTGTAAGGCTCGCAATTGTTTTGCGCGCAGCTCCCTGACTCCTGCCCCCTGACTCCTGACCCCTGTTGATGGAGGGTATCGACCATGGATAGAAAAAGACTGGACCAAGTGAGAACGGCGATGGCGGCGGCCGGGCTCGACGCCCTGGTCTGCCGGTTGCCGGAGAATGTGTTATTGCTGAGTGGGCACTGGCCGTTGATCGGCTGGTCGTTCCTGCTGTTTCCACGGGAAGGCTCGCCGCTGATCGTGGTGCCGCACTGTGACGAACGCGAAGCGCGTGAAGAACTGTGGGAGGCGGACAGTGAGTCTTTCATCTTCGGCGTGTTGACGGGCGGGAATCCGTACGAGGATATTGCGCGTGCGCTGAAAGCGAGAATTGCCGGCAAGGGCTATCGCCGTGTCGGCTTTGAGGGCAACTTTGAATGTGTCGCCCCACCCTGGAACGCGGCCGAGCCGGCCATACCGGCCGCCGCTACGCGCGGGTTGCTGGAAGCAGTGATTGGGTCCGATTACCTTGTCGACGCAACGGATTTCCTGAACGCGCAACGTGCCCGCAAGACTCCGTTGGAGCAGGCCAAGCTGCGCACAGCCAACGAGATCGCCGCGCTGGGATTGCAGGCTTTCCGGGAGAAGGCGGCTGTTGGCGTGAGCGGGATTGACCTGGTCGCGCACGTGGAGCACACCATCGTGACGCGCGGGCCGGGCCACAACGGTGCGCGGCGGGTGCGCGCTTTCGCGCAGGTGTCGACGGGGGCAACAGAGACGGTCATCGCGTATCGCCCCATGGTGATTTCAACACCGCGTCCAATGGAGTCGGGTGACTTGGCGGTTCTGGAAATGGCCGTCGTGGCGGACGGGTTCTGGTCGGACCGCACACGCGCGGCTGTTGCGGGCCAGCCGAGCGGCGAACAGAAGAGGGCCTTTGAGGCGGTTCGCCGCGCGCAGGAGGCGGCGATCGAAGCGATTCGGCCCGGTGTGACTGCCGCCGAGGTGGACGCCGCCGCGCGCGGCGTGATCCATGCGGCCGGGTATGACGACGAGGCTTTTCTACATGTGACCGGCCATGGCCTGGGGCTGCGCTACCATGAACCGACCCCGCTCATCTGTCCCGGAGGCGAGACGGTGCTCGAGGAAGGCATGGTGCATACCGTTGAGCCCGGCCTCTATGTTCCGGGCATGGGCGGCATTCGACTGGAAGAGAACGTCATCGTGACGGCAACAGGCTGCGAGGTCATGGGTCCGTGCGACAAGGGTTTGGAGTGTGCCTCATGATCCGGCGTCTTGAACATGCGGCCCTGAGCGTGAGCGATATGGATCGATCGCTGGCCTTCTATCGCGATCTTCTGGGGATGACCGTGATTCGTGATCTGGCGCCCGGCCTCGGGGGAAACAAGCTGGGGACGGTGGTCGGCATGCCGCACTGTCGCGCCCGCATTGTGCATCTCGATTTGGGCGGAACCATGCTGGAGCTGTTTCAGTACGTGGATCCCGTCGGCCGGGCGCTGCCGACCGACCACCGGCAGGCCGATATCGGGTTCACGCACATAGGCCTCAGCTCGAACGACGTCCGTGCCGATTACGGTCGACTTAAGGCGGAGGGTGTGGCGTTTATCAGCGAGCCGGTTGAGTTTCGCGCGGGTGTCTGGATCGTCTACTTTCGAGGGCCGGATGGCGAGGTCTGTGAATTGAGGCAGGGCGAGGAGTAGGCGGACAGGAGGATAGTCATGTTGCTGAAAGACAAGGTTGTGATTGTGACGGGGGCCAGCAAAGGACTGGGCGTGGCCATCGCGAAAGCGTGTGCAGCAGAAGGGGCGCGGGTGGCCCTGGCGGCTCGCAGCGTGGACCGGTTGGAGCATGTGCGTGACGTGATCGAAGCTGCGGGCGGGCCCTGACGGTCGCGTGTGATGTCTCGAAGCTGAGCGATCTCCAGAACCTGGTGGACAAGACCCTTGAGGCCTTCGGGCGGATTGACGGACTGGTCAACAACGCCGGCGTGAACTTCGTGCAGCCGTTCCTGCAGACCGGTGAGCGCGAGTGGGATCACATCATGGACGTGGATCTCAAGGGCTCGTTCTTTTTGACCCAGTACTGCGCGCGGCAGATGGTGCATCAGGAGCCGAAGGGCGGCTCGATCGTCCAGATTGCCAGCGTGCACACGCTCGCCTCGCTGCCGGGGGCGGGTCCCTATGACGCCGCCAAGCGCGGGATGATCGGCTACAGCAAGGCGGTCGCGGTGGAGTTGGCCAAAGACAACGTGCGGGTTAATGTGCTTTCACCGGGGCTGTGCGCGACCGAGATCTGGAAGGATATCGTGGCCGCCGCCCCGAGCGAAGCGGAGTGCCTGAAATTCTGGAACGCCAACATCCCGTCCGAGCGCCTGATCGCGCCGGACGAGATCGCGCAGGCCTGCATCTTCTTGTTGAGCGACATGAGTTCAGCCATCACCGGCGCCAACCTGCTGGCCGACTGCGGCATGACCAGTCAGTTGATCAGCAAGGAACCGTACGTGGCGAAGGGCGGTACTGTCAAAAGTTCGATGAAAAGTATGAAAACGGGGAATCGGCTAACGAGAACGGCGACGAGAGCGGATTACGAGTAGAGATTCTCGCAATCGTCCACCAATCTCGTCGCCGCTATCGTCTACCGAAATGGCACGAAAATGAATTATAGTTTCAGTAGCGTCCCATAGGACGCTCGGCTGTTCGGCAGGTGTTTGTTTCAGGAAATAACTAATAAGGATGAATATGAAATCTATGAGAAGAATTATTAACGGTGTTGTGTGCGGTGCAATTTTGGCCACTGTCACCTCATGTTCAAGCAATGTGCCCGAAGCAGTGGAATTGTCAAAGGATCAGGTTGCGTGCAGCCGTGAAAATAATGCTGCTGATTCGAAATATCCTGAGTTCTCCTGGGATCATATTCCAAAGTATATGCATCTTTGGAAACAGACCGCATTTACGGAAGAAGAGCTGAAACACCTGGCAGAGTATCCCCTGATTACCTTTGAGAAGGCGCAGGGAATACGCGACGAGGCCAGTGTCCAGGAGGGGACCCTCAAGGCGGCCGCGGCGGTCAAGGCCGTCAACCCGAAGGTAAAGGTTCTCTACTACAAGAATGTCATCATCGACTGGTTCAGCGGCATGTCGCCCGAGCTGGAAAAGATCGATGGCGGATACCTCAGGAACACGGAGGGCGAATACCCCAGCCTTGGTGGACAAAAGCGCAAGTACTTCGACATCAGCCTTCCCGAAGTGCAGGATTGGTGGATGAAAGATGCAACCCGCATGCTCTCCGATCCGAACATCGACGGAATTTTCATCGACGCGAATATCAAAGTCTGGGTCACTCCGTATTTCGCAAAGTGGAATAAAATGGGCGAAGAGAAAACCAGGAAAATCCAGGAGGGCTACCATCAGCTCATGACCCGGTTGAATGAAGAACACCGTCAGGATAAGATCATTTTTGCCAACATCCTTCGCGCTCGCTTTGAAAAAGGTGGACTGGAATTCATGGACTATTTTGACGGCTCCTATCTGGAGAACTTCGAGAAAAATGTGGAAGGAGTGTCCCGCCCCGACTACATCGCCAAGGGAATCGCCTGTGCCCAGAAGGCGGCCCGCGACGGCAGGATCATTGCCCTTACCATGGGCATGGGAAAAGCCATGGATGACAGCTCCGGCATGGGGTTCGATGAGGTCCGCAGCAGGATTGAGGATCTGGAGTCGATCAGCAACCGACTCGATTATGTGACGGCGATATTCCTGATTATCGCGGAGAAATACAGCTACTTTCATCCACATGACGGGTATGGGGTATACCTCGACGGTAAAGGAAGGCAGAGAAACCGCCTCTGGATGAAAGAGTTGCCGGTTTTCGAAAAGAGACTGGGCCCACCGAAAGGTCCCGCAAGCAAGAACGGCTACATCTACACCCGCGAATTTGAATACTGCTCTGTCTGGTTGGACATTGAAAATGAAAAAGCCAGGCTGGAGTGGAGATAGCAGCTTTGGGGCGAGAAAAAACAATTTATTGTTCTTTCTTCCGCTTTGCGGGATTGTTTATTGGGTGTCTAATGGATACACAATAACATATCCAGACCGCGCTCGCGGCGCGAGCGGGCTACACTGTGCTTGCAATGTAGCCCAGTTGCGCCGCAACTGCGGTTCTATGCAGGGAAAACCAAGAACAAGAATAATCAAACACAAAAATTTAAAAATGACTATGACCATAAAAAGACTAAGATTTGCCATGATGCTTGTATGTCTCACAACCACAGCATTCGCAGGCAGCGCGAAACCCAACTTCGTGATATTGCTGGCTGATGACGTGAGTGCGGACAGTATCGGCTGTTATGGTTCGCCCAATCCGCATACGACACCTAACATAGACAAGCTTGCCCGAAGCGGCATCCGGTTTGAAAATATGTTTGTCACCGAGGCGATGTGCGCCCCTGCCCGGGCGGAGCTGTATACCGGACTGATGCCACAGCGAAATGGTACGTTCCGAAACCATAAAGCATCAAATCCCAATATAAAAAGTGTGGTTCATTATCTGAACGATCTTGGATACCGCGTCGGCCTTGCCGGAAAAAAGCACATAGGTCCCGAAAATGTATACGCTTTTGAAAGAATTGATGGAATATGTGGCAAGGCAACTGAGACGAAACCCAAGCCTGACGACTGGGCCGGTGTTCAAAACTTTATCAAACGGGATCCTAACCAGCCGTTTTGTATAGTGATCGGTTCTATTCATGCCCATTCCCCATGGACAGTCGGCGAGACAAAGTACTGGAAAGAAGAGGACCTTGTCTTGCCGGCCAATTTGGCAGATACGCCTCAGACAAGATCTGCCTATTTGCACTATCTCGCCGAGGTCAGGGAGTTTGACAGACAGGTGGGCGGTGCCGTCAGGGTTTTGGAGGAGAATAACCAGCTGGATAATACCATCATTATCGTGCTGGATGAAAATGGAGCCGGGATGCCGGGGGGGAAATGGACGGTCTTTGACTGGGGCGTCCGCTCGGCCTGCGTCATTAAATGCCCCGATAGCTGGAAGGCCAACTTTGAGACGGATGCGATCTCTCAATACTGTGATATCGTGCCGACATTGATCGATGCGGCCGGCGGCACTCCATCACCGGACCTTGACGGCAGAAGCCTGCTGCCTCTTATAAAAGGCCGGACAAAGAAACACCGCGAACAGGCATATTTCCTCTTTAACAACCGCGTTCACGAAACCAAAGGGAATCCCCATTTCAGTACGAGGGCTGTTACCGACGGGAATTATAAATTCATCTGGAATCTGACCCCGGAAAACCTCTATGTGGCCAATATCACCACATGTGATTTGACCGGAAGGGCAAGAGATACAGATTTTGGCCTGATATACCCATCCATGATCGATCGTATGAAGACGGATAAACATGCCGAAGCGATGGTCAACAGACTTCGATCCAGACCGCACTACCAGCTGTATGACTTAAAAAAGGATCCATACGAACTCAACAACCTGGCGGAAAACCCTGAATATTCAGAGAAGATTAAAAAGTTCAAAGCCGATATCGAACAATGGATGAAGGAACAGGGGGATAACGGCCATTTAGATCCGGAAGGGATGAAAGTCATTAAGTATAATGAGTATCAATTTCCTTATCCCAAAAGAGGGTCAAAGAGATCAGTGAAATAAGGGTAGGAGAGATAAACTAAATGAAAAATATAAAAACAAAAAACACCTTCCTGCTCGCCATCTTTTGCATCTTCAGTGTGATGGCGGCCACCGGTTCGGCGGGCGAAATGAATACCATCAAATCGCCCAACATTCTTCTGATCCTTGTCGATGATATGGGGTATTCCGATTTAGGGTGTTATGGTGGAGAAATTCACACACCGACCATTGATCGTTTGGCGTCAAACGGTTTGCGCTACTCACAGTTCTATAACAGCGCTCGTTGCGTGCCAACACGGTCAGCGATTCTGTCAGGTTATTACGCTCAGCAAATCAACCGCGATTCTGTTCTTGAGTTAAAGGGGAATGGTGCGCGCCCTAAGTGGGCCCGCTTGTTGCCGGATTATCTGAAACCGGCCGGGTACCGCTCCTATCACTCCGGCAAGTGGCATATTGATGGCAAACCAATGGGGAATGGATTCGATCGTTCGTTATATATTGATAATCATGGTGATTTCAGCCCCAAGGCGCTTTTCAAGAACGGCAAAAGGATAAAACCCAAGGATGGATTTTATGCAACGACCGCTGTGGCGGATCATGCAATAGAAGTCCTGAAGGAGCATCAGATCAACCATGCTGACAAACCTTTCTTTTCGTTTGTTGCATTTACCGCCCCCCATTTTCCCTTGCAAGCGTTGCCTGAGGATATTGCACGGGTAGGAGACCGTTACAACGTCGGGTGGGATTCCATTCGAAATCAGCGCTGGGAACGTTTGCAGAAAATGGGCTTGGTCAAGGGATCGCTCTCGAAGGTGGAGTACAATCAAGGCCCTCCTTTAGATTTTTCTGAACAGCTCACAGTCCTTGGAGAGGGTGAGGTCGATCGTCCTGTCCCTTGGAATGATCTCACTGAGAAGCAGAAAGAATTCCAGCAAGTCAAGATGACGATTCATGTGGCCATGATCGAACGGATCGATATCGAAGTGGGCCGCATGATCAAACAACTTAAAGCCATGAATGCCTTTGAGGATACCGTCATCTTCTTTTTGTCTGACAATGGAGCCAGTGCTGAGATGATGGTACGTGGTAATGGCCACGACCCTGAAGCTGCGCCGGGTTCGGCCGACAGTTATTTATGCCTTGGGCCGGGTTGGTCCACGGTAGCCAATACGCCATTTAAAAAGCATAAAATCTGGGCGCATGAAGGCGGCATTAGCACCCCCTTTATTGTTCAGTGGCCAAACCATATTTCGCAACATGGAGCGATACGGGAAACACCCGGGCATGTAATTGACATGGTTCCCACCATTCTCGATATAGCGGGCGTAAAAACCCCAAAGCAAAAGGTTCCATTCCCAGGGCACAGCTTGCTCCCCTCATTCAAGAAGGACACCGGTGATAATCGAACGTTCTGGTGGTCACACCGCGGGAATAACGCCATTAGAAACGGAGACTGGAAGCTGGTGAAAAGCAACGATGAGCCTTGGGAACTTTATAATCTAAAAGAAGACCGCGCAGAAACGAATAACCTGGCCGCTCAATATCCGGAAAAAGTCAAAGAGCTCGAGAAACAATGGGAAGCCCAAGTTGAGCAGATTCGACAAGCAAGGAAGCTGAAGTAATGCAACTTAATGCCCCCAAAGC
>JABMPJ010000158.1 GCA_013203785.1 Lentisphaerota bacterium | reverse complement strand
TTTGCCATCGCCCCATTTGGTGCGGTCAGTAGCCCCAGGCCGTCCCGGCCTGAGGGCCGTGCGAGAGCATGCGTGCGCAGGGAGCATTGCTTTCCTTTGGGCCTTTCATGCGCATTCTGCGCTCGCTTCCTCGTCCGGCGCTGGCCCCGGGACGGGACCGCGCTACTGGCGGGCGATGCAACGGCTCTCTTTAGGTCGAGTAGTGCGGCGTTGCAATGGGGCGTGAGTCACTCTATCGTGTAGACGTCGCGAACAGACAGAGGTGGCTCAACACGTCAACATGGGAGGGATCCGTGACCATACTATACGAGAGGCAGGCAGAAGGCACCGTGGACGAGGTCGGGGCACGGCTGGAAAAAGCGGCCCAGAAGCATCAATTCGGCGTGATTGGGATCGTTGACCTCAAAGCCAAGATGGCCGGTAAAGGCGTCGCGTTCGGGCCCGAGTGCCGTGTCTACGAAGTCTGTAACCCCTATCGTGCCAAGGAGGTTCTGGAGGCCAACCTGAGCATCGCAACCGTTTTGCCCTGTCGGATCGCGCTCTACGAAAATGAGGATAACGTGACACTCTCCACACTACTCCCAACGGCGGTCTTGGGTCTATTTGAGGCCCCCGAGCTGGCATCGGTTGCGCGCGAGGTCGAATTCGACCTCAAGCAGATCATGGATGAGACGGCGGGCTGATAGAGATCGGTCTCCCCAGCCAAGAAATGGGACGAGAATTGAGGCCTATATATGGCGAAGGACATGCTCAGGAAGGGATCCATTCACTGTGTGGCCAAAGAGGCTGGTGTATCGATTGTGACCGTGTCACGCGTCTTTAACGACTACCCGCATGTCAGTGCACGCATGCGGGAGCGAGTTTTGTCGGCGGCGCGGGAATGCGGCTATACTCCACGGGTGGTCTCCAAGCCCCGTGTGCTGGGCGCGCTGGTGGGTCACCTGGATAGCTTGACCGCGGGTGACTACAAGACACGGCTGATACTCTACATCGTGCAGGCCGCAGCGCGAAGCGGATACCTGGTTGAATTTATACCGCAGACAGCGATTGAGCTGGCCACGAAGAGCCTTGTGAATGGCATCATCCAGATTGCGTTGACCCCGCAGGATGCCGAAGCCCTTGATGCGCTTCCCAAAGTACCTACCGTAGTGATAAATGGCGCTCTGGCTGATCCGAGCTGGTACCTGGTCGGCAGTGACCATTACGAGGAGGCGCGTGTGGCGTGCCTCTACCTGTTGGCGCGGGGCCACCGCCGGATTGGTCTGGTGCTGGACGAGCTGGAGGGGTGGGGCGTTGAGAACCGGGCGCGCGGCTATCGTGATGCGATGCAATCGGCCGGCGTGGCCACTGTCCCCGAACCGCTGGCCGCGGACAGGCTTTCGCCGTCCGAGATTGCCGATGGCCTCCAGCACCTCGATGCCACGGCCTGTCTGAATTTTACGGACAACTACGGATTGGCCGTGCTGGATCACCTTGTGGTGGAGCGCGCGGTATCGATTCCTGCTGATCTCTCTGTGATCTGCCTGGAGGACAGTGCCGTAAGTCCTTTTTACCACCCGCGCCTGACCACCGTTGCCCAACCGCTTGACCGCATTGCGGGATGTGTCGTTGAAACCATTGCGCACCTGCTCGACAAGAAGGAGGTGTCCCGTGAGACGCTGTTCGAGTCGCGGCTCATAGAACGCCACTCCGTTACGGCGCCGTAGGGGCGGTCGGCCACACACGGCGGGCCTCGTGAACGAAGGTGCGAATGGTGTCGAGAGGTCCGGTGCCGTAGTCACGCGTGGGTTCAACCGTGCTGGCTTCAGCATAGTCATTCCACGTAACCACCTGGATCAACGGCAACGCCAGCGGGCAGTCTGCCTCTCCTGTCGCCCAGCGTTTGATGTAGTCAAGGGCGACCGCGCACGTCTGTGACAGAGTGTTGCCCTGCGTTGTCTCACGACACATCACGCGCGGACGAATCGTGGCCGGATCTCGGTGCGGGTTCCATGCCCATGAGACCAATTGATCGTCAAACCCTGGCCAGACGGCTCCCATGAGATAAGCGAGACCGCTCTGCCTGTTCGTTGCACGGTAGAAGGATTCCAGCCAGGCCGTGCCCGCATCGTTCGGATCGCTCCAGGCATGATCGGCTACAACCTCAAGGGAGGGGTCCGAGGGGCGTATCCAAGGATAGACCGCTGTTTCACCTGCGCCGGGAGCACTATTCATCCACACCAGGTCGACTTCGTCTGCACCAAACACGGATTCCAGTTCCGAGACCCATAGGGCGGCATCGTCCTCGTAAGGAAATACAGAGAAGAGGGGGTGTCCATCCCGACAGAGCCATGCGTCAGTCATGAGGTGGTCGCGCACAAACATGAGGTCTTCATGTAACGAGACGGGCCGCTTTCCTTCGGTGGCGTCGCGGGCTTGGGAGTCGAGCGAGAGAAAGTAGGTAAACGGCTGGTCCGGGTGAGCGCTATTCCAGCGCAACAGACCGTTCAACCAGTGCAGCGTAATGACGTTTTCAACAGAATACTTCCCGTACCAGTTGATGATAAAGCCCTCAATTCCATGCTCTAGAGCGGTGCGGATCTGCCATTCGATCACGTCTGGATTGCGTGAATCGTAGGGCCCACTCTGTGGCATATGCAGGTGGGTGCGGCGATACCCCGCACGGGCGTCATTCCAGTGCCGGTTGGGCTCTATGGGGGGCATCCAGTTCAGCGGGGCTGCCAGTTCAGGCGGAAGCGGAAAGTCATCCGGCTCCAGTGTATACCACGGCACGAAATGGCCGAGGGCTAGGGGGAGGGGTAGCGCTGATGCTGCATCTCCTCGCCTGTGAAATCGCATGCCCCCCGCCTTTCATCGTTACACCCTACAGAATAGTGTGGCCGCTTAAACTACACATATGATAAATTTTATCAAGTTGAAATCATCTATGGAGCGACAGCGTAGCGTGCGAATGAATAACCGCTTTGTGATCATATTGGGGGGGGTGTCCCTCTGCCTTTTGATGGGGCTGCTTCTCCCTGCCAAGGCTGGTCCGCGCGTGATGGCGCACTACATGCCCTGGTTTGGCTGTCGTCCGAACGAAGATGGGAGCCTGCACTGGGAACACTGGCACTGGTCGGGCGAGGGGCCCTCACACGACCCCAACACGATTCTGCCTAACGGGAGGCGCGACATTGCCTCCGTGTTCTATCCCCTCATCGGACCCTATGACAACAGTGATCCAGCCGTGCTTGAATATCATTTCTTGACGGCGAAAGCCTGTGGTATTGAAGGGTTTATTGCGGACTGGTATGGCGGCGGCTACACCGATCTCGTTTTTACGCGCATGGTCGCCACCGCTGAGCGCTACGACATGAAGGTGGCCATCTGCTTGGAGGAGAAGACGTTCTACCCCGGTTACATTGATGTGGCCACGCGGGCCGAGGCCGTGGACGAAGCCGAGCGCCAGCTGCGTCTCGTGCTGAACACCCACGCGTGCTCCAGTGCGTATTGGCGTATCGACGGTCAACCGGTATTCCTTATCTTTCTGGGCTATCGCAGCGACAGTCTGGGGGAGCATATCCTCCGTCCAGACGAGCTGGCTGACCTGCTCGGGCGCGTCGACCCGCCCGGTATCCATTTTATTCGCGAGCACGCCAACGAGGACTATGACACCTTGGTCGATGGCGGTTATGCCTGGATTGATGGCCCCAAATACAGAAACTGGTTCTATCCCACGGCCACAGTTCTGCGTGCAACGGGGAAGTGGGAAACCTCGATCGGGGCGGTGAACCCAGGTTTTGATGATACCGGCGTATGGGGATGGGGTAATGGACCGCGTGTGACCGAGCGGCGAGGCGTTGCGGAATACACCGATAATTGGGCTGCGGTGATGCGCGGCCATCCTGACGTGATTCAGGTTACGACGTGGAACGATTTTGAGGAAGGTACCACGATTGAGCCTGCCGAGGAGTATGGGTTCACATTCATCGATCTAACTGAGCGGTTCGTGGGCGAGTGGACGGGCCGGAAGACACGCATGGACGACAACCGTTGGCCCTATCGTCTCTTTATGGCGAGAAAAGGTTTGGAGGGTGCCGCGGTCGGAGCTCCGAGGGAGGCGCTGTCCGGAAAGCTGGATGCATGGGCCCAAGCGTTCAGCCAGGGTCGTCGCTGGCGTATGGAGTGGCGCCTGGATCGATTGGAACGAGCGGTGGGCATGCTGGCCGGTCAGCCGCGCAGATGATCCACCAGCTCGTCCAGCCGCGCGGTCGCTAAGGCACAGCAACGGTCCGCTCCGCCATAGTAGACGTGGAGCACGCCGTTGATGACCACGTTCCCGCAGGGAAACACCACATTGGGCACCAGCCCCTCTCGCTCGTACTCCATTTCGGGGGAGAGGATCGGCTCGGCTGTACGACCCAGAATCTTGAGCGGATTCTCAATGTCCAGAAGCATGGCGCCGACGTGGTAGGCCTGGCTCTCGTCAACCCCATGGTAGAGCATCAGCCACCCATGCTCTGTGCGTAGCGGCGGCGTGCAGCCACCGATCTTCTTGGACTCCCAGTCCGCCTCAGGCGTAGCCAGGAGATGGTCCTTGCGCCACGAGAGCAGGTCATCCGAAAAGGAGAGCCAGATTGATGGAGCGCTACAGTCGTAATCGACGCCCACCCATTCGCTCGGTCGGTGTAGCATTACGAAGAGCCGATCCACCCGCTCAGGAAACAGGAGTACATCCCGGTCGTCCTGAGCGGCCGGTGTGATGGGACCGAACCGATGCCAGCTCTTGAAGTCGCGCGTGGCCGCCAATGCGGAGCGGGTCAAGTTCTCGCGAATAGCCCGTGGCGCTTCGGGTGGGAAGTCCGGGGTGTAGTGGTTTAGCGGTATGGTACCCCGGTAGTAAGCTCCCGGCCGGTAGGCACGGGTGGCGTAGGTCACAAAGTAGGTGTCGCCGAACTGCACGATGCGCGGATCCTCCACGCAACCGCCCTCGAAGGTTCCATCCAAGGGACCGAAAACCGGATCGGGCCCGCTACGCTCGAAGTCCTTCCCGTTGGAGCTTGTTGCGAGACCAAAATAGATGGGGTGTTCATCCCCTTCGGGCGCAGCGCGGTAGAGCAGGTGGACCTGCTCGCCGTCGTACCACGCGCCTGGGTTACAGACACACAGGTTCTCCCAGGATGACCCCGGAAGCGGCTGCAGTATTGGGTTATTCTCATACCTCGTCAGTTTCATCTTCCGGCCTCCCTGTGTGCCCGTCTGCCCGCCGCCGGGCACCTTTATGAATTGATGAAGTTAATCAAAAGTTAGCGGTTATGTCACGTCAAATGAGGTGATTGGTGAGAAATCACCTCCCCCGGTCCCTAATTAATATGGAAAAAGTGGTTGCAAGATTCTCAAATATTGATAAACTGTATCAATAGACAGTGGGAGTGTAGCTGGTTACTGTGGGTAAAGAGCTGCAAGCAGCGCCCGCAACGAAAGGAGTGAAGCGGTATGAAAATCGTCAGGTCCGTGATCAGTGCAGTCGTGTTGCTTGGTGTCGCCGTGCAGCCCTCCTTGGCATACTTGGCGACCAATGGGAGCTTTGAGACTGAGGGCGCGCAGCGTGCCGAGGCGTACGCCTGGAGCAAGGATGGCTCCATGTTCAGGGAGTCTTATGCGGCCGACACCGGCGAGTTCAGTGATTTCGCGGCTATTGCGCCGGGCTGGGAGAGCAACGGCAACTTCTGGCAGACCATCAATTGCGATTCCAACCTCTCCTACTATTTTCGGGTCCGGGCGTTGAGGGAGACCAACTTCACCAACGCCAATGTCTATGTCATCACCCGGTTCTACCCACCGGGCACGGACTGGACGGTTCTACAGAGCTACACCAACCAGATCCCGATCGGTCTGACCGCCTATACGTGGACGACCTATGAAGCGGGCGGGCCCGCCCCGGATGGCGCCGGGAAGGTTCAGATGCGCCTGGCCTACAGCGATTCAGTCAATGCTGGCAATGCGATGCGTTTTGACCATGCCGCCCTCTACACGGGGGGCAAGAATTACCGGAGCGGAGAGATTGTGGATGAATTCTCCTATTCACCCACCATCACCGATGCGTCCTCGTGGGTCTATCAGGACGTGGCCGGTGGCAATCGCGGCAATGGCTTCTCGGGCGACTGGACCGGGTTATGGGGAAGTATTTTCTCAAGCGCTTCGAGCTTTGGGGTGGTTTCCAACTATCCAGCCCCACAGGGCAACAAGATGCATATTCCCTGGGAAGGGGGTGGCATCCTGCGGGCTATTCCTGCCATCAGCACTGGCACGGTCTACTTCGCCACGTACTTCAACTACAGCAATGAAGACCAGGGGCATTGGGCTGGTATGTCGCTCTACGATGCGGGGGGCGGCGATGAACGCGCGTTTGTGGGGGCCAACAGCGGTGGTATCGGCCAGACCAAAATGAAGGTCTCGTTGGATGCCTTTGGCGGTGCGCTGACACAGGGCAGCTATGACTTCAATGCCGGCGCTGGCCAGGACTATCTCATCTTCGGGAAGTATGATTTTGCGACCCGGCAGCTCTCGGCCCATGCCTTTTACAAGACCGATACAATACCGTGGGACGAGGAGCCGAGCTGGCAGGTTACGGCGACCCTCGGTGTGGGCCGCATCGCTGAGATCGATGCCATCCGCCTCGCCGCAGGTGGCGACGGGGATTCTAATCCCGGCGACGTCTATTTTGATGAGCTGCGCGTCTCGGATACGTGGTGGGGCCTCTTTAACCGAGACGAGCCGCCGCCGACGGGAACGCTCATCACTGTGCGTTAGCGTTTCGCCGCAAAAACGCAAACAGACGAGCCTGAATGGCGCGTAAGGCATGACCTGTTTTTCTGTAGCGTTGGCCGTCCCGGC
>JABMPJ010000157.1 GCA_013203785.1 Lentisphaerota bacterium | reverse complement strand
TCAGAACCCCCTGAACGTCTTGTATTTACGCCAACACCTAACGAGCTCAAAGCGTGTCCTGTTCCCCTGTAGAGTTGGCCGGCCCCGGCCAATTATTGGCCGAGGACGGCCAACGCTACACCACGTTCGAGCTGTCGTAATCCGTCATCGTCTTCCGGTCACTCAGAAGCAGCAACGGTTTCGGCAATCTCCCTGTGCCGCAGACAGGCCACTTGGCGGTCGTCGGATGTTTCCAGGGCAGGTTCGGTAACGTGGCAGGCCTCCACAGCGTGGGCGCAGCGGGGGTGGAAGCGGCAGCCGGATGGGGGATTGGCCGGGGAGGGTACATCGCCATCCAGTATGATCTGCTTGCGGCCTTCATGATCGATGCGGGGCACGGCGCTGATCAGGGCACGCGTGTAGGGGTGCTGAGGGCTATCGATGATCGCTTGGGTTGGCCCCGTCTCCACGATCTTGCCGAGGTACATCACAGCGATACGGTCGGAGACTTGACGCACGACAGCAATGTCATGTGAGATGAAGAGGTAGGATAGACCAAACTCAGCTTTGAGTTCGTCCAGTAGATCGAGGATCTGCGCCTGTACCGAGACGTCGAGTGAGCTGGTCGCTTCATCGCAAATCACGAGATCGGGCTCAACCGCAAGCGCCCGCGCGATGCCAATGCGCTGACGCTGACCGCCAGAAAATTCGTGGGGATAACGCTCCAATACGTCCCCGGTGATGTCCACGCGCGCCAGGAGCGCGGCGGCGCGATCGTGTCGATCGGCCGGGGTCCCAATGCCATGCGTCTGCATCCCTTCCTCGATGATCCTGCCGATGCGCATGCGCGGATTGAGACTGGAAAAGGGATCTTGAAAGATCATCTGAATACGCTGTCGGTAGGGCTGTAACCCGACCCGTTTGAGCCCGGCCAAATCATGGCCATCCATCATGATCTGGCCGCTACTGGGCGTGAGCAGGCGGTTGATGCATTTGCCAACCGTGGTCTTGCCGCAGCCCGATTCGCCGACAATCGCGAGCGTTTCGCCTCGCCGAATTACGAGGTCCAGTCCATCCACGGCGCGGACATAACCTACGGGACGCTTGAAGAAACCTTTGCGGCTCGGGAAATGCATCTTGAGGTCTGAGACCTTGAGCAGGACGTCGGGCGTCGGAGCTCGGAGATCGGCGCGTCCTGGTGCCGTCATGGAGGGGACCGCAGCGAGCAGGAGTTTGGTGTAGTCGTGTTGCGGGGAGGCAAAGAGCTGCTTGCAGTCCGCCTCCTCGACCAGCTTACCATCGGTCATGACCCCAATGCGGTCGGCGTTTTCGGCCACCACACCCATGTTGTGCGTAATCAGCAAGACGGCCGTACCCAGCTCAGATTGGAGGTCACCCATGAGTTCGAGGATCTGCGATTGAACGGTAACATCCAGCGCAGTGGTGGGCTCATCGGCGATGAGAATCTTGGGGCGACAGGCCAGGGCCATGGCGATCATGACGCGCTGACGCATGCCGCCGGAGAGCTGGTGCGGAAACTCGCGCACGCGCTGGTCCGGTGCGGCGATACCGACGCGGTCGAGCATCTCAATGGCGACACGGAGGGCGGCCCCCCCACGTAGTCCCTGGTGCAGCTTGATGACTTCGATAAGCTGGTTGCCGATAGTGAAGACCGGATTGAGGGCGGTCATCGGTTCCTGAAAAATCATGGAGATGTCGTTGCCACGAATGCCGCGCATCTCGATGGGGGGCAGGCCCACGAGCTCACGACCGGCATAGCGGATCGAGCCGCTCGCAATGAATCCGGCCGGACGTGGTACAAGCTGCATCACCGAAAGCGCCGTCATTGACTTGCCCGATCCCGATTCACCGACGAGCGCATAGGTCTCGCCTTCGTGCAGATCGAACGACACGCCGTCGACCGCACGCACGAGCCCTTCAGGCGTACGGAACTGCGTGTGCAGGTTGCGGATCTCTAGGATGGTGGAAGATTGTGTCATGATGAGCTATCGGGGGGGGAGGGGTGTCGGGTTTCGGGTGTCGGGGAGAAGTCTTCGGGCTTGGGCCAGCCAGATGGGCATAGACTGGGATCGGATCCATAGGATGCGCTCTCTTCGGACACATGCCAGCGTCTCTCTTGAGATGGGATCTTCCTTTCGAGCATCTTCTCCAGACCGTTCAACATTCGGATGCACTGCTTGTAGCGCGCCCTGAAGTCGCTAAATGTCTCTTCAGATATGTACTTCTTGAGAAATGCCATGAAGAGATGATGAATGGACTCGGCGGCTTCGCCGCGGCTGCGGTTAACGCCTTCACTTTTGTTGCGGATATGACGATCGTCGTTTTTCTCTGCCAGTTGGGCAGGAGAACTATTGGATGAGCGTCGTACCTGACTTCCGAGCTCATAGCGCTCTTCTCGTGGCCACTGATGCGATAGATCGCACACGTCAATGTGCAACTGGCAGAGCTTCGCATAGACCTCCAAGTCTTCTACAGCCAAATACCTAGCTTCACCCATTGCTTCTCCCGACACCCGACACCCGACACCTTCGCATCAACACTAGCGCTTCGCTCTTACCCACCGCTCCGATTCATCCCATTGCACCTCGCCTACTCAGTCCTCAGCCTCGGATCAAGGGCATCGCGTATGGCGTCACCGAACAGGTTGGCGGGCAGGACGAGCCCCACCATGAAGATGAAGGCGGCGACGAGTTTCCACCAGATAATGGGGGCGCGGGCGAGCTCCTGACGGGCGTCGTTGATCATGGTGCCCCACGACATGGTTTCGGCTCCGACGCCGATGCCGATATAGGAGAGTACCGCCTCGGCCAGGACGCGACCGGAGAAGCTGAGGACGGCGGTGATGAGAACAATGTGCATCAGGTTGGGCACAATGTGCTGAAGCATGATGCGCGGACGGCTAACGCCCATCGCCTCGGCGGCCTGTACATACTCGAGCTCACGCAGCTTGAGGGTTTCACCGCGCAACACGCGGCAGAGCCCCGTCCAGGAGGTGATGCCCATGATGATGCAGAGCTGCGTCAACCCCCGGCCGAAGACGATCATGAAGGATATAATCAGGAGCAGGGAGGGAATGGAGGAGAGAACGGTGTAGATGTACTGAATCAAATCAT
Source organism: Lentisphaerota bacterium (assembly GCA_013203785.1). GTDB lineage: Bacteria > Verrucomicrobiota > Kiritimatiellia > UBA8416 > JABMPJ01 > JABMPJ01. Next base: position 9,439 of record JABMPJ010000157.1, on the reverse strand, counting down.
CCACCCAGCCGCGCAGGTAGCCCGCCGTAACGCCGAAGAGGATGGCAAAGGGAATGACGAGCAGGGTCGTGAAGCCGCCGATGATCATGCCAGTGCGGATACCCTTGATCGCAAGCAGCAGAACATCGTTGCCGACGCGGTCGGTGCCAAGTAGATGGCGGCGGGGATAGCGTAGGGGCGGGTAGCCGCGCGATGTCGTGCCGTCATCGTTGTAGAGGGTCTCCATCGTGAACTGAGCCGTGGCCAGTGGCGCGCTGTAGGTCTTCTCCTCCATGTTGCGTAGGGGGGTAAGGATGAGGTCGAGAACGCTCTGCCCCTCTCGATCGAAGAGGACATGCCCCCTCTCGGTGTGTCGTCGTAAGGAACCGTCATCATCGCGCAAGGGCGGGTGGTAACCGATGCTGTCGAGAATCGCAACCAAAGTATAGAGCGTCAGGATCACAAAGCTCACACGCACGATGCGTCGGCGAAAGACTTGCCGGATCGCGCTGCGCCAGACCTCGCGGTGACTGAGGATCTGTCCCATCCAGAACATGATCCCCACCACGAGAAGCACGATGACGTCTTTGACATACCAGTTATGAAAAAAGGTGTTCATATGGGGTGGTTCATTTCAGACGAATCCTCGGATCGGCGATGGTGTAGCTGATTTCCACCAGGATGAGCCCTCCGATATAGAGCAGGGAGCCGAGAAAGACCATGGAGCGGATCACCGCGAAATCCTGTTTGCTGATCGCTTCGATCGTGTAGTTGCCTAGTCCGGGAATGCCAAAAAAATTCTCGAGCAGCAGGCTTCCCATAATCAGAAACGGAATACTCACGATCACGTTGGTCAGGATCGGTAGCAGCGCGTTGCGCAGGGCGTGCTTGAAGAGGACCGTGCCCTCGCCAAGTCCCTTCGCACGAGCGGTGCGGATGTAGTCCTGGTTGATCTCCTCAAGGAAAATGGTGCGGTAATAGCGCACGCCGCCGCCGATACTCCCGATCAGGCTGATCACGATAGGCAGCACAAGGAATTTGAGTGTATGGGGGAACTGCGAGTCGAATCCGGAGACGGGGGCCAGCCGAAGATGGATGGCAAAGAGATACTGTCCTCCGATGATATAGAAGAGCAGCGATATCGACATCATCAGGACGCAGATCACGAGGGCCATATGGTCGATATAGGTGGCGCGATAAAAGGCTACGATCATAGCGAGGAAGATGTTAATGATCAGGCTGGCCGCAAAGACGGGCAGCGTCACGCAGAGGGAGTAGGGGATGCGGCGTTTGATCTCAGAGCCGATGTTGCTGTTGTCCACATCGGAGTGTCCAAACTCCAGCGCAAAGAGATGCATGCTCTTCTGCCAGAAGATCGTCTGGGTGAGCGTGGCGGGAAAGGACTCCTGCAGGTTGACAAAGCGCGGCAGATGATAGTTGTGCTCCCGCTTCCAATTTTCAATCTGTTCCGCTGTGACGCGCTTCTCGCCCAGCATGGTCTCGGCCATGTCGTCGGGGGTGTAGGCGTAGAAGAAGAGCAGGAAGAGGAGGATATTGACGCCAAGCAGGATGGGGAAGGCGTAGGCGATACGACGCAGGAGATAGGTCAACATCAGTGTCCCCTCCTTTCACGGCACCAGACGCGTATGGCACCCGGCAAACAGAGCAGGACGAGTCCGAGTAGGAAAAAGAGGACGGTCGTGTAGCGTGGCTTGTTCCACGCCGCTTGGCGGTCGACCCGCGTGACGGGATCCAGCCGTCGGTAGCGCAACGTGTTATAGCTCATCTGATGTGGCTTTACGTTATGGTACCACTGGTGGATCAGGCTGAAGGAGATCGGGTAGTACTGCCACACGGCGGGGGCGTCGTGTTGGATGATGCGCATGGCGCGATTGATTAGCTCCATCCGCTCGGGGCCGTTAACCATGGTCTCAAGTTGCTTGAAGAGCGTATCGAATGCCTCGCTGTCGTAGTTGCAGGCATTGGGTCCCCCGTGGACCACCTTGCCGTTGGGGCCGTAGAAGAGGAAGAGGAAGTTCTCGGGGTCCGGGTAGTCCGCCAGCCACCCGCTCGAGCTGATCTGCCAGTTGCCCTGGTCCCGTTTGGCGCGAAAGCGGCTGAGGTCGGTGCCGCTCTCTTTGAGCGAAATACCGATACGAGAGAGGCCGCGTTGCATCCACTGCAGGCGCGAGCGGAATTCCGGATCCATACCGGCGGCGTGGTCGAACGTGAGCGTTAGAGGCTGACCGCCTGGTGTGCGACCATCGGGATAGCCCGCCTCGACCATGAGTTGCTTGGCATGCGCGATGGGCTGGCGCACATGCTTGCCGCGCAGTGGGTCCCATGTGTCGGTAAAGGGGTTGGTTCCCGCCTCGCCCGTGCGGTAGCCCATGATGCCGGGCGGGATGGGGCCCTGGGCGGCCAGTCCGCGGCCGTTGGCGAACACATCAAGGAACTCGTTATAGTCCAGGGCGATCGAGATGGCCTGGCGCAGTTTGCAGCGCTCGTCGGCGAGACCGCCTACGACATCGTCCAACATGTTGAAAGAGGTATACCAGAGCGTGGTCTGAATATCGGTCAAGAGCCGCATGCCCTTGGCCCGCATGGCGGGGGAGAGAGTGGGGTCGCTGCCGGCTGCCATCGCAATGGCTTGATCAAAGACGTCACTGGCAATGCCGGAAGCATCCACATAGCCCTGCAGGAATTTGTTCCACGAGGGAATGGCCTCCTTCTCCATCCGGTAGACCTGGCGGTTGATGAAGGGGAGCCGCTTGCCCGCATCGGCCAGGAGCCCCGCTTCCTCATCGCCGGACGCGCCTTCGGAGGGATAGAAATCCTCGTGATAGTTTGGATTACGATCGAGCACGATCAGCTCGTTCGGTCGAAAGGTCTCCATGAAGTAGGGCCCGGTGCCGACCGGACCGCGATTGAGGGAGAGCTCCGCCGCGGCCACAGCGGGAAGCGCGTAGAAATCAATCGCCTCCTGAGGAACCGCCGCGAAGAAGTGCATGCACATCCAGTAGAGAATCTGGGGGTACTTGGTGGTGAGGGTAATGCGGTAGGTCAGATCGTTCACAACGACGCAGCCCGGAAAGTCAGGCGCAAAGTAGTCGATCAGAAGCGGATTGGCCTTTTCATCCTGCTCCTGATTGTAGGTCAACCCGCCTGCGTCACGCCGCTTGGCACGGGCCTCTTCCAGCATCCTGTTGTAGCTCTCCTGTAGCTCCGCCATGCCCTCGATATAGCGCGCCACCGTACTGAACACCGGGGAGGCCAGGCGGGGATCGGCCAAGCGCCGGATCTGGAGGGCGTAGTCATGCGCCGTGAGCGAGCGCGTGCCCTGCACGGGGAAGCTCGACGGCTCACCATACGTCTCAATCTCATTCGCCGGCGTGTCACGATAATACGGCTCCCCATCGGGGGTACGGGCAAAACAGGGATGGTTTTGGTACTGAATGCCGGGCCGGAGTGAGACCGTGTACTCAACCCGCTTGACCCGTTCGACCGTGGCCTCCGATTCAGCCAGTGTCTCTCCTGACTCATCCAGATAGACAGGGGAGGGGATCGACGTCGCCGTCAACGGAATCAGCTCATACGGCCGCTTGAGATAGTGGTAGGTAAAAGGCGGCTCATAGATCTGATCGATGATAGCGCCCTCGTGGGAGTAATAGGCGCTCGTAGGGTCGAGCTTGGTGGGGGGCGTGGCAAAGGTCGAGAAGTAGGTCGAATCAGCCGTCTCACCCGGACGATACGGGTTGTTGGAGCAAGCCGCCACAAAAGCCAGCGCACAAAACACCCCAGCCCACCGCAGCATATGAATGACCCTCAGTCGCATCCGGACATGATCGGGGTTACAGGACGGTGGGTCAAGCTGATCTCCGTCGTTACTGCGCGTAGCGTAGCGCGCCCAGGCCGCCCGCTCTGCATCATTCATTTTATCATGTCGCTTGACGTGATCCACGTCGCCCCCCTATGCTCGGGCATGATAAAAGCTGATGTTTAATAGTGGTGACGCGGCCCGTCAATATTAGGCAGACACCATCTGTAGAACATTACAGAATTATATGGACGCTATCTGCCCAATAGAACTGATGGATGAGAAGAGAATGGGAAGCCCTGCCAGAGTCAACCGGTCCTGAACGGGAACCGATCAGAAGCAACAAGAGAGAAAACGGAGTTCTCACAGCCCAGCAGGTGTGACAAGCTCCCGGATGTGAAACCACATCCAGGCTGATGGGGTCACGTCTCAACATATAACATTTAAGACGTCGGATCAGTGGGCAGGGGTAGAGATGTTAAATGTTGAGACGTGACCCCATAGCCCGGATGTTAAATGTTGAGACGTGACCCCATAGCCCCCATAGCCCGTGGATCGGAGTTGCTGTTGTGCGGAAGACTGTTTGCGGCCGAAGAGAACACGATGAAAACCGGCGAAGAACGGGGTTGAATTTGTCGTGATACAGTATATATACTTTATGCTATGAAAGCACAAGAGAAAAAAGAGCCTGCATCTGCCTTTTCTGCCGAGAAAATACACCAGATGCGCCACCGCTACGACCAACTCCAGAAAGATCTGATCGACTTGCCGTGGCTCTTGCAGGGCACCGTTGTGGAAACCCCGCCCAAGTCGGCCACAGCCAGAGCCACCTACACATGGACGCGCAAGGTGAGAGCCAAGACCGTTACCGTCTCGCTCTCGCCCGAGCAGGCCATCGCTTTCCGCACTGCCATCGCCGCAAATCGTCGGGTCGAAAAGGCTCTCAAAGAGATGCGCATGTTGAGCCAAGCAGTCCTGATGGATTCTCTCCCGCGAGCCAGAAAGCGATCGGCATCTCGGGTAAATAAACAAGCGGAGAAATCATCCTAAACAGTGCTTATCTAAGTGCCATTCGCGTCTAAAGCCGCACTCTCATTTGCGACGATGGATGAGAGAAGAATAAGAAAGGCACTCGCCTGAAGCGGCCGGGCCAACCTGAAACCAAACAGAAAGAAACAGAAGACAACGGAGTGTCCCGAACTCAACCGGGCTCGGGAGACTCGCGGATGCGAAACCGCATCCATCAACAAATTCGACGGTACGCCGAATACGCCGCCCGTCAATTGAGCGATCCCCAAGAAAAGAAGGACATTGCACTCATAGTCGCCCGTGTGCTATTGTGTTCTCGGAGTGGACCAATGCCACTGTCGCCATAAGGAGGATTATCATGTCACAAACTGTAACACTCAGACTTGAGGACAGCGTCTATCAGAAATTCAAGGGCTTAGCGACGCACGACAACCGGCCGCTCTCGAACTATATTCAGACGGCCGCTCTCCGCTTCGTTGAAGAGCATGAGGTGGTTGACGAGTTCGAAATGGCAGAGATCAAGGGTAACGCCTCCCTCAATCGCAGCCTGAAGAGCGGCCTCCGCGACGCGAAGGCCAAGCGAGGCCGTTTTGCCTGAATTCCGAGTATTCGAAACCGATGAATTCCTGAGACGCCTCAAGAAACTGTCGTCTCGCGACGCGTCCTTTTTGAGGCGAAAGCTCGATTCGTTTGTCTATCCCCAACTCAAGGCTGCGCCCTTGTGGGGCAACAATATCAAGAAGCTTCAGGGATATACCCCTGAGACTTGGCGCTATAGGATTGGGAAGTACCGGGTCTTCTACATCGTCGACCAGGAGGAACAGATTCTCTACATCCTCACAGTTGATGATCGAAAAGACGCCTACAGGTAGACTGACCAGGGATAACATCCGCCTGGAACGTATTTGCTGAAAGCTGTGCTTTCAGCAAAACGCTCAGGCAGGCGTGTTCGAAAGGAGATGAATGAGAATTAGAACTATCGCATTGGTCGCAGTGGCACTCATCGTGGGCTGCAAGACAATTGAGCCCAGTGGCATGAGCAGCGCTGACAGCCTGCTCCGGCGCGATGCCAAGTGCACACTTAAGACATTGGAGAATGCATTCGTGCTCAACGGGCAAAGAGGAATCCCCACATTCGGAGGAGTCCAAGTCGTGCATCTCGAAGCACTCAGCGCACCAGCCACTGCAACAGATTCATGGGAGGAAGTGTGGTCCATTCAACGGAAGGACTACGTGGTGAAATACAAGATCCTCTTCACCCCCACCCCAGCCCAAGGAGGGTGTAGCATGAACATCTCCCCCATGTTCAGCGTGACTGACTACCAGTAGCTTTCAGGAACCTGGTGCGGATTAGCCGGAGTAAATGTACACAATTCCCTTGCCTTTGCCCCTCCGCCCCCTGCGTTCATCCTCAAGCACGGCAATATGATGGACTTTTAAGCAACAGGCAGCCCGAGAGGGCCAAAGCCAGTATTCGCGTATTCAAGCCGTCTAATGCCGGTAAGTTGATTTGACATCAGGAGAGAATCGCCTTGCAAGAGTGTAGTGTATAAGCTACAGTCATAGTGATGGATGCGCTGCCGCAACTATTGGAGGAATACGTAATGCCGGACGGGAAGCACCCGTTCCGAAAGTGGCTGCGTGGACTGCGGGATGTACGTGCCCGCGCGAAGATACGAGTCCGATTGAATCGTGTTCGGCTAGGCAACTTCGGAGTTGCGAAGCCCGTCGGTGGCGGTGTTTCCGAGTTGGTCATTCCATACGGGCCGGGATATCGCGTGTACTTCGCGCACACAGGGCACACTGTTGTATTGCTCCTTTGCGGCGGCGACAAGTCGACCCAGTCACGTGATATCGGGACGGCGAAAGACTATTGGACGGACTATCAGAGGAGGTCAACATGACGAAACCATCCGTAACCTATGATGTAGGACTGCACGAGGATCTGTGCGACCCCGTGGAGGCGGCCGCATACCTGAACGCCGCCTTGGAAGACGGAGGCCAAGATGTGTTTCTCATGGCGCTCCGGGATGTTGCACAGGCTCGTGGCCTCACACGTCTTGCACGTGAGACCTCCCTCAACCGCGAGAACATGTATCGCATCCTGTCAGAGGAGGGGAACCCACAGCTTTCCAGTCTCAAGGCTCTACTCGACTCCTTGGAGTTGAAGCTCTGCATCGAGCCGAGACGCGCCGTGGCCTGAAGAGGGAATGTCGAACACGGTTGCTGCAGTGTGCCCAGTGGGGTGGCACCCCCGCGGTCCACTGAGCGCGACTTTGGGCCGGCGGGGTGGGCCGGCGGGGTCACGTCTCAACATATAACATTCAAGGTGTCAGATCAGTAGATACGAATAGATATGTTAAATTTTAGACGTTACTGCGCATAGCCCCTAACGACGTCATAAACATCATCGGGGCTCGCCAGACAAGGCGGATAGGAATCAAGAAAGAATGCCCAACCAGAACGTCGAGCGCGACTTCGGGTTAGCCGCGTCGCTTCGCTCTGCGGCGAACCCGAAGCGGCTCGCGCTCACGTTCGGCTCAAAATAGATGTTGCATTTCGGAAGCATGTACGGGATACTGTCCATATGAAAACACTCACCTACACAGCTGCTCGCGAGAACTTGGCGACAACAATGCAACGCGCATGCGAAGACCACGACCCAGTTCTCATCACTCGGAGACGAGATCAAGCGGTCGTGATGATGTCGCTGGAAGACTATGCGTCACTTGAGGAAACGGCATATCTCCTGCGCAGCCCCAAGAACGCAAAGCGTTTGCGCGAAGCCGTTGACCAGCTTCGTTCCGGAAACGGAAGTGAACACGAGCTCCCGGAATTGTAATGAAGATCGTCTTCGCCGACCAAGGATGGGATGACTTCACCTACTGGGTAGATCACGACCGAAAACTTGCCAAGCGCATCATTCGCCTTATCAAGGAAATCGAGCGCGACCCTTTTGATGGAATTGGGAAACCAGAGCCACTGAAGCACGACATGACGGGATTTTGGTCACGACGCATTACAGACGAGCACCGCTTGGTCTATTCGGTTGAAAAAGACCAAATCCTTATTGCCCAAGCTCGATACCACTATTAGCCGAACTGAGCATTACACGTACCCAGTACAGCCGCGCAAGCGCGTCTGCACTGGTCCGGTCATTCTTTCGTTGGCCACTATATGATTGACTGTGTGAATCGATCGTCATACCGTTATACCGAACCCTATCGATGGAGGTTATGATATGCATGCAGTAACAGTGTCCCCCAAGTTCCAAGTCGTCATTCCCCGTTCGGTTCGCGACAATATGCACCTAACACCGGGGCAGAAGATGCAGGTTGTCGAGTACCGCGGGCGTGTAGAGTTCATCCCTGAACGGGACATCTCCGAGCTCCGAGGATTCGTGAAAGGGATCAACACCCACTTCGAGCGTGAGGCGGATCGGGTATGAATGTCGTGGACTCTTCTGGATGGCTGGAGTACTTCGCTGACGGCAGGAACGCTTCGCGCTTCGCCGCCCCACTCAAAGACACAGAAGCGCTTGTCGTCCCTGCCATCTCGATATACGAGGTCTTCAAGGTCCTCTTGCGGGAGTCGGGAGAGGATGCCGCCTTACAGGCTGCATCTGCCATGCAACGTGGCCATGTTGTCGATCTAACACCGCAGATCGCTATGTCGGCAGCTACGCTTAGCCTCGAACATGCCCTCCCAATGGCCGACAGCATCATCCTGGCCTCAGCGCGTGCGATTGAGGCAACCCTCTGGACGCAGGATGCTGATTTCAAAGGCATTAACGGCGTCAAATTCTTCCCGAAGAAGTGAAGGCCAACAAAGGGCTGCTCGCGTACGGTCTAAAGGCCGCCGGAGAGCCCAGACGTTGGCTCTGAAAATGGATAGTTGACGCCCATACATAGTGTATATACACTTTCATCATGAAGTTCGAGTGGGATGATCAGAAGAATGACGAGAACATACGCAAGCACGGCATTGACTTTACCGATGTCGTTGAGATGTTCAGCCATGCGATGCTCACCCACCTCGACGCTCGCCGCGACTGCGGCGAGGACCGATGGATCGGCATCGGCTTATTGAGGAACAAAGTGGCTGTGACCGTTTATCTCGAATGGGAAGACGAGGAAACGATCCGCATCATCTCAGCCCGCAAGGCAACACGTCATGAAAGCAAAGAATACCATACGAGAGTCTCGGACTGACTGGGGGCGTTTGGACGCGATGTCGGATTCCGATATCGACGTTTCGGATGTTGCCAAGCTCGACAAGGCTTTTTTCGAGCGTGCTCAAGTCCGACTCCCAAAGCGAAAGAGCTCCATCTCGTTGCGTGTTGATCCGGATGTTCTTGAGTGGTTCAAACACCAGGGACGGGGTTATCAGACTCGGATCAACGCAGTGTTGAAGGCGTACGTTCACGCGCACCAGCACTGAGACAAGACGGGAGCCAACATCTGGGTGCACACTATCCCGTGCCGCTGTCGCGTCACGGGAAGTGTGACCCAAGCGTTCGAATCAGAGGATTGACCACGGAGCGCACAAGAGGTACTCTCATGACATGAGCATAACTGCAGAGACAATCGTTACTGAGGCACTTTCCCTTTCCCC
>JABMPJ010000156.1 GCA_013203785.1 Lentisphaerota bacterium | reverse complement strand
TCAACATGACGGGCGCCCCCACAGTCCACATGAACCCAAAGAGCACCAGTCCAAATAGCCCCCCCACCCCCAGGTAGATCCAGTTGAATGCCTGCTCAAACATGGAGTACTCGCCAAGCGTCGAGGTGTAGACGATGCTTTGGTTAAGAGCGTTGAGTTCCCACATCTTCTCCGCATAGGGATAGGCACTTGAAGGTACTTTATCAAGCCCCCAGATGAAGTTCATGAAGAAGATCGAGCTCACCAAAATGATAGGATAGAGCACCAGCTTGGTTTTCCAGATGCTGGTGAACTTGGTCCCGGTCAACTCGCACTGGCGGTAGAACACCGTCATCTGCCCGTAGTTGGCCAGGGGCATCGGAAGAAACCAGCAAGCCACGCCGCGGTAGCCGCTAAGGATCAGGGTCGCCTCGCGGATCATGGGAATCTCGACCACCTGTCCCACCATCCCCTCCAACCTTGCCGTCACGTAGCTGATCAGCGGTGTGTAAACAAACCCAAGAAAGAAGAGCACGAAGACCACGTTGCGGATGCCGTTTTCGTTGCCCGGCGGCTGCCATGTTCCGTGGTGCCAGCGCAGCAACAGGGCCGAGGCCGAGATATAGGTCACGGTCACCACGAGATAGCAGAGCATCACCAACCAGAACTTGATGTCGCCGCGGCCCTGTGGCGGCGTGAACCCAGAGGTGTCATGCCGGTCCGCGCCTCGTGATCGCGCCTCCACGCGCGCTTTCCTTACACCGCGTACCACTTGCCAAATACCCACGATGGCAATGGCCACCGCAATGCCGATCTGGAAACTGAAGTAGAAATCGACGTTGTTCTTGAAGAGGGTTTGGATCGTGTCGTCGCCGAATTTCCAGCTATGCAGAATTTCGAACTTGTAAAGAAGGGGATTGCCAACCAGCGTGACCATCAGACCGATTACGCTCCCCAGCATACCGAAGAAAGGCATGACCATGCCGGTAATAAGGTTCCCGAAATCCCACGCCATGCCCGTTGCGAAAGCAGGGAGATAGCGTCCCGTCTTCTGCGTGAAGTCCGAGAACGGTATGGGAAAGATCTGGATCGACTCCCCGGTGAGCGCCCCGCTGAGTGTGGGGAGCAGAAGATAGATGGAACCAAAGACCAATCCCATAGCGCCGCCGATCGCGAAAACGCGCCAGCGCCAGGAATCCTCGGCATCCTTCCGTTGCTTGGTGTCAATATCCTCGGCCATCGCCATGATGCCTTGCGCCCCCACTGGGGCCATCGGGAAAGGAAGTTTTTCAATATCGCTGGCCAAGCGGAAGAGACCGTACCCGAGAATCATGCTGGCCAACTCACCAAAAAACGACCCGAAGATCACCATACCGATAACCGGCAACCAATCCATGTGGAAAAATGACCGGGTGGAGTAGCTGATCGAATCGCGCGCCGGAGCGAACCAAATCGGAAGCTGATCGGCGATACCCGTGGCCGCCGCCGCATCGCTGTTAATAAAGAATTGGTTCCACAGCAATCCGGAGAAAGGCATTCCCATCGCCGCCGAGGCCATGAAAAATAGAACAAAAATCTCCGATTTGTTCAAGTGGCGGTGGGCGCGTTTGGCGACCTCAATGAAGAGGATGACGGTAACCCACTGCGCCGCAGCACCGACCTCCATCTTGCCGGCCAGAAGCCCCATATAGATCGCACCGGGCACCATGAGGAAGGCCACGAACAGCGCACCCAGCAGCGACGACCAGCTAAAGCCTTCCTCGAAAGTCGAGGGGACCTCCATGATCTGCCGGAACTCCTCCAGCTCTTTGTCTACACGCCTGGCCATCTTACTCCCCAGCCATACTCACCAGAGTACGTTCGCGGTACATCTCCATCGTCTCGGCCGGAATCGAGCGCCAGATCAGGAACTGTTGACGCAGATCATCCAGAAACACTTTGTTGAGTCGGACCCAATCCTTGGGCTGCCCCGACGTGCGGTTTAAACAGATACGGACCTCATCAATGCCGGGAATACCACTGGGGGCACTGCGCAACTGGAACGACTGGCTCACGCCAAGGTCAAACGGGGCGAGGGCCAGCTCCGAGTCGAGCCCCAACATCCCTCCCCCTTCGCGCACGAGGCGCGGATGGGACGCCATGAACTGCCCTAATCCGGTGTCGCTGTAGTTGTCGAAGTGCTCTTTCAGAAAACTCACGACGCCTGTGATATCATACTCGGAGACCGTGAACGGGAACACCATGTCCATCAGATCCCCCTCAGGGGCGGGTGGCTTCCAGACCCGCATCAGTCCCGGGTTGGCGGAGCGGGAGGCCTTGAGAGCGGGGTAGACGGCCGAAATCAGCACGGTCGCCATGACGATGAGGATGGTCACAATCGTGTTGGTGGAGGTCATATTCATCTCAGGCACCCGCACCCATCCGTAGGTGGCCATCACCGAGAGAACCTTCACACTCCCCTGCGCAAGGAGGTAACCGCCCAGGCCCCCAATCAAGGAGTAGACAATCGCCTCGGCAAAAAAGAGGGTGGCCACATGCCGTGGAGCCAAGCCAAGCGCGCTAAAGGTGTAGATCTCCCGTTCGCGGTCGGATACCGACCCGAGCATGGTTCCGAAAATCACCAGGCCGCCCAACAGAACAGGGAAGAAGAGATCCCCCACCCCACTCGCCGCCAGAACGGTTCCCAAGACATGCCGGAACACCCCCTCGGGACGCGTGCCCAGGACGGGGAACGGAAGCATACGGGCCAAATCCTCGGTAATCTCGACGGCTACAGCATCGTTGGGGGTGTAGAGCGTAATACCATAGAGGGCGGCCCCCAAGCGGCAGGCCGTATCGGCGGACACGATGACGACGTCATCGCCACCCAGACTGGTCCATGCCCGCGCGGCTGCGAGCTGATCATCGCCCGACTCGCTTTCGGCCGACACCGCTGAGGTCTCCTGTGCAAAATCCACCGGCAGCAGGGCACTGCCATCCATATCCGACAGGTTCTCGATACGCACAGGATCAAGAACAGCCGCTACGGTGAGCGGCAATCCCTTCAGCCGTATAGTGGCACCGACGGAGACACCCAGCGCTCTCGCGACAGCCTCGGACAGCAGCACTCGATCCTCGAGATCGCTACCGAGGACAGCGGCAAGCGCGGGACGCTCCGCGAGCTCGCCTGACGTCATGCCCAGCAGTCCACTTACCGTCACCGGCCGACTACCATCCTCACGCGCCAATACGACGCCGGCCTGATCCGTGCTCTCCCGTGAGATCCAATAGCGCGGGTGAATCTTCGCTCGATCCCCCCAGCGCCCTTCCAGTACCTCAAGCACATCATCGCTGAGCGGCGTCCAATTGACGTCATGGACCCAGGCACCAGCGTAGTCGGGTTTCGGTGCCGAAAAGAGCTTCACAATACCCGAACGGGTACTGAACGACGCGAAGCAGAGGATCGTGAAGGTCAGGAGCACAATCGTTACCGCCGTAAGCGCCGTACGCAGCGGGCGCCGGCGCATGGTGGAGATGCCCATCTGCATGGCCGCCAGGAAGGTACTGAGGCGGGAGACATCCGAAGCATGAACCGTCGCGGTCAGGCCTTGCATCGCCTTCAGTTCCGCCTCGAACTTGCGCATGATGATGCCAATCACCAGCACGGACATCACAACGATGGCAAAGCCGAGGAAGATGATGATGGGTGTATTGGCAATAGCAAACGCGGGATGCGAGAAATAGAGAAGCAGGAAGGTGAGTACAAAGAACACGACAAACCAGATGAGCTGACGGTAGATCGTGGTGGCCCCGATGATCACCCGCTCCAAGGCAAACGAGAAAGGTACGGAAAGCCCCAACAGGATCAGGACAGCCATGACAATGTCATCCAGCACACCGCGTGCCTTCTCATAGGCCGTGCGCGACGCCCAGAAAGCGCTGGTGGATAGCGCATGGCGACGTAGCGGCGAGGATTCAGATTCCGAGGCGATCAAGAGATCCTCGGCCCGGCCATGCAACTCGGAGAGCGACCCATCCAGAATATCCTTACGGCGCAGCACCGCGATGCGCGCGTCGTTCAGGCGCCATAGGTCCGCCGCCGATTGCGCCCCGGGCGACAGGGCGGCCCAATCCGTTGCTGCTGCGAAACCTTCACCAGTGCCGTCTGCTTCGTCCGCCCGGCGGTGATCGTCGAACGGACCGCTATTCAGCCCGATCACATTCCGGATACCGAATAGCTTGACCCCTTTGCGGCGCTCATCCATGTTCCAGCTCAGGACGCCATCAGCCATCATGCTAAAAGACCTCTTCGAATCCAACACCGCATCGGCCCGGGCGGACATAACCTTGACCACATCTGCCCCCCCACGCCAACACCGCTGCTGCGGTGGCAGGACCATGTAGCCGGATTGGCAACGGAAGACATTCAGACGGTAGCGAACCTGCTCGTATGATGTCAGGTCGGTGACGGAATACACACCGCCACGCTCATCAAACACGACCGCAAACCCACGCGTGCGCCACGCATCGCTCAATCCAAAGATGGGCCCCATCTCATAGAGTCCATTCTGATTGGTCCACTTGACTCTAAAGTCGTCGAAGGCCGGGATCTTGATCGGGCGGTAAGAAAGGGCCGCCGGGCGTTGAACGGAGACCTGCACCACGGCACCAGCCATACGGGTGTTGGGCACGGAGGAGCCCTGCAACATCCCCATCACGGTTGGACCGGTCGGAATGCGATCCCTGAACCCAGAGGGGGCATACTCGCGCGAGGCGATGATGCCACGGCGCAGCGAGAGACCGGGCTGGTCCGTCACCGAGCTGAGTGCGGCCCCCGCCACGACACCACCGCGCGGCGCGGCAGTAGCGATGCGAGGCAGTTCAGCTTCGGAATCCAACGTCGCAACGGAGCTCAACATGGCACCGATCTCTCCGACCTGCTGCTCGATGCGATCGAGGTCAAGATAGGCAAGGCGGTCATCGGGGGTGCCTTCGAGCGACAGCCTTTCGTGCGCCGTTCCAATCACGACGTTGTAGATGCCAAACAGCCCCGCCATTTCCCCGCTGTGTACCAGCCCCGGGGCACCCCACAGCACTTTGGTCAGCGGGAGCGATTGATCCACCGACTCCACCACGAAATGCGGAGCGGCGGTTCCCTCCGCCACTTGATCCTGATAGGCGCGCCGGAATACCCCCTGGACCTTTCCATAGAGACCGGGGTTGTCGTTGTATGAGCGTGCCGAGGAGTCGCCGCCGACAATAACACCCCAGTGCGGGGTTGTATCACCCAGCGCCAGCGAGATGTGCAAGGATATCCAGCATTCGCCAATAAGAGCTTTGAGTTTCTGGTCGGCTTCCAGCGTGGCGCGCTCCGCGGCAAGCTCGGACCGACGACGTGCAATATTGGCGTGTACCTCCTCCGTGATCCGGTCCAATCGTTCGCTGAGTGGCGGCGGCATAGCGCTGTATTCGTCGGCTCGGTCTCGGCCCAACGTGCGACGCAGTCCGTTCCATGCATCCTTACGGGGCAACCACTCTGCATTCACGTCGGCCTCAATGGCATCCATGCGCGCCTGAGTCTCCGGTGAAACAGGAGTCGCACGCCCGAGAGTATGGGCTTCATCGCGTAGTCTGAAGAGCGTCTCGGCCACCTTGGCGGCATGCTCAGCCGCACGGTCCACCAACCGGCTACGCAGTTGCCGACGTACCGGCGACGAGGCGAGCATCGGGTGGTCCGCGGCCAGAAGGTCGCGCATATCGGACAGGAATATCTCTTCCTCTCTCAGCGACTTCTCACGCCCCTCGATCCGCGCTTCCGCTGGCGTATTGTTATCCGATTCGAGCGCACGGTAGAAGCACCGTGCACCGTCATGCAGGCGCGCTTGGTTGTCGAAGCAGGCGATCAGGACATGACGCCGCGGTGGATCGTTCACGAAGCGTTCAGCCAACTGAAGCAGGGCCGCCATATTGGCCGCGCCACGGCCACCCGGCGAGCGCTGAGGTACGTCACCAAAGCTGTCCAACGGTGCAGCCAGTATGATCAGTTCATCCTGCTCTTGATCGAAGACCGGGTCACTGCCACGAATGAACCCAAAGACGTTGTGGCCCTGACCGCTATGCCAAAGCACCTCACTATGAATCGTCGCGATGGTGCCTTCCGGTAGATCAGCCGGGTCGCCCTCGTAGTAGAAACGAGGAAGATTGGCCGGTACTTCGGCGTGGTGCGGATGCTCAGACCCGCACCTTTCGCGATGCACGAAGACGATGGCACGGGCACCAAAACGGAAAGCCCTCATCCAACCGTCATAGCTGTTGTAGTCCATGACCACAATCGCACCGCGGACCTCCCGTTCCTTGAACTCGCCAAGGCGGCCGCGATCCAGTACCACCAGCGGCCCGCGCACTCCCTCGGGAGGGGTGGTGGGCGGAATAAGATCGTTGGGACGCATGGGCAGGAGCGCGAGCGGTTGGGCACCCCCTTCAAGCACCAGTTCGCAGCGGCGCGGTGCAGTCTGGGCCACGCCGAAAGGCTCCACGATCACCTGGTCGACACCAATCGCTTCCAGGCGCTGGGCCACATAGGCCGCGGCATCGGCACCTTCGGGGGTGCCACTCAGGCGGTGCGGGTGCCGAGTTAAGGCCTCGCAGTCGGCGAGAAAGGTGGGTGTGACGGCGGATGCGAGCAGAGGAAGGAGTAGTAGCAAAGCAACAGAGAGACATCCGGGAACACCCAACAGCCAACACTCAATATCCAACACCCAAGCGGGCGAGGAAGGTGAACGGATCTCCTTAGGACGATCCGTTCGCCGCCTTCGCACCCGTGCACCTTGGGTGTTCCTTGTTGGATAGTGGCTATTCAATCTCACGACTCTCCGATGCTCCCCACCTCGACATGTACCTCATCGCGGCGGGCGATGCGTTCAATAGCGCCGTCACGGATCCACATGAGGCGGTCGCACATATCCATCATGCGATGATCATGCGTGGCACAGATTACCGTAACGCCCTTCTTCTCATTCAGTGAACGCAGCACATCCAGGATATCCTGTCCCGTCGCGAGGTCCAGATTGGCCGTGGGCTCATCGCACAGCAACACGGTCGGCTGATTGGCCAGCGAACGGGCGATCGCCACGCGCTGCTGCTGGCCACCCGACATCTCGAGGGGGCGATGATGCCAGCGGTCTCCCAGGCCAACCAGCTCCAACAGTTCCATGCCGCGCCGGCGTGCCTCATCGGACATGACTCCGCCAAAGACCATCGGCGTCGTGACGTTTTCGAGAGCCGTCATGTATTGAATCAGGTTGTACGATTGGAAGATGTAGCCAATTTTCTGGCAGCGCACGAAGGCCAGTTCCTCGGCCGTGAGCTGGGCCACATCAACCTCGTCGATGAAAACCCGGCCGCTCGTGGGACGGTCGAGCGCCCCGATCATATTGAAGAAGGTGCTCTTACCCGATCCCGAAGGGCCCATCACGGAGATGAACTCCCCATCGTGGATCTCCACATCGACTCCGCACAGGGCCTCCGTCACAACGTCATTCATGACGTACTGCTTCTTCAGCCCCACCGTCCGTATAATCACTCTGCGTTCGCTATTCAACGCGCATGGCCTCCATCGGCGCCAGACGGGCGGCTTTAAGCGAAGGATAGACGGCGGCTAAGGCCGCGAGGACCACACCCACCGCCACGGCACTACCCATAGCAGCCAGAGTCTCGCCGAGGGGTACGGTACCGAAGACGCCTATACCAAAGGCAGCGGCCATGCGCCCGTAGCCGATTAGGTTTCCCAACAGGGATCCCACGAGGCCGCCCACCAAGCCGAGAAAGCAAGATTCGAGCACGAACAGAAGCATGATAAACCCGTCCAGGGCACCGAGACATTTCATCGTGGCGATCTCCCGAAAGCGCTCCGTCACGGTCATCAGCATCGCATTCGAAATACCGATGGCGCACACGAGCATGGAGACCATCAGAAGCCACCCCATCCGCTCGCCCAATCCGAGCCATCCTTCGCCTGCCCCAGCGGTCATTCGCTCGATCCGCTCGAGTGCCAGTTCGTCCCTTCGGGTCGTGGCCAGCGCAGCCAACCGCTCTGCCGTGTACGGCTCCAGCGCGGCAACCAACGGCCGCATCACACCAAGATAGGACGCCGCCTGCCGCGACTTCTCGAGATAGCCCCACAGCTCGTTTGCCGAGATATCGGCCGGCAGCAGGTTGAAATGCTGAGCCAGAAGCTGACGACTCTCCAGCAGGCTGAGGCTGCGCTCGATCACCAGGCGATCAAGTACAGCCTGAGCCTGTTCGGTCAGACGGGAGGCCGTGGCCTCATCAAGATCGAAACCTGCCGCTCGCGCGGCCGCCACGAAAACACCATCGGGTTGCGCCAGCGCCGCAAACACCGTACGGTCACCTCGGGCCCTATTCAGGGCGGCGATGGCATGCTCTTGGGAGCTCACGACCCCCTGAAGTTGCACGGCCAGCTCGGGCCAACGGTCCAGGAACGCCCGAAACTCCGCCAGGGAACCGACGAACCGAAGGGCGGGCATCTCAGCCAATCGTTGCTCGAATATCGTGAAGTGCTCGGGGTCCGACAAGGCATCAAAGATGGCTGTGCCGCGCGCGGTGTGTATCAGAGCGCGACGCGGGTCGTATTCGAGAGCATCGAAGAAGGCCAGATAACTGGCGGCGGCCCGTGCACGGGCCGCAAAACTCGCACGATCCGCGATGACGCCCCCCTTTGCTGTCGAGCCATCAAGGGCACCCCCGGCCGCCACCTCCATTAGGATTGCCGCGGGATCCAAGGGCCGTGTCAGCCGCGCCGCCCATCCGTGAATATCCCGCATGGCGGAAAGTTCCCGGCGAGCATCCACCGCCAGGCGCCGCTTAATCAGGCTCTCGCTGAGAATGTTCATTAGAAACGCCACGGCCACGGCAATCACCGAGACGGTCACGGCGGCGCGAAAAAGGCGATAACGCACCCCATCAATCGCGATACGCACCGTCCGACCGAGGCTCAGGCGAGGCTGGTCGGCCAGAATGATCTCTTTTGATGATACGCTACTCAACCGCATCCTCCACCATCTCAATGGCCAGCACACCGCGCTGAATCAGACTCTTCAAATAGCCGGTCACCGCCACTCGGCTCTCATGAAAGGAGAGCCGATACAACGAGGCCACCACATCCACGATCTCCTCTACCGTGCGATGCCCGTCGCATAGTGACCAGACGCGGCTACCGATCGGATCGAGTCGCGTCAACCGCTCGCGCCGAAACGGCACGATCCAGGAGATTGGCGGAACCAGCCGCCGGGTCTGCTGAACCCACACGGCTATCCGCTCGCCAGGCTCCCGCTCTACACGGGCCGCCCGGTTCTGCCGTGCACGCGCACGCAACATCGTGGTCCACGAGCCTTCGTTCATCCTACTCCCCACCACAACACACCAGTGGCCGCTCCGGCAGTCCGGGCCGAGCCTCGGCTATCCAGTTATAGAGCCGGCCATCCTCCGGGCATATCCAAGCCTCTGAACGGAGCGACGGTGAACGACGTAACCATCCCCGCGCCGCGCTACGCCCCTCGACCCTATCCACCGCGTGCCGTCCCACCCGTTCATGTTGCCAACGTGCTGGAGGCCGATCCGACAGCTTTACCTCGCGTTCCAGCCAGCCCCGCACCGATTGGTGTAACCACTCATCAACCATGCCGCGCCGGGAGAAACGCAAAGCCACTCGCCCCCGTCGATCCATAAACTGCCACTCCACATGGGCGGGCTCGACCTTGCAGGCACCCAGCGAGAGAGAGGACGGCACCTTTACGTCCAAACCAAAGGCACGCCAGCGATGGCATCCGGTGTTGTCGGCTGTCGTTTCACTAAAGCTCTTCAGTACGCCCGCCTCTAAAACTTTATCCCGAGCATTCGGCCACGGAAACACCAGCTCAACCAAGCACGAGGCTTCAGTTGCAAAGCAACCGAATCGTGTGATGGTCTCCCCATCCATCACACCCTTCAACCCCTCATGGCCCGCGTTGTGAATGCGGTGTCCATCCTGCATGCCCTCTTCCGTCAATTTGGCCAAATAGTCTGACAGCATGCGGTCAAAGTCCGGTGCCCCCTCCACGCGGCGCCAGGTCAGCTCAAAACGGAATCCATAACGATCCGCAAAACCACATCGCCCTGATTCGATATTGAGCGAGTACTGCAACATCTCCCAATCGACCGGCAGGCGCACCGCCAGGCCTCTCCAGATCCACAGCTCTGTTCCTGCCTCCATATCTCTCGTGATCATAGACATCCACATCGGATCTCGGATCGCATCCCTCTCTAAGTCGGCATCACCCTGAACGACTCCGGCGGATTCCCCTGAATCAAATAGTAGAGCGCTCCAATGATCACCGGCAGCACCGCGGCAAGCATCTCCCCAGCAATCAACCCAATCATGAGTGGTTTCAACTTCCGATACAGACCTGCACCGCCATGCCGCGTCACAGCACTCTTTATGAAATACCCAAGCAGGAATGAGAACGCCAGTTGTTTACTCTGCCAGGTCCCGAGCAGAAGGAAAATCAGTGGATGTATCGGCCATTTGGCAAAGCGGTAGCGCAGCACCGAGAAGAGAAGCACCATGCCGAACATACAGGCAAATCCGATCAAGAAGGGTTCATCAACATCCATGTCGGTGAAACGTCCCCAACCGGAAGAGGCCAGGGCCTGATCCAGACTCCCCTGCGCCTCGAGACGGCGCGTCATCTGCACATTGACGTCATAGGGGAAACGAGGAATCGCATCGGCCGACCACCCATCACTCGACAGAATGGCGCCCCGCTCGTACTGCAGATGAATGATCACAGGCACCGCAACCATGAACCCGATGACAAGAGTCACCAGTCCCCATGCCGTCGTCTTGCCGATGCGCAGTTTGACACGATCGACCAGATATATGCCCGACATCGCGAAGGGCATCATCGCCTCGCGCGGGTCGATCAACAGCAGTCCAGAGATCATCGCCAGTACCAGCAACTGGTTGGGACCAGCCGCCCGCGCCCCCATCAAAGCCCAGATCATGGCGCAGGGATAGAAATAGGCATGCACAAAGAAGACGCCTGCCTCAGCCAGGAGTCGACTGATCACCGTGAATATCACCAGCATCCCAAAGGTATAGAGAATCGAAAGCTGCCAATCGACGCCGACCAGTTTGAGTTGAAAGACAAAGAGTACGACCATGAGGAGAAAAAGGCGCACGCCCCAGATGGCGGAGGACTCGATCGCATCACGCGCCCGTAGCCCGATCCCCCGCCGTAGCGCGGAAAGGTAGTAGTGCCTCCCCGTATAGAGCAAGACAACAAACATGCCAAAATAGGAACCGGCGTAAAGTGAGGATTGCAGTGTGGGCTGCAACATGCCCCCTCCCACAGACACCCCATAGCCAGCCAGCACCCCCACGATTAAGCAGTACAGATAGGGAGCCAAGCCCAGGGAGAGGGAGACGTCCGTGGCGAGGAAGTAGGCAAATCCCACCGCTGTGAAGAAAATCGTTGGGCGAAACATATCCCACGCGCCGCCGCGCTCCAGCACAGGAAACAGTTTCAGCAGAGGCACCAACTCCAAGCGGGTCTTGATCGGGATCAAATTGTCTGGCCACCACACGCAAGCGTAATTGTTCATGTGGATCGCCAACACAACCAGGGTCCCCATCCAAAAAAGGCGACTGCGCATCACCGGACTCCACCCCGAGTCATCATCCGGTAGCAGCAAACGTGCGAATTCCATGGTTGGATAGGGCAGATGCTCATGCGTGGCCCATTGGCGGTGCAAGACGAGGCCAAGCCCCACGACCATGGCGCATACCGTCAGAATCAGCGGCATCCAGAAGAGCAGCGGCCGAATCCAGGCCCGCCACGGCACATCGGCATACGAGATCTTCTCCTCGCCCTGCGCCAGTCCCGTCACAAAGCCGTCCAGCACGCGGGTGGTGTCCAACGAGACGTCGACCAGCATCCGCGCAGGCGCGCGGGCCACCGGCCCGAGTCGATGCGGGACGACGGCATCCGACAAGATAGCGTCCACCACCCCACGGTTGATCGTTTGCCTGTCTGAGTCGGAAAGGGCGATGCGGTCACGGGCCAGCAACTCTCTGACATGACGTGTGAGTGTCAGCCCATCAGCCACCCCGGATTCCAATCCGAATACAGAGGACTCGATGGCTCCATTGATCCGCCCCAAGAGGGCTCTCCGGGCATCTTCAACCGGCTCGCCATCACTCTGAGAGGCAACGACAACCATAGCCATGCTTGCACGCAAAGCCGCCAACGTCGGATCTCCTTCGACACCCGCTAGCCGAGTGTCCACCCGTGGCCAATCGAGGACATCCTTGTACTCCAGTGCCGCTGGCTCTGTCTGCCAGGATGGCTGGGTACGCAGATGGTGTTGCGGCAACATGATGGCTGTGGAGAAAAAATGGAGCAACCCGCGGCCAGGCAGGTAGCAGGCGAAGAGAACCAAGGCAATGATCACCGCCAATTCACGTGCCGACAGCGCCAGGCGGTGCGACAGCCTCCGCAGGAGCGGGTTGACCATCAGGAGAAAAAGGATCAGGGAACCAAAAACGGCGACCGGCAGATAGTTCCCCACCAGGAACGTCCCCTTCATGACCATGTCATTGAAGTAGGTGACCACACACAGAAGCACGGCGCACAGAATGCCGATGAAGATGCTTCGCATGGTCATGCGTTCAAGGTAGCGAGATGGACACAAAACATCAAGCTGAGAAGCGGCTGAGAAGGACTCGACCCACGGGTGTGCGTTGTTTCTAAATGACGCAAGCATAG
>JABMPJ010000155.1 GCA_013203785.1 Lentisphaerota bacterium | reverse complement strand
GGGCCTACGCTATCCCGCTGCCACCGGGCATGTCACGGGCCGTGCTGCATCCTCGCTGCGCTCGGGCACGTCCCGCGCCATGCCCTGCGTGGTTGGCGAGGTCCACCGCTCCACGCCGTGTGCGTCCGCAAGGATCACGCCATCGCTCCGCTCTGTCACGAGCCGTGCGAAGACGCGCACGACGTTCCGCTGCGTGTCTGGTGAACCAACGCGCTTCCCATCCTCGCCGCTTCGCGGCTCGCCCATCCTGTGCCAGCGTCCGCCTCCGGCCTATGTCACAGAACTTGCTTGAAGCCAAGTTCTGCGCCAAGCCCTCCGGCTCATCCCCCGCGCGCCCGTGGTTCACAATGCCGACGCTCGTTCCCCGCTTCACAAGGCCATCAAGCGCGCCAGCAGAGCTGTCACACTTGATGCGTAGGGGATCGCCCGCGCAATCGTTGCTGGCAATGACAACGGTGGTTCGCACGCGCCATGAAGACCCCGGCCCGTCACACTTGCTGCGGGAAGAGAAGAGCAGCAAATGCGCCGGTCCCCCATGCGGAACGCCGCGCGGACGCGGCGTGCTCGTTTACGTGTCCCCTGTCCGGCTCCCGCCGGACCCCACAAGACGGCACATGCACCGCGCCAACGCTTGGCGCAGGCTGGTGCCGGGTCACCCCGACAAGTCGGGGTTCCACAGTGTCGAGCACAGCTCGACTTCTTCGCGTCTTTGAGCCGTTCCCCCCAGCCTCTTCCCCCCAGCAGAGACAATCACGGCCCGCAGGGCCGTCCGTCCCGCCTCGGCGGGTAAACCCCGCCACAGGCGGGCCAGCATCACGCCGTCCACCTTCGTGCTTCGCACTCCGGCGCGACAGGTCGGCGGGACTCGTTACAACGTGTGCCAAAGGCCACTTCCACCGGGCTCCGAACTTCTGGCTTCGCCAGAGGCGGAAACCGTTGCGGAGTCCATCGGGCAGCGTGCTTCGCTCGGCTGCCCCGGCACTGGTTCTCGGGCTCTCAATCCCGCGCGAAAGAGAAGAGGAAGACAGCATGTTCTTGCATTCACTTATCCGACCAAGTAGGTTTGCGCCTAATCGTTTGGTGTTCCTGTAGGACTGTGGCCGTGCTGGGGTCCGTATCTGATGTTGACAAGAAACTCCAGCTTGATGATTGAATGACAACGAAGTCTCTGAATTTTCGCCCCCAGCATAGTGAGCGTGGCTCGCCGCTGGGCGATTTCTGCACTCGTGTATGTGCCGAAGCAAATCGGAATGGCCTTATTGTTGCTATCGCGAGGAAAATGCCGCGGCTTCTTGAATACACTTCTGTTCTTCAGAAGTCGCCCTGTGCGGTCATCACTGAGCGAGCTCTTCCGTGGCTAACCAAGGAGGAATGCCAATCCCGGCCGTTCATGTTCTGCGACGACATCTTGAATGTGGGATCGACCCTTGACCACCATGTTGCCTATGCTGAGGAGCATCTGGGGGTGATCCCATCAATTAGGGTGTTCGCTACGCGCGAAAAAATGGCGACGCTACACTCGCGGTCTCCTCTGCAGGCCAAAGATATTTCTGTGGACAAGACGTTTGATGAGGCCGGGTACTGGGAATTTGAAACGGATCTCCCACAACGCCTCTTGACTTTGGGCAAGCCGTACGACATTGATTTCCCTCTCTTATATTGTCCGCTGACGGAAGAGGCGGCACAATGGTCTGCCGAAACATGGTTTGAGTCGCTGCAAGGGGCCTTCTCATCGGTGTGGAACCTGACGATTCCTCGCCAAGCCGAAGCTGGCATCCTGAGCTTCAGCCTCATTGAGCCCATCGAAAACCCTATGGCACTGCCCGTGCACCAAGCACCGAAGGGGAATGCACCACCGCCCAAGATTCGCATCTACGTAAACCAACGTGACAAGCAACTCGTTTTCGCTCCGATGTGCATACCGGCCATTTCGTCTGAGTTCCTTAAATCTGGGCCTCCGTCAGTCTGCACCCAAGAGATCAAGGCTTTGTGGGATAGATACTCAGAACTCCCAATGATTGGCACTCCTTTTTCCCAAGAGCCGCTCTATAACTTCTTGGTATACCTGCTATCCTTTGACTATGGTCACATCTTCGTTCCCTATTTCTCGGACGCAATCCCGAAAGCCCTTGCCGCAGAGCCGAAACTCGACGAGTTGGACGCAGGACTGCTCTTCGGGCCGAGCGTCGCAACCGTAATCGTGGACTGCTTAAATGCTGTATTGGCACAACGAGTGCCTCCGGCGAACAGGCATGTGAGGTCCGCGACCTCCAGAGCGCCCGAGACTACGATCAATCCAAGACTTGTTGAAACAATCAGCCAGAGCCTTTTGGATGCAGGTTTTCAGGGAGCAAGCCCCAGCAAGGTGTTTCGTGAGGTGTTCAGAGTGTTGGACAGCATCGCCAAAGGGAATGACCCTGATGTCTCAGGAGAGATGCCCGAATACGATCGCTTGCGCCGTGGCGTTTCGCTCTGTGATTTGTGGCTCCTTATATCCAGGCATTCCAACCGGCCCGGAATAGCAATAGATGAGATGAGCTTTCTACTCGATTACTTCATCGACATTGGTGCCGTCGTACCCATCGTCGAGAACGTGGATGGTGTCTACATCCGGTCTTATCGACGGGGAGAGGCAGATCCTATTGAGATGGCCCAAGTCCTCCACGGGCTCTTGAAAATGCACGAGGAACTTTTCCCGGGTTGCCCCATGAAGAAGACCGCATTCACTAAGATTCTCTCGGCTCTCGCCGTCTATCACGGGGATCTTCTGCCGCTGGAACCTGTTTTCGAATTTCGGGGGATGATGTCATACGTGCGACTTGATGGTATTGTGGGAGACCAGTTTGAGGAGACCGTTGAGTTCCTGCGAAAGAAGAACGTCATAGAGCTTCGCCAAGCTGAGCCGCCCAAGGATGACTCCCAGATGGTGCTATTCTAATGGTTACCAAGGGAAAGAAGAGCACAGAGGACCAACTGGTTCTGTCGACCAAGGAACTCTCATTGCCAACTCCGCCCAAGATTGGCCTGCGCGAGAGCGATAGATCGGCGATTAGGGAGACATTTCTCCGTTTGGATCACCTTGTGCAGACTGAGGACACCCCTTGGGAAGACGTGCTGCTTCTCTTGACTACATGCCGCAACACTTCGTATGCGATGGACGCGATGTACGCTGAAGCTTTGAAGTGGTGCGCTGAAGTCGAAGGGTCAAGCGGCTTTTCTGTAGCCCTTGACAGGTTGAATGCAGGTGTTTCGGGGGTGGAACCCATAGACAAGGCAGCAATAAAGGCTGCGGCAGTTCTCCGTGTAACAGCAAATTTCTTGAGTGAAATGCTCAAGAAGCATGATCTCTTTTTCGACAAGTTCGAAGAAACCCGGCAACAGCTTGTCCAGTATGGATCGAAGATAGGCGACCCCGTTGCGCGCAAACAGTTTTTACTCAAGTTTGCGGAGATCGGTAGTGGACCTGGGCATGACGAAGATCGTCTCCTGCCTCCAGATGACAGTGCTGCTGACATCTACCTGGAACGTCTGAAGGAATGGTTTGCGCTGACCAGGCCCATGACTGGTCTTGCAAGAACCTACATAAGCGCCGTGCTCGGCGCTGGTTCCCCGCATCCCTCCGGCAAGACATGTAAGGAGTACTTAACACAGATAAGAGGAGCACTTGTGTACTGGGAGGCAAGGGGGTTCCGGTGTCCCGCATTGCCTGACAACGACGTGTTTGAGCGGCCAGGAATCAACGATGGCGACTTCCGACAGGTGCAGAAAGACAGACTACGTCAATTCGTCGCCTTTTGCACCGAAATCCTGAAGATCGCTAGGCTATTCCTAAAGGAGAAGCTCCCTGCCGATGCAAAACCAAATGGCATTGGGTACCGACTGAAGAGGGTGCCCGCCGCCTACACCATCGACATCCGAGGCCACCAATTTGAACTCAAACGGGACATGTTTCTCCTGATTACTGACATGAGGAACTCCACAGGCGAACCGTGCCGCACACACGAACTGAAGGTCATCGTCGAGGATGTGATCGAACATTTACGCAATGAGAGCACTGCGAAGTCACAGACTCTCTATGATGATTGCAGAGTGATTGCCACAGAAAAGCTCGATGATGCCATATCATGTATACGACGGCTGCATGAGGCACTTGAACCACTAAGGAGACCAGGCGGATTTGATGGCATTCGCGTTGGGTTCACGCGTGGTGAGATGCTCTTTGATCTGCATATTGCTGATGCTTGGGCGAGCATCGAGAAATACGCACGTGCCCCTCTCGATTCTGCCGAGAACACGATTGCGAGGGCAGTGCGCATTCCGGTCGAATCGGCCACCGATTCCGGGGTGATATCGGCCGGGTAATCGGAGCGTAGCGACGCTGGTGGTTGTGGTTTAGTATAGTGGCCGATAAGAGTCAAGGATGGGTGGTCTCCTGGCTCCATCGGAGC
>JABMPJ010000154.1 GCA_013203785.1 Lentisphaerota bacterium | reverse complement strand
CTTCGGTAACATTTAATGTGGCGCAATTCGCGGTCTCCTCCCCTAACGTCTCTCGCCTTGTACGCGCCACCCTCACACGCTAAAGTCACCCTATATGACCACGCCTGTAGCGAAAGACCTCCGAGCCGGGGAAGCACGTGAAACATTGAGCAGCGCGATCGATGCGATCGACAAGCTGATCGGGGTCAATCGATACGAGGAGAGTGCCGAGCAGATCGGGCTGCTGCTTGAGCAGAGCCATCGCTACCCAATCCTAACGCTCCGCCTGGCCGCGCAGTGGTCCGAGATCGGCCAGCATGAAAAAGCCCTTACGATCTACTCGCAACTACTGACCCAGTCGAACGCCATCCCGGTCCAGTGGCGCTGCCATATCCAAATCGGTGAATTGCAGCGGCGCTGGGGCAAGCACATGGCCACCGCCCATCACTACGTCGCAGCGACACGGCTTCGACCAGACCACCAGCGGCCCTGCCAGAGCCTCACCCAACTGCGACATTTCCCGGACGTCAGGACCTTCTGCATCGAACAGCTGGAGGAGATCCGAGCCTCTGATACCGAGTTTCACCCCCTGCTGCACATCACCTTGGGAGATCTCTACATGGCTGCGGGGCATCTGGAACTCGCTCTGGCCAGCTGGCGACTGGGGTCATGGAGCTCGGCCCGACGTAATGACCCGCAGCGCTTCGGAGACACCCCTGTGACGGCCGAGCGAGCTCGGCCCGACTTCATGATCCTGGGGGCCATGAAATCGGGCACGACCTCGCTCTTCAAGTACATTGCCGAGCACCCGTGTATCTTCCCTACCGTCAAAAAGGAAATTCACTACTTCGACTGTGCTCCGCTCTTAGTACGTGGGTCCTATGACATCGACGAGTACCTCTCCTTCTACCCACCCGAACGGCCCGGCCGCGACGTCCTGATTGGAGAGGGCACGCCCAACAACTACTGTCTCCCGATCCAGGACTTCGTCATCCGGGAACTGCCGAAAACCCGCTTCCTCCTGGTGTTGCGCGATCCCTCCAAGCGAGCCATATCCCACTACTTTCATTTTCGCCGTGCGGGCGTTGAGACGCGACCGATAGAGGAGGCCCTCTTTGAAGGATGCGAGCACGCTCAAGAACTCTTGGCACTCCCGCCTTATGAGGCCGGCCTCAGAGCGATGCAGTGGTATGCCGCCATAAAGTGCGGAGACACCTCCACACTCAACGTCTACCTGCTGATGGGGCTTTACGACTGCTTCTTGTCGGTCTGGTTTCAAGCGATCGCGCGTGAGCGATTCTGCTTGGTCACGCATGCGGAGCTGGCCGCGGATCCCCAGACGGCTGTACAGCGCGCGCACCGCTTTCTGGGTCTTGCTCCAGACGGGCTGTCTGCGCAAAAGGTATGGGTGAAAGGCATCTACAACCGGAGCAAGCGTTACGGGGTCGAAGAACGGCTCGAGGAGTTCTTCGCGCCCTTCATGCACCGCTTGCGCGAATCCACCGGCATTGAGGTCCCGGCATCGGTCAGCTGACGCCGCGGCACCACTGCAAAGCCGCCCGCATCACGGGAATCTCCAGTTGCATGCGGGCCTGAATCCCTTCCACCACCTTGGAATACAGCTGCAGCCCCACGAGCGCGCTGGCCCCCATCTCGTGGTCTTCGAATAGCTCACGGTCCCGCGCACTGAAGTCCAGTCCGGCCTGCACCGTCGTGTTCGTCAGCGTGCAGCCAATGTCGTAGCCGCTCAACAGCAGGCGTGTCGGCCCCGCGCTCATCGAGCAGAGCGACTCAAACCAGTCCTGACGCTCGTGCAACGAATCCACGTTAAGCAGTTCGAGCAGACGCCGCTCACTCTTGAGGAGCTCCTTGATCTCTTTGAGCGGTACCGCACAGACTGAGAGGTAAAGGAGCTTCTTCAGCAACACGCCATGTCCGCCGCTGTACTGCTCGCGCGCGGGCAACTCAAACTTCTTCTGTAGTGTGATCACGTACGGAACGCTCTTGCCCACCACCTTGGCCAACCTCGTCAGATTCATGGGAATACCCTACCCACCCCTCCAGTCGCGAGCAACCTTCAACTGGCATGAGGCCGTGGCCCCCCCCATGGTCTTTCCCTTTGACCCTTCCTCGGTCCGGCCCCGAGAGACCGTGGCCCTCCAATGCACCTGTATTCCGCCATGCTCAGATGTTCCGGCCTGGAGGGATGCGCTTTGTCGCGTCCGGAGACCGAAGCAGGCCAAAGGAAAGGAGCATGGTGACGTCCATCCCGCTTGATCCTTGAAACCCCGCCCCATAAACCCCATCCTAGCCATGAACAGCAACCACGGTGGGCTCCATGCGATTTCCGGCGTTCTACTTTCACTGGCTTCAGAGAGACAACCCCACCGGCACGGTTGATCGCTATCCCGCGCTACAGGGCTACACCTCATCTGTCCCCGGCATCTACTGCGTGGGAGACCTCACCGGCATTCCCCTCATCAAGCTGGCGGCCGAGTCGGGCTACCATGTGATCGAGCAACTGCACGGGGACGATACGTTCCGCAAAGAGGCAGCCGCCACGGCCGACAGCGACCTCCACGACCTAGCCATTATCGGAGCCGGGCCCGCCGGAATGGCGGCCGCCCTGCGGGCCCAGGCCCTGGGCTACCGAGTCGTGCTGATTGAGGCGGCCCAGCCCTTCAATACGATCGAAAACTTCCCCAAAGGCAAACCAATCTATGTCACGCCGGTCGATCCGCCCATGCAGTCGGAGCTCTCCTTTGGCGACGGCTCCAAGGAGACCTTGCTGGAGGAGCTTAAACAACACGTCGCCGACCGCGACATTCCCCTGCGCGCGGGAGAAGACGTGGAGCACATCACCGGCCGGAGCGGGGCCTTTGAGGTCAAGACCGCCAGCGCCAGCTATGCGGCCCGACGCGTTATTATCGCGATTGGCAAGAGCGGCAACGCGCAGTTCCTCGGCGTTCCCGGCGAAGCGCTGCCCAAGGTGTTTACACGCCTGATCGACCCCGGCGAGCACCACGCACAAGACATCCTCGTCGTGGGTGGCGGTGACAGCGCCCTCGAGGCCGCCATAGCCTTGGCCCGCACCGGCAACCGCATTACGCTGGCCTACCGCCGCGCCTCGTTCTCCCGTCCCAAGGCGCACAATCTTGCCGCGCTCAATGCGGCCGTCGAGGAGGGGCTCATCCACCCCCTCTTCGAGACCACCGTGAAGGAGATTCGTGAGGATGAGGTCGTCCTCGTCACGCCCGAGGGAGAGCACACCCTCCCCAACAACGCGGTCTACACCCTCATCGGCACTGAAATGCCCGTGGCCTTCTTCAAGCGTTCACGCATCCGCATGGAGGGCCAGCGTGACGCGGCCTGGTGGGGCGGTTTGCTCACACTCCTCAGCTTCTTTACGATGCTCTACTTTGGCAAGTCGGGGCGGGCGGTCAACATCTTCGAGGGGGCCCACAATCCTGTCGCCTGGCTGGGTGCGTACCTGACCGCTCCGTGGCGGGTGGAACGGGACTGGTCGCTGGCCCATCACGCCTGGTACGGCTCGTTGAATTTCCTGCTGGGCTGGGGTGGGTCGCTGCTCTTTCTGGTCGCGGGCGGCTGGATGCTGCGCCACATGTTCCGCAATTGGGACCGCTATTTCGGATCGGCCTGGGGCAAGATCAAATATGGCTATTTCATCGGCGTCGGGCTCACCTTCTTCAACGTCTACGTCCAAGGCCAGCTCATGCAGGATGCCAGCTGGGTTGAGGCCCCGACCTACTACTACTCCCTGCTCTACACCCTCACGATCCTGATCTTCGGCATCCGCCGCATGCAGCGCACCCCCACCCCCTACATTATCGCCCAGACGAGCTGTCTGATCACGATCCAGACCCTCTTTCTCTTTCTGATCCCCTTTGTCTTGTATGATCGTTTCATCGCCGGGGCCCTGTCGGACGGACTGCGTCAGCAGCTCTTTCCCTCCGGCAAGTGGAGTTCCTTCGCCTTCGTGCTCTTCTGGCCACTCAACATCAATGAGTTTGGGAACAGCGCCTTCTGGACCTGGTTTCCCTTTGTCCAGACCTTTGGGATTCTCTTCCTGCTGGTCTACCTCTTTGGCAAGGGGGCCTACTGCGGCTGGATCTGTTCATGCGGGGCCATGGCCGAGACGCTGGGCGACGAATACCGCACCCTTGCCCCGCACGGACCACGCGCCAAGAAGATGGAGAACACCGGCCAGGTCGTGCTCTGGGCGATCATCATCTGCTCTATGGTCTACATCCCCGGCAAGCTCTGCAACAAAGTCGATCCGTCCTGTGCGATCCCCGCTTTGGCTGGTAATTTCTGGTATGCCTACAAGTTCGTGATTGATGTGATCTTTGCCGGAGTCCTCGGTCTGGGAGTCTACTTCTACTACGGTGGGCGCATCTGGTGTCGCTTCGGCTGTCCTCTCGCCGCCCTGATGCATATCTATGCCCGCTTCACCCGCTACCGCATCATGGCCAATAAGAAACGCTGCATCTCCTGCAACATCTGCACCAAGGTCTGCCACATGGGGATTGATGTGATGGGCTTCGCCAGCCGCGGTCTGCCGATGAACGACGTTGAGTGCGTGCGCTGCAGCGCCTGTGTCGTTAGCTGCCCTATGCAGGTCCTCACCTTCGCCTCCATCGGCCGCGCCGATCCAGACAACACGCTCTACAAGAAGAAACCCATCCCCCTTGTCCGGAACTGGACCGCCGGCCTACCTATGAAACAACTGAAGGAACGACTGGCCGATGAGGCCGCCAACACCCATTGACCCCTAATCGCTAGAGGAGACGCACCACCATGGACAAACTATTGACGAAACGCGCCACCAAGGCCGGTTTGCCCCCCGGCACGCTAATGCATATCGGGCAGCAGCGTGTCGAACATGCTGAAATCAGTATCATCGACTACAGCGATGGAATCCTCAATGAGCAGATCCTCCCTTCCGTGGAAGACTGTCGCGCCTTTGTGGGTCGCTCAAGCGTCACGTGGATCAACGTCACCGGACTCCACGACACCGTCCTGCTACAGAAAATGGGTGACATCTTTGAGCTGCACCCCCTCATTCTCGAAGACATCGCTAATACGGGTCAACGCCCCAAGATGGAGGATCACGGTAACTATATTTACATGGTCATGAAGATGCTCTATCAACCGGAGAACGGTGATGGCGTCGTGGCCGAACAGGTAAGCATCGTCTTAGGATCCAACTACGTTTTGACCTTTCAGGAAGTGGAGGGCGACGTTTTTGGCCGCATCCGAGAGCGTATCCGCACCTCGGCGGGCCGGATCCGCGAAATGGGCTGCGACTACCTGGCCTACTCGCTCGTGGACTCCGTGGTCGACAACTACTTTGCAGTCTTGGAGACGCTCGGTGACCGAATCGAAGCGACTCATGATGCCGTCACTGCCAAGGCGCACCCCGAGATACTCCAGCAAATACACCAACTCAAGCGCGAGATGGTCTTTTTCCGGAAATGCCTCTGGCCGCTACGTGAGCTGGTCAGCAGCCTGGAAGGCGGCGAAAGCAGACTGATCGACAAGGCGTTGACGCCCTATCTGCGCGATGTCTATGGCCATGCGGTCCAGATTATCGACAACCTGGAGTCGCTGCGCGACATGCTCACCGGCACGCTCGATATCTACATGACCATCATGAGCAACCGCATGAACGAGGTGATGAAGGTCCTCACCATTATCGCCACAATCTTCATCCCCCTCACCTTCGTGGCAGGGATCTACGGGATGAATTTTGAGATCATGCCTGAGCTCAAGTGGCGCTTCGGATACGCCATGGTCTGGGCCATCATGATCATCACCGCCGCCAGCATGATCCTCTTCTTCAAGCGTAAAAGGTGGCTGTAGGGGAGGAGGGCGGTGGTCGGAGGGCGGAAGTCGGCCTGGACAGCCTTTGCCGAGTCTTCAGCTCGGAGCCTCCGATCTCTGACCTCTGACCGCTTCCCCTCAGAACCCTTTGTAGAAACCAAAGTGGTCACGCCAGTACTGCCAGCTGCCGTACATCTCCTTGCTGACCCGGTTCAATTTGAGGATACGCGGGATGGCCCGCTCCTTGGGGGGTAGCTGGTCGGCTGCGAACTGACTGAACTTCTTCAGATTGTAACAGGGAATGCCCGCGAACATATGGTGTTCGATGTGGTACTCCATGCGCCAATAGAGGAACGAGCTGAGCGGGTCCAGGATCGCATCACCGCAGGAAATCCGGAAGTCCGGATCGTTGGCCTGGCAGGTGGCGTGCTGGTGTATGCCGGACATATACCCGATGAAACCCGCGCCGTAGAAGGGCGCAAACGTAATCAGGATCGGCAGGAACCAGTATCCTGTGGCGAGGCAAACGGCCACAAAGAGCGTGTGAGCGATCAGGGAGGCCCACGCCATACGATAGATCTGGGCCCGCTCCTTGTCGGTGCACTGCTGAAGAATGAACTGCTCCCACGCATCGAATTTGTAGCCGCTCTGCCGCCACCCGTTGCTGGTCGGTTTCAGTGTCAACAGCCGTGCCATGTTCTCGAGCAGCGACCGGATGTGGATCACATTGAAAAAGAGTGAAAGGATCAGCTTCGGCGTCAGCTCCACGTAGTTCGGCACATCCTCGCCATCCGATCCTTGGTGCAGCGTATAGCGATGGTGAAACTTAAAGTGGCTCGCCCGGTAGAGATGTGGGTTGTAGGGCCAATAAATCCAGCCAAAGAGGGCCGTCACGCCGACATTGAGAAATCGACTGGCAAAAACCGTATTGTGGCTCATCTCATGCAGCGCGCTCGGCAGCATCGAATAGAAGGTGCCGTGAACGTAGAGCGCCAACGCCATCAGGATCCAATGCCCCTGGCTGAACGCATAGTAGGCCAGCCCACCCGTAAGCGTCAGCAGGAGGACGTTGCTGATCGCCATGGCCAGACCCTTGAGGTCGCTGCGCTTCGTGAAGCGCTTAAGGTCCTCCGGACTGATCTTGACCTTTACCCAGTCAATTTTGGCCTCTTTCCACTCCGTCAACGGATCCCAACTTGTCGCTTCCGTCATCATCTACTCCCTCAAGAAGGCACCCTGCCCACAAAGAGCGGCATGATGCCCAACCAGAACCCAAACACAACATCAACAAACGCGTTACTCAACTTTTCAAGAGAGACCTCTGGGGAGGAACCAATAACCGATCACTCTCCCCCGCGCGCGCGGCACCCTTAGAGCCCCTTGTATATACCAAAGTGGTCGCGCCAGTACTGCCAGCTGCCGTACATCTCCTTACTGACCCGGTTCAGCTTGAGGATGCGAGGGATGGCCCACTCCTTGGGGGGCAACTGGTCAGCCACAAACTCACTGAATTTCTTCAGGTTGTAGCACGGAATACCCGTGAACATGTGATGTTCAATGTGGTACTCCATGCGCCAGTAGAGAAACGAACTGAGCGGGTCCAGGATGGCATCGCCGCAGGAGAGCCGAAAATCCGGATCGTTGGCCTCGCAGTTGGCGTGCTGATGCACGCTCGCCCCGAACCCGATGAAGGACGCCCCGTAGAAGGGCGCAAACGTGATCAGGATCGACAGAAACCAGAAGCCGGTGGCGATGCAGATCGCCACAAAGAGCACATGCCCGATCAGGCACGCCCACGTCATGCGGTTGATCTGGAGCTTCTCCTTGGGTGTGGCCTGCTGTAGAACAAACTGCTCCCATGTGTCCAGCGCATAGGAGCGACCTCGCCATAACAGGGTGCGATTGTAGTTTGTGGACGGTAGGAGGG
>JABMPJ010000153.1 GCA_013203785.1 Lentisphaerota bacterium | reverse complement strand
GCGGCTGGTAGCCGTTGCCTCCCGTGTTCCGGGCGATCTCACGATTAATCGTGCTTGCCGAGCGCCCCAGCAGTCGAGACATTTCCCGCTGTCCCCGCCCGGCTTGACGCCACATCCGAATGAGATTACGTTCCGTCTTGGTCACGCGTCTGTAAGCCAATGTGTCCTCCATGTGTTCGCAGCACACGAAGAACATAACTTACCGCGTGACCATCTTCATTCCTCAAGTGTTGCGCTGGCTACTCGCGCGCGGGCTCGGTAACACGCTCCCCTGGGAACTAACAGGCTCATAGTCAATGATTTGGATCGGTCCGACCCCAACCGATACATAGCCGCCACGCCCTAACACAAGCTCTCGCACTCCCAACGTGCACCAAATCGCAGATGTGCCCCAACCCCATATTTTACCATTGCAAAACTTTACCGATTGCTGCAACGTCCATAACGTCAGGCTGTAACTCACAACGAGTCTAGTAAATGTCTTCGGGATGTGGAGAGAAGGGCGCAATATCGCAATGAATGATACGAGTGTGGCTCTGTACCGGCTTCATGCCCAAAGACGAGCGACTTGAAACGAGGAACGTTTCACGCGAGTGATAAGCGTGGCGACCGGATTGATGTCGCATCCCCAGAAATCCGTTCCAAGTCTTCGAGCTTCGAGCGCAGTCGTGCCGCATCCGCAGAACACGTCGGCGATACGGTTCACTGTCACGCCCTGGGCTTGGGCGTACCTGACAGCCTTGGGTGTAATAAAGGAGGGGAACTTCGCTGGGTAGGCGTGTATGCGGTGCATCAGAGGCTCTTTTTCGCCTCCGAAATCCCAGTACCCCGGCTCGGATTCGCACGTTTCAACTGTCAGTGGCTGTGCCATAGCATTCAAATGATTCCTTGACGAGACCAACCGCCCTCTGTGCGCACTCGTCTTCTCCGTATTTCATTACAAATTCTGCCGCAATCCGGCGCGCCTGGATGTCGGTACGAGCAATCTCGAAATGCCCGGCGAGGTCTGCCGCTTGCTCTTTCGTCGGGAGCCGACCCCCGTGTTCAATTCTACTTAAGGCAGACGGGTCCATGCCCACTTCCGCGCCCACCACACGGAGCGATTCCCCGCGATCTTCGCGCAAGGAGCGGAGCCATCGACCGAACGCTTCAGCGGTGATCTCACACATGGTGTAGACAGTAGCGGTCATGACAAACTGTGTCAACATGCTTGCCTACAGAAAACACGCACTGCCCACCGGTTAGAAACGGTAAGGCGGTAGCGGATTCCAGGATTTCTTGTTCAGTATCCATTTCTTCTCATCCGAGATGAATAGTTTGAAGAATTCCCGGAGACAGGGGTAGAACCGGCCTTTGTGCTCCAGCTCAAAAAGGAGCAGGCTAAGGAACCTGACAATCGAGTAGATGTAGTAGGCCGAGTACTTCTGCTTGATGGAGACAGTGAGCCCTCGAGTAACAAAAGCGTGCATGGTGTCCACCGGGTCTCCTGATTCGCTCGAAAAGGCGACCGCGACCATGGATTCCATGGCTTCCGCGACGGCGGAGGCTTCACGCTCTTTGCGTGGGTTGGGACGGTAATGGCGAGTGACAATGGCTGCGCATATTTCCGAGTCCCAGCGACGAAGGGGTTCATCCGTGCGATGAGGGCGGCCTGTAAGGCTGTCCAGGTTGTGGTAGCGAGACTGCGTGGCAAAGTCACTCAAGAAGACAACCACTGACTGGATGATCGCGTCAGTATCGAAGATGCTGTCATCGACAGCGCAGGCGTGATGGCGGTTGGCCGCACGGGCAGCCGAGATCAGGTGCACCAAATCGTGTCCAGCGCTCTTCAGGATGGCATTTGTGGGATAGCGGCCATCGTTTCTTAGCTGGTAGTCGTACAAGATTATCAGCTTCACGAGGCGCTCAATCCCAATGGTCAAAGAATGAAGGCCGCTGTAGAAGTAGCCTTGCAGAACAAAGTCGTACCTGCGCAGATTTGTCAGGCCAATCCCTAATGACATCGAACTCATCGACGCCTCACGGGTCAACAAAAGCTGCTTCTCATCAAGTTCCATTGAAGGCATAGCGCCACACCCCCCGGTCACGGAACACCTACCCATGGCCACAAAAAAGAGCAGCCCAGAAGGCTGCTCTATATCACACAAATGGTGGGAGATGGCAGACTCGAACTGCCGGCCTCCTGCATGTCAAGCAGGCGCTCTAACCAACTGAGCTAATCCCCCAACGGTGGTTTTTGTGACCCGGAAAAGGATGACCTGGACAGGCTTTTCTTCGAATCAGGAGCGAATATACGGAACATGGCTGTCGGTGTCAATCCTTCGCGCGATTTCTATCCGAGTGTTGTCAGATAGCATGAAATTTGGGCGATTCAGGTCCATAGCCAGCGCGATGACTTACTCTTTCCTCGCAGCGTTCTGGAGATAGGTGATGATGGTTGAGGTGTGGCGTTTTGGGTTACCACGCTGCCTTGTGGCTATCTCGGCCGTTGTGTTGCTGACGGCCTGGTAGCCATAGGTGTTGATGGCGGCGGCCAACTGGTCGGCGGAATCGAAGTCGTTGCCATAGTCGATGGTGGCGGCGAGTTCGCGGGATTGTGCGATGAGCTCGGGGGAGTGCTTCTGCTCCAGCTGCGCCCATAGGGCGGCGCGCTCTGCCGGGGAGAGAAGGGGTTTCAGGCAATACTGGTTGGGGCGGCGTTTTGAGGCGTCGGCGGCAAGAATTGGGGCGGGTAGGGACAGGTCAGCAGTGATGGGTGTGTCGCGTTGTGGCTGTTTCGATGCCTGGTGAGTGGCCGGGTGTCGCTGAGTGCTGAGGTCTGTGCTGATTCTGACGATTGAGTGGGGGGGGGCGGCCGGTTGTGGGCAGACCTTGAGTGTCCCCTCATCGTGTTTTGTCAGAGGCGGCGTAGCTACCGGGTCGCCTGGGCTATGCGGGGTGGGGGATCTGGATCACGCTCATCCGTAAGCGGCGGAGAGTGCATAACCCGTCCCATTGTCCGTGACGCATGGGCCGGGCTCCAGTGGTGCGCTTGGCGCTGAAGTAATGGCGGTGGCGGGCGAAGGCTTCATCCACAAAGCTGCGGCTGCCGAGGATCACGCCGTCGCTGAAGTAGCGTACGCGACAGCGGAGTGCCTGTCCCTTTGGGAGGGTGCCGCCGGCGTCGAGGACGGCTTGGACGGCGTCGGGGCTGAATCCTGGTTTGGTGTCCTCTGCAAGCTGCTCGCCGCGGACGAAGAGTTGCTGACGGTAGAGGCGGGCGGCTTCGTTCCAGTCGGCCTTATTGTCGAGATGTTCAAAGAGATGCATCAGGCCCTCGCGGGCGACCTGTGATCCGCCCATGGCTTCGCCGTAGCCGCAGAAGCGGTAGTCACCGGGATCTTCGACAATGCCCGCCCGTACGGCATTGAGATCGATGTAGGCGGCTACGGTGAGTAGAGGGGCGGCTAGGGACAGGTCAGCAGTGATGGGAGTGTCGCGTTGTGGCTGTTTCGATGCCTGGTGAGTGGTCGGGTGTGGCTGAGAGCTTTGGTATGCGCTGATTCTGACGATTGAGTGGGGGGATCGGCCGGTTGTGGGCAGGCCTTGAGTGTCCCCTCATGGTGTTTTGTCGGGGTGGCGTAGCTCCCGGGTTGCCCGGGCTATGCGGGGTGGGGGAGTTGGATCACGCTCATCCGTAAGCGCCGGGCAGTGCACAATCCATCCCACTCACCGTGGCGTATGGGCCGGGCTCCAGTGGTGCGCTTGGCGCTGAAGTAATGGCGTTGGTGCTCTCGACCTCCCCTTCGCATACATCACAACAAGAGAGGCGGGATGGAACCACAGATGAACACGGATGAACACCGATGGAAGCTGAGTCGGGGGTTCCCATAGGGAGCTGTTGAGGAAGGCGGCGCGGAGTCCATTGGCGGCGGCAGCATCCACCTGGTCTTTCATGAGCGAGATCAGGGGGCTGATGACCATACAAGTGCCGTCCATGATGTGAGCCGGAAGCTGGTAGCAGAGCGACTTCCCGCCTCCTGTGGGCATGACGACAAAGCAATCCTGTTTGGCGAGGATGGCTTGGACGATCTCCTCCTGGTTGGGGCGGAAGGAATGGAACCCGAACACGTCACGAAGGACGTGCGTGATTGACTCTCCCATCTGCTTTTGTGCGTTCATTTCGCTCGCCGTCTCTGAAATCACGGGTCGAATGCCGCTTGACCCGGTTGAGCCCTTTGTGAGCCCATTTGTTGTGATCGCCTATGTACGTTGCAGGCCTCGGTGGACGTCCAATGTTCTGTTTGTCCTGTTTATGTCCAGTTTCGCAGGAACGAGGCCATGGCTCATATGTCCCATAAATGTCCCAAAACGGCGCCATGGCACACCATGATTACTTGGCTCATATGTCCCATAACAGACTCATTTCTTCGTCGTCACGGCGTAGTGGGCTCCACGCTTGAACCCGATCAGTGCAAAAACGCCCTGGTCAACTAAGTGACCGAGATCTCGCATGGCAGTTTTGCGTGATACGTTGACGAGATGCTGGTACTCGGAATTAGTGATTCTACCTTGTGTCTTGGCATACTTCACCGCTGCCCGCTGCCTGTCGTTCAGCCCCAACTCATCCATCACGGCAGCCGTCAACCAATTGCGCCACACCGTCGTCACGAAATGTGGGCCATGCTGTTCGAAGGTCGGCTCAGGCAGAGCTACTGCTCGGCAATAGGCAATCATGTCGGTGGTGCCGGTTCCGGCCTTCTCCACAAGTTTCACTCGGAAGAGAGGTTCGGCCAGTAATGGGTTTCGAGGTACAGGACCGTGCGGCTCGCGTAGCTTCTCCGGCGTCAAGGAACGTGGTAGTTCGCCGGGATTCCAGACTTCGATGCGATCTGCAAATACAATGACCTGCACGAACCCATTGCTGCGATAGTCACGGTGGGCAACGGCGTTGACGATGGCCTCGGTAATGACCGGTCGGGGAATCTCGAAGCTCAGAAGGCCTGTCCCTAGGAGAACTTGTCCCTAGGAGAACTCTCTTGATTCTGCTGAAAATCTCGATTTCGAACGGTCGGCAACATGCCGCCCCTCCCAAAAGCCTCTAAAGACACATGTTTTGTGACGGGAGGGACGGCGTGTCGCCGTCCGCATAGGGGTTTTTCAGCAGAATCATTTATTACGGTGTGACCCCGCCTGCCTTTGTCCCGATTCCCGCCTTCCAACGGATGACCAGGCAGACATGCTTGTGATCATCAGAGACCGCTAGGCCCGAATCTACGGGTAGCCAATCGAAGAGCAAGGGGCGGCTAGGGGACAGGGGCGCTAGAGGCACCGTCTTATAACCACTCTCGAATGTAGCGGGTGCGGACGAGGCGCCAGACGACGACGAGGAAGGCGGTGAGGGGAATCGCGAGGATCATGCCGAGAATGCCGCCCAGTGCGGTACCCCAGAAGAACATGGCGAATATGATGACGCCGGGGTGAAGGCCGGTTCGGTTGCCCATGATCCTGGGGGTGAGGATGTAGGCTTCAGTACACTGTGTGACGATAAATACGATGCCGGTTCCCATCACCATGGTCCATCCACCACCGACCTGGAAGAAGGCGAGCGGCAGGACGCAGAGCAGTCCCATGACGTTGCCGAGATAGGGGATGATGTTGAGCACGCCGAAGATGAGCCCGAGCAGTACCCCGTAGTCGAGTCCCACAATGGCAAACCCGGTGCCGTATAAGATGCCCTGCAACAGGGCGATGATGAACTGACCGCGGAAGAACGTGACAATGATCTCCACAAAGCGGGTGGCCAGGTCTACGGCGATACGGCGGGTGTCGGGTTTCAGGAAGGGCAGCATATCGCTCATGCGCTCGACCGAGAGGGAGGGTGCCATGAGGAAGAAGATGAAGTAGACGGGCAAGACGGCCCAACTCAGAAGACCCGCCATGGACCGAAAGATGGCCTGACCGGCCTGGGCGAGCTGCACCCCGATCTCGGCGGCCCCGGAGGTCAGTGTCTCGCCATGCGAACTCAGAAAGCTCTCAAGGCGCAGGGCGAGTCCATACCGCTCCCACATATCTGCCAGCCAAGGGGTGCGCGCTTGAACCCAATGCAGAACACGCTCGCCCCAGACGGGGATGGCGGAAGCCAATCCGGTGAGTTGATCCAGAATGAGGGCACCGAAAAACCACATCACGGCGACCAACGGGAGCAGCAGGGAGAGCAGCACGAGCAGGAGGGCGAGCAGGCGGGAATGTGTCCGGCGCGTCAAGAGGGCGTGATAGGGGCTCAACATGACGGCCAGGATCCAGGCGACGGCAAGCGGAAGGAAAACGCCAGCAAAAAACTGAAAAAAGGCAATCGTCAGTCGGCCCATCGTAATGACGATGGCCACGATGATGACAAAGCAGGCCAGCGTGAGGCCGAATGCGATGATCTTGCGCTGACGCGGAGTGAACATGTCCGGGGCGGATTTCTTAACTGTTGCGCGTTCTCCCACGGTGTGGCGTTCTCCCTGTTGAATCGCGGCCGACCACGGGCTGGTAGGCGATCCTATGATGCTGCGACGCTGTAGACGCGACGGCCTGAGTCTTGGCAACGTGTTGGCACTATATGGAATGGGGTGGGGTTCGTCAATCGTGCGGAAATGGGAATCAGGAATTCCCATTATGGCATCCACTGGGTAGCCGGACGCGACAGAGCGCGTCCCTCCATGATG
>JABMPJ010000152.1 GCA_013203785.1 Lentisphaerota bacterium | reverse complement strand
TCGTCATAATCGTAATCCTACTCGTAATCGTGCTCGGATTACGATTACGAGCAGGATTACGATTACGATTGGGACCTATGCACCAAATCGAAGATGCGACCGATCATCTACACCCCATACAGATTGCCCTTGTCATCCCCGCTCATTGTGCTACCTTTTACGGCTTATTGGATCCCATAAGAACCTGTTTGGGTGCTTCGGCACGCGAAGAGGCAGGGATGGAAGCGAGTGTTCTCCCCATGCCACCGGGAGGGCCAAAGCGGATTGAGGCGGATAAACCGCCACTAGTATAAGGAGGCAATCATGACGACAGCTGTATCTTCAGCCGGTATCGGCGTACGTGACCTGCTCGACGCAGGTCTCCACTTCGGTCATCAGACTAAGCGGTGGAATCCCAAAATGAAGCGCTATATCTTTGATAAGCGCAATGGCATTCACATCATCGATCTCACCCAGACCCTGACCCGGCTCGACGACGCGCTCGGCTTTGTTGAGGAGATCGCCACAAGCGGCAAGAGCGTCCTCTTCGTTGGTACCAAGAAGCAGGCACAACGGGTCATTGAAGAGTGCGCCACTGACTCGGGGCAGCACTACGTTGTGCACCGTTGGTTGGGCGGAACGCTGACCAATAACCAAACCATCCGCAAGAGCGTGCGCCGCCTGCGCGAGCTAGAAGAGATCGAGAAGAACGACCAGTTCGCCAGCTTGCACAAGAAGGAAGCCGCGGGCATGCGCCGCGAACTTGAGAAGCTCCGCCGCAACCTATCGGGCGTGGCCAACATGGCTGAACTGCCCGGTGCCATGGTTGTGATTGACATCAATCGCGAAGCGATCGCCGTCAAAGAGGCCCGTCGCCTTAATATCCCTGTCGTCGCGATCGTCGATACCAACTGCGATCCGGATCCGATTGAGTACGTCATCCCCGGTAATGATGACGCCATCCGCGCCATCCGGCTGGTGACCGAGACCCTGAGCGCCCGTGTGAAGAAGGGTGCGCGCGAATACGAGCGCGTTGCCGCTGAAATCGCTCGCAAGAAGGAAGAGGCCGCCAAGGCCGAAGCCGAAGCGCGCAAGCAGCGTGAAGCCGCCATCAAGGCTGCCCGTGAATTGAAGGCCCAGGAAGATGCCGCGCGCGCCGCGGCCGAGACCGAGGCCAAGGCCAAGGCCGCCGAGAAAGCCAAGGCTGAAGCGCCTGCCAAAGTCGAAGCACCTGCCAAAATCGAAGCCCCTGCCGAGGACGCCGCACCGAAAGAGGAAGCGGTCCCCGCAGCTGCAGCAGAATAGAGCACCAAGTAGAGCAAGGAGAGAGATCGTATGGCCACCATCACTGCCGCCCAAGTTAAAGAACTGCGTGACGCCACTAACGTCAGCATGATGGAGTGCAAGAAGGCGCTTCAGGAGTCTGACGGAAGCATGGAAGAGGCCATGCGCCTGCTGCGTGAGCGCGGCATGGCCGTCGCCGCCAAGCGCGCTGACAGGGCCACCAATCAGGGCATTATTGCCACCGACAGTGCCGATGGGGGTAAGACGGTTGGCCTCATCGAAGTGAACTGCGAAACCGACTTTGTGGCGCGCAACGAGGACTTCAGGGCGTTTGTGAATAAGCTCGCCACTCAAACCTGCACCACCGACGAAGACCTCGGCAAGCTCTGCGCGGACGAGATTAACGCCAAAATTGCCGCTATTGGGGAGAGCCTCAAGGTACGCCGCAACGCGCGCTACACTCTGCAGGGCACCGGTGCCATCGGTGCCTACATTCACATGGGCGGAAAAGTGGGCGTACTGGTCGAACTCGGCTGTGAGAAGGAGGCCTCCGTCGAGGCCCCGGCTTTCCAGCAAATTCTGCGCGACCTGACACTGCACGTGGCGGCCTGTAATCCGGCCTATCTGGTATCGGATGAGGTACCGGCAAGCGAGCTGGACGCCGAGCGTGCTATCTTTGCCAAGCAGGTCGAAGGCAAGCCGGAACAGATCATCGATAAGATTGTGGATGGCAAGATCAAGAAGTTCTTTGCCGAGATCTGTTTCGTGGATCAAGGCTTCGTTAAAGAGCCGAAGCAGTCGATTAGCGAGCTGCTAGCCGACGTCGGCACGTCTTTGGACGACAAACTGACCATTCGCCGCTTCGTGCGCTACCAGCTCGGCGCGTAGGGACCGGCGGGAAGCAGGGTCCTATGAGGAAGGTTAAGCTGGGATTTGTCACGGCCCTGACCGTGGTCCGTTTCCCGCTCGTACTCCTGTTCTTCGCGGGGGCCGTGGTGTAC
Organism: Lentisphaerota bacterium; assembly: GCA_013203785.1. Taxonomy (GTDB): domain Bacteria; phylum Verrucomicrobiota; class Kiritimatiellia; order UBA8416; family JABMPJ01; genus JABMPJ01. The sequence goes on along the minus strand of JABMPJ010000152.1, from coordinate 5,191 downwards.
ACCATACGCCCCTCGACCGCCCTCTTCGTTATCTCCTTTGCCGTGCTGGTGACCTCGGCCATCACCGACCTGTTCGACGGTTATTTCGCCCGCCGCTTCAGTGTGGAAACCGCGCTGGGGGCCCATATAGACCCCCTCATGGACCAGTTCTTCTACCTCTCCACCCTTCCCTTACTCGTCTTTGTCACCCTGCAGAACGGCCATGTGAAGCACGCCATCTTTCTGCTGGTTATCACCATCCTGCTCTTGTCGCGTGACCAGTGGGTCACCTTTCTGCGTTCGATCGGATCCATGTACAATGTCAGCGGTTCCGCGCACTGGTCCGGTAAGGTCCGTACCGCCCTCAATTTCCCGCTGATTTGCCTGATCTACCTGGTTGAAGAGTCCCCCCGGCCCTTCATTCCGCCCCTCGTGGCCTATATCTTCGAAAGTGTTGGACTGGCAATCAACTTGCTGTCGGCCGGCATCTACACCTATCGTTTCTGGCCCAGCCTGCAGAAGGTCGGCCGCCTAGATAACTTCAAACAAATATAATGCGGAGAGAGTGATGAGTAGACCGATCATTGGTGCCCAGCTGTACACCCTGCGGGAAACCTTGAAGACGCCCGACGCCATAGCCACCACACTCAAGCAGGTGGCCGATATCGGCTACACATCGGTCCAGGTCTCCGGCATCGGCGAGATCGAACCATCCGAACTCGTCAAGATGACAGACGGCAATGGGCTGACCATCGGTGCCACCCACATGGGCTGGACCCAGTTCCAGAACGAGCTGGACCATGTGATTGAGACACATAAGACATGGAAGTGCAGCCACGCCGCGATCGGAGGCCTGCCCGGCGAGTACTCCAGCATGGATGGCATCAAGCGCTTCATCGAGGAACTGGCACCGATTGCCGAGCGCCTCGCGGCCGAGGGGATGGACTTCTCCTATCACAACCACAGCCACGAGCTGGTCAAGTATGACGGCACCACCTGGCTCGAACGGCTCTACACCCAGGCCCCCCCCGAGATGCTCAAGGCTGAAATTGACACCTACTGGATCCAGCACGGCGGGGGCGACCCGGCCCAGTGGCTGCGCGATTGCGCCGGGCGTGAACCGGTGATCCACATCAAGGACATGATCATCACGCCCGAGCGGGAGCAACGGTTCTCTGAAATAGGCGAAGGTAATCTTAACTGGCCAGCGATCCTGGCCGCGGCCGAGCTCGGAGGCGTTGAGTTCATGATGGTGGAAGAGGACAACTGCTTCGACCTCGCACCCATCGACGCCCTCGCGATCAGTTACCGCAACTTGGTCGCCATGGGCTACGCGTAAGCAGAAAAGGGACGGACAATGGCAGAAACGGTCACTCCCATGATGCGGCAGTACCGCCGGATCAAGAGTGAACTTCCCGACGATGTCATTCTCTTTTTTCGCCTCGGTGACTTCTACGAGATGTTCTTCGAGGACGCCAAGCGGGCCGCCCCCATTCTCGACATCGCACTCACCAAGCGTCACGACACGCCCATGTGCGGCTTGCCCTATCATGCCCTCGACGGCTACCTCGCCAAACTCGTCCGAGCGGGCTGCAAGGTTGCCCTGTGCGAGCAGGTCGAGGACCCCGCTACCGCCAAGGGCGTTGTGCGCCGTGAAGTGACCCGCATTGTCACCCCGGGCACAGCCACCGAAGACGGTGTTCTGGAATCCAACCGCAACCACTATCTGGCCGGCATCCATGTTGTCGGCAACCAGTTCGGTCTGGCCATGCTGGATCTCTCGACCGGATTGTTCTGGGGCACTACCTTGGATCGACCCGCCGCTCTCAACGACACCCTGCGCCGTTACGCACCAACCGAATGCCTCGTACCGGCCGACCGCGTGGAGCAGCCCGCCATGCAGGAGGCCCTGCGCTATGTGCCGACCGAACAGATTACGACGTGCGACGACTGGACCTTCGACTACGACGCCGCCAACGACTTCCTCGTGCGCCATTTCTCCGTGACCTCGCTGGACGGTTTCGGCTGCCAGGGCAACCGATCCCTGGTCGGCGCCGCAGGTGCCGTCCTCTACTACGTAAAACAGGACCTGCGACGCCAGGTTGATCATGTTGGCACCTTTCAGGTGCGCCAGGCGGGCGAAACCATGCTCCTCGACGAGGCCACCTGCCTCAACCTGGACCTGATTGCTCGACGCGGGGGAGAGGTACGCGCCACGCTTTTGCACGCACTCGACGTGACCCACACCGCCATGGGCGCGCGCAAGCTACGTGAGTGGATGCTGCGGCCGCTGATCAACCTTGATGCTATCCGGGCGCGCCATGATGTGGTCGAATGCCTCTGCGGCGACCGCAGTCTGTTGCACCAGATCCTGGAAACCTTGACCAATGTACGCGACATCGAGCGGCTCATCGCACGCATCAGCTCGGGCGGCGGTAACGCGCGTGATCTCATGGCACTGGGTCGATCGCTGGATGGCATTCCGGCCATCAAAGCCGCCCTGGCCGGTTCCACCCTCCCCCTACTGCTCGATATCGACAGCGAGCTGCAGGCGCAGCCTGAGCTGGTCGAACGAATCCAAAAGGCGATTGTCGACGAACCGCCGATCACCATCAAGGAAGGCGGCATTCTGCGCGACGGCTACAGTGCCGAGCTGGACGAACTGCGCAAGGCCGCCTCGCAAGGCCGTCAGTGGCTGGCTGAGTACCAAGCCGCTGAGCAGGTGCGCACCGGTATCAAAAACCTGAAGGTGCGTCACAACAAGGTCTTCGGCTACTACATCGAGATATCAAAAGCGCAACTCGTTAACGCCCCCGAGCACTACACCCGCAAACAGACCCTCGTCAACGCCGAGCGCTTCATCACCCCCGAATTGAAAGAGTACGAGAGCAAGATCCTCGGCGCCCACGGGCGCGCGGTCGAACTGGAATATGAACTCTTTGTCGAGGTTCGCGATTCAGCGGTCGAGCAGACGGGAGCCATCCAGCAGGCCGCCGATGCGATCGCCACACTGGATGTCCTGGCCGCACTGACCGACCGAGCCCTTGCGCTGGGCTATACCCGCCCCCTCATGAACGACTCCCACACGCTGCGCCTGCGCGACAGTCGCCACCCTGTGGTCGAGCAGATGTCTGAGGCTGAGCGCTTCGTACCCAACGACGTCCATCTGGATTGCGAGCAAAACCAGATTATCATCATCACCGGCCCCAACATGGCCGGAAAATCGACCTATATCCGGCAAGTGGCCCTGGTCGTGGTTATGGCACAGATGGGATCGTTCATTCCTGCTGACGACGCGGAGATAGGCGTGGTTGATCGCATCTTCACCCGCGTGGGAGCCAGCGATGATCTCGCTCGCGGCCGCAGTACCTTTATGGTGGAGATGCAGGAGACCGCCAACATCCTCAACAATGCCACTGCCGCCAGCCTGATCGTGCTGGATGAAATTGGACGAGGCACGAGCACCTTTGACGGCATCAGCATCGCCTGGGCCGTGGCGGAGTACCTTCACAATAATGCCGCCGTCAAAGCGAAGACCCTTTTCGCCACGCATTATCACGAACTCACCGATCTGGCGTTGACGATGCCGGGCGTGAAGAACTACAACGTGCTGGTGCGTGAGCGCAATGACCAGATCGCTTTTCTGCGTAAGATTGTGCCGGGCGGCTCCGACAAAAGCTACGGCATCCAAGTTGCCCGTCTGGCCGGCATGCCGGATGCCGTGATCGGCCGGGCCAAGGAGATCCTGGCCAACCTTGAAGAGGGCGAGTTGGCCGAGACCGGCCAACCCAAGATCGCCAAGCACCGTCCGCGTCGTTCCCCCGCCGACAACTCGAAGCAGCTCAATCTGTTTGGGGAGTGAGGGGGCTACACCGCCTTCAGCGCCCGTCCAAATTCACGGCCGAATGTCTCGGCCTGGGTGATGTTCTCACGATTGGCGCCGCCCTTGATGGCGAGACTGCCGGTCAGAATCCACTTCATCGGATCGGTGATTTTCTGGAGGTCGCGCAGGGCCCCACCGCCCCAGCCGTAGCTCCCGAACATCGCCATCTGACGATGCTTGATGCCCTTCATCGCCGCCTCACGTACCACCTCGCCCACGGGCGGAAAGACGGTCCCTTCATAGGTCGGGGCACCGATCATGACCCCGCGCCGCGTCCATAGCGAAGGTAGGATATAGCTGGCATGGACCCGCGCACAGTCAAAGATCTCCACACCGATGTCCTCCGCGGCCAGCCCCTGGGCCACCGCGTTCATGAGCGTCTCGGTGTTGCCATACATGGATCCGTAGATTAGCGTGGCGGCCAAATCACCGGGCGTGTCAGGATAGTTGCACCAGTCCCGGTAGAGCTCAATGATGCGCTCAGGATGCTTGCGCCAGATCAGGCCGTGTGAGGGGGCTATCATGCGTACATCCACGTCATCCAGCCGATCAATCGCTTTGCGCACCGAGATACGGAACTTGGCAACAATGTTGACGAAGTAACGTAGCGATTCACTCTCGTAGAAGGACTGGTCTTCGCACTGATCGTCGAAGATGGCGCCCTGCAACGCGCCGAACCCACCGAAGCCATCACAAGAAAACAGGACCCCCTCGGAGGGTTCATACGTCATCATCGTTTCGGGCCAATGCACGAAGGGCGTCATGACGAAGTGCAACGTACGTTTGCCCAGGCAGAGCGTATCGCCTTCGCCGACGATCATCATGTTCTCACGCAAACCGTAGTAGGCCTCCAGAAGATCGGCGGCCTTCTTGGTGCACACAATCGTGATATCCGGCGCCATCTCCATGAGGATGCGCAGAACACCGGTGTGGTCTGGTTCGACGTGATTGATCACGGCGTAGTCAATCGCGCGCAGGCTGGTCAGCTCCGCAATTTGAGCAAAAAAATCATCGGTCTTGATCGCCTTGGCCAGATCAATAATTGCGGTCTTCTCGTCCCGAATCAGGTAACTGTTGATCGACACGCCCTCGCGCGAAATGGGCCATAGCCCCTCGAACAGATCAGTCGTCCGATCGTTCACCCCCACCCAGTACATATCAGGCTTGATTTCAACAGCTGGCATAGAGCATTCCCCTCGTCTAAAGCAATGGAAGTGGGCCAGTCTACATCGCTGGCAGGGGCTTGGCAATATTTCTGGCGCAACGCGAGGCCATTCGCATGATGGCCTCCAATGGGTAGCCGGACGCGACAGAGCGCGTCCCTCCATG
>JABMPJ010000151.1 GCA_013203785.1 Lentisphaerota bacterium | reverse complement strand
CGAGGGTTCGAGTCCCTGCGCTCGCTCCATTTGCGGATTTGGCCCGTTTGGTTCTTTTCTATTTGAATGCAAGCGTAGCTCAGTTGGTAGAGCAGCTGACTCTTAATCAGCGGGTCCAGGGTTCGAGCCCCTGCGCCTCTACCACTTAAAACAGCCGAATGACGAACCGCCGAGCTACGAACGGGGAACCAGAGACCCGATTCCTACCACCCGCTTGCGTGATTCGCCATGTCCCACTTCGTGGTTCGGCTGTTCAAATGTTCGTCCTTCGGCTGTTCCCCTACTGCCCCAGTGCCTGGCTCAGGTTCAGGATGGGCAACAGGACCGAGAGGGTCACGAGCAGGACGAATCCACCGATGACGACGATAAGGAGGGGTTCCACGATCGCCAGCCAGCGCTGTAGAAAGCGGTCCCAGGCCGACTCAAAGCGTGCGGCGGCACTATCGAGCAGTCGTTCCAGATCACCACTGGCTTCGCCTACGCGGACCCAGCCGGGCAGTGTGTCAGCCAACGGCGGAATAGCCTGCATGGCGTCGGAGAGACTGCTGCCGTGCTCCACGGCATCCGCCCCAGCCACCGCCTCGCCCTCCACCCAGACGCTGCCGGTAGCACGACCGGCCAAAATCATGCCCTGTATAGGGGAGACGCCACCACCCATCAGGATGGCGAGCGTGCGGGCGAAGCGCATATTGACGAGCAGACGATAGCCCTTTCCGAATCCGGGCAGACCGAAGAGCCGACGATCCACCCGCAGGCGGAAAGGGTTCCCGCGCCGTAGGATACGACGACCGACGAACACCAGAACAACGGCCCCGACGAGCAGAAGCGGCCAGCCACGCCCAATCACGCTACCGATGCCCAGCATAAAGCGGGTCAGCCCAGGCAGCTCCCCGCGACTGCCCAGCACCTCGGCCGCACGTGGCAGCAGCAGCCCCAACATCAAAATCGCCACAATGATGCCCACAGCGAAGACGATGGCCGGATAGATCAGCGCGCCCTGCACCCGCTCCCGGACGCGGTCCTGCTCCTCCAGGAAGACCGCACAGCGCTCCAACATGACGTCGAGACCTCCCGACTGCTCCCCGGCCTCGATCACGGCCTGCTCGAAGGTGCCCACCGAGGTGGTCGCTTCGCGCAGTGCCTGAGCCAGGGCGCGCCCTTCTCGGATGCCATCGCGCGTGGAGGCTAGCACCACCCGTACACCCGAGAGATCAGGTGCCTGCAGCATGATATCAAAGGCCTGCAAGAGCGGAACGCCGGCCCTCAACAGAGCGCTGAGTTCGCGATAGAGAATGGCGCGCTCAATCGTCTGCAGGCGCACCGAGCGACCGGTCGATGTGACGCGCTCAGCCAGGATACCGCCAGCGGCGAGATGCTCCCGCGCCTGCTTGACGCTGACCCCTTCGGTCAGTCCCCGCACCGCTTTGCCCGCAGCATCAAAGCCTTTATACTCAAAGGTTTTCATGCCGCAGCCACATTCAACACCTCGCCGAGACTGGTCGCGCCTTCGAGCAAGCGGTCAACCGCATCGGCGACCATGGGGCGCATGCCTGCGGTTACGGCCAGCGCGCGTAGCTCGTCGCTTCCTGACGAGCCGCGGCGGATCGCTTCACGCAAGGCCATATCAACGCGCACCAACTCGAACACACCCATGCGCCCGCTGTACCCTTCAAGGCAGCGCTCACAGCCCACCGGCTCCCAGACCGGTTGCCCAGCGGCCCGAGCCGCCAGTTCATCGCCCAACTCGGCCAGTTGGGACGATGGCGCGACGGCTTCACGGCGGCAGTGCGGGCAGAGCCGTCGAATCAGACGCTGGGCCAAAGCACCACGCAGCGAGGAGGCCAGAAGATAGGGCTCCACCCCCATGTCGATCAGACGTGAGACGGTGCCGGGGGCATCGTTGGTGTGCAGTGTCGTGAAAACAAGGTGGCCAGTCAGCGAGGCACGCACAGCGATGTCAGCCGTTTCGCGGTCTCGGGTCTCCCCCACCAGCACAATATCCGGATCTTGGCGCAGAATATGACGCAGACCCTGGGCGAAGGTCAGCCCGATCTTTGGTTTGACCTGAATCTGCCCGATATCAGGTAGCTGGTACTCGATCGGATCCTCGATCGTCATGATGTTGCGGCGCGAGGAATCCAGCTGCCCCAAGGCGGCGTAGAGCGTGGTGGTCTTACCCGCGCCGGTCGGTCCGCTCACGACGATCATGCCGTGCGGGGCGGCCAGCAGCCCCCGGATACCGGTCAAGACGGCCGGACTCATCCCGAGGCGCTCCATCGGGAGCAGCGTCGCCTGTTGGTCGAGCAGGCGCAGGACGACGCGTTCGCCCTCGGCGACCGGAACGGTTGAGACGCGCACATCAATTTCGCGCTCTCCCACGCGTACGCGCGCCATGCCATCCTGCGGCAACCGCCGCTCGGCGATATCCATGCGCCCCATCACCTTGAGACGTGAGACGAGCGCGTCCTCGAGGTGCTTGGGGGGGGAGGACTGCTCATACAGATTGCCGTCGACCCGATAGCGCACGCGCAATCGGGACTCGAAGGGTTCAAAATGGATATCCGAAGCATTGCGTTTAACGGCCTCCAGCAGAATCAGATTGATCAGGCGCGTCACGGGAGCTTTCTCGGCCTCAGCCAATAGGTCGCTCCCGCCCTGAACCAGGGGTCTAACCGGATCCCCTTCGTGCACGAGACCGCGCAAGAAGTCGTCGGGGGAGTCGTCGCGACTATAGTAACAACGCTCAATTCCCTGGAGAATGATATCGCGTGGTGCCGCGACGGGCTTGAGATCCTCCCCGATCAGCAGGGCGAGGTCTTCCTGCTGCTGCACTTGGTCGATATCCGCCGTGACCACGCAGACCTCGCCCTCAATCCTCAGCGGCAGCATGCAGTGTGAGCGGGCCCATTCAACCGGTACCTGCGCAATCAGATCGGGATCAAGAGCGCTATCGGGAATCAACTCAAGAAAGCGCAGCCCCATTCCCTCGGCTTGTGAACGGAGATCAGACATCATGCATACCACCAAATCGAACATCCAACATCAAACATCGAACATCGAACGGGGACACTCACTTCAATGTCCGATGTTCAGCGTTCGATGTTCGATGTTCGTCAGAACCCCCTACCTCTCCCCGTCCGACCCCTCCGGCAGCCCTGTCTTGAGTTCCCACTCGCGACGAATGCCCTCTTGATCCTCCATGCCATTGACCAGGATGGGTGTCACAAAAATCAGCAGATTGGTGCGCTGCTTGCTGTCGACCGTGCTACGGAAAAGCAGGCCGATCAGTGGAATAGAACCCAGAATCGGCACTTTGCGCCGTACCTCGGTCTGGTCTTCACGCGTCAGGCCGGCGATCACGATGGTCCGACCGCTCGGCACCGTGACGGTTGTGCTGACCTCGCGGCGCGCGATCGTGGGGGTCAGGCTGCCCCCTGAATCCCCCGCATCCATCACAACCTCGATGCTCGGATTCAGATCCATCCGCACCTGATACCCATCAATCACATGCGGCGTCAGCTTGAGCTTGGTGCCGACCTCGATCCGTTCAATATTCTGGATAACATCGCGGGCCGTTCCGGAGCCGCCCTCGATCGTGGATTTAAGGATAGGGATCTCGTTGACAATGTTGACGAAGGCCTCGCGGTTGTCGAGGACCTCCAGCGAGGTCTCGGTGAGCACCTTGAAGCGGCTATCGCGCTTGACGGCATTGATGTTGAGCAGACCCGGATAACTCACGGAGACATTGCCGGAGTCATCGATGCGATTGCCATAGGCCAACCCGACGGTGATGCCTTGCGGAAAGATGCTCTGCTGAATCGTATTCAACACACTGTCGGCCCCCGCAGCAAACGTGCTGCCGCCCTGGATAGCCGTGTCGCCCTTGCCTTCGGGTAGATCGAGGGCACCCAGTTCAACACCGAAATTGAAATCGTCGCCAACGGTCAACTCGGCAATCATGACGCTGATATGCACTTGAGGCGGCACGCGGTCGAGTTGCTCGACCAGCTGGACCACAACCTCAAAATCGCCTGGGGTGGCATCCACCAGCAGGGCGTTGTTGGCCGCGCTGGCTTCGATGGCGATTTGGTCGAGCCGGAGCGACGTGGCGCTCTTGGTATCGCGTTTGGCCAGCAGGGCACTAATACTCGCGGCCGCCTCCTTGGCCGAGAGGTAGCGCAGGAAGATGGCGTTGAGACGCCCACGGCCAGAGGGTGTGTCGACGTCAATCTGCGCGATCAGATCTTTCAGCTCACTGAGCTGCGAGGCCGTACCCACAAGCAACAAGGCGTTGGCGTGCGACGCGGCCACCACCATGGCTGTGCCTGGGGCTCCCCCGCCGCCAGAGGACGAGGCCACGGCGGGCAAGCGCTGCGCCATACGCTGCCCGCGCGACTGGCGCTCCTGTAGTGCCGCATTAAGCTGCTGGGCCACCTCAGTGGCCGCCGCATGCGACAACACGACGACTTCGGTGGAACGACTCAGACCGGGCCGATCAATCTCCTCGATCACTTTCTCGATGTTCCGGATCACAGAAGCCGTTTCAGTGATGATCAGATGGTTGGTTTCCTCAATCGCGCCGATGCCACCCGCTTTGCCCCCCATCACCTTGGACTCCAAGACTTTAAGGAGATCGGTGGCGCTGACATGCTCGAGGCGAATGACCTTGGTGACGAGCCCTTCGGTCGCGTCCCCATCCCCAACCACAGCGCCCATAAGGCTCGGGCGATCGGGCAGCACGACGATACGATGCAGCGAGCCCTCTTCGATGACGGAACAACCCACCGACTCAAGGATTGAGACGAAGAGGGGGTAGACTTCGTTCTGACGTACACGCGGTGAGACGACGGTGATCTTACCGGCGACGCCCTGGCTGACCACGAATTTGCGCCCGGTGATCTCGCCAACCAACTTGACGAAAGAGGTGACGTCGACCTGGTCGAAGCTGAAATTGACGAAGCCTTCGCTACTCTCCGGGACGGCCGAGATTGCTCGCGCTGGCAGGCGACTGGCCATGGCTGACGCACGCGACACGGTATCGGTTGCCGCCTGCACCTGCACCAAGAGCCCGACACCGAGCACGGCGGCGACCATCACACGCAAGGGCTCTGAGTGCCCCGCCGTCAATCGTCTGCCTGTTGATACGTGATCATACACATCAACTCGGCCTCCGAGGCGATGTCGTTGCCCACGCGTACGACGGACTTCATCTTAGCCAGCTTGGGCCGCAGCGTCGTAATCGACGTCTCGATCAGAAGCTGGTCACCGGGCTTAACCACCCGCCGAAACTTGGCCTTGTCGATCGACATGAAATAGGGAATCACATCGCCGGCCTGGAGAAGCGTAACCAACAGGACCCCGCCCGTCTGAGCCATGGCCTCAAGTTGCAGCACGCCCGGCATCACCGGCAATCCGGGAAAATGCCCCTGGAAATAGGGTTCGTTCATCGAGACATTCTTAAGCGCCACAATGCGCTTGGCCTCAATATCCATCTCCACAATCCGGTCGACCATGAGAAAGGGGTACCGGTGCGGGAGCAGCTTCATGATCTCGTCGATAGTCAATTGCGGCATATCAGACCTCCTGGGGCCGTACTCCCCTGCCCTGCCCTGCGAGCTTCGCAGGGCAAGCTATGATCACTATTTCTTTATTCATCGTTCCGTCTACTTGTCATCCGGCTCAACCACGTCTTCGGCGGCGGGCTCCAGATTCAGAACACCGCCGACGCCAGCCTCCTTAGCCTTGTCCACACCACGCAGGTAGACCTCAACGCGTCGGTTGATCGGGTTGCCGAACTCGGGATCGTTCGCCGCCTTGGGACGATCAAAGCCATACCCTACCGCGTTCATCAGGTCGCCATCAATACCCCCCACTGCTTCCAGATATGACAGAACCGACTCAGCACGCCGCTTGGAGAGGCGGCGGTTGTAGCTGGCACTCGATTTCTTAAGCTTGTCCGCATGCCCCTCGATACGGGCGGAGGATCCAGGGTGACGATGCATGACCTTCGCGATCACATTCAGGTCATCGAAGTACTCGGGCTTGATGTCCGCCTTGTCATAATCAAATTGCAGGTTGAGCTCGAAAAGGATCAGGTCGTCCGCCGGATTGAGCGGGTCGGTGTTGTCCTCGATTACCTCGTGTCCGTCCGCCACGCCACCGTCATCGGTGTCACGATCAAGCGGATCGGTCTTGTGCTTCAAGACCTCGGCCCCATCTTTCAGTCCGTCGTAGTCGGTATCGGGATTGAGGGGATCGGTCTCGTAGGTCAGGACTTCATCGCCGTCACTAAGCTCGTCTTTGTCGGTATCGGGATCGTAGGGGTCGGTACCAAGCTCCGACTCACGCACATCGGAAAGCCGATCGCCATCGCTATCCAACGGTCCGCCCGCCGCACGCATGGCGGGGCTAATGCGAGCACCCCATGTCCACACCACGCCGGCATCCACCTGGGTGTTGGCCTCGGTATCCTTGCCCGCCAGGATGGCGCGGCCGTCTGCCCGAAGGGCCCACTCATCATTAAAATGATACATCACACCGCCACCCAACCGGAAGGCAGGCTCCGTCGCCCCTTCTGCCATGTCATCGGCGTAGATCGTCAGGCCCGCGCCAATAGCGAGGAAGGGATCCAGTCGATCCCAGCGCGTGAAGTGGAAGAGTCCCTCAAAAGAGAGCGCGAAAGCAGAGGTGGAATCGACGCCCGCGTTGCCGGGAACCTCTTGGAGTCGTGAAATCTTAGCACCGGTACCGTATTCCGTCCTGAAATTCTCATCCAGCGTCGGGGCCACCAGGAGCATGCCCTCTATCGACCACCACTCGCTCACGTCGTAGCCAAGTCGTATATTGCCTTGCAGGCCGCCATCCACCTCCTGGTCGCCCTCAAAGGCGAGAACGCCGAGCGATGGAGAGACATACCAGCGAGCCTGGTTGTCCGATTCCACCTGGGCCCGTAGCAGGCCACCAAAACAGAGCACTCCCGCCACAACCAATGTCACTATTCTACGCGCCGTCATATTCGTTCCCTCGTTTGTCCTTCGATGGGCCGGGTCTTCCGGCCATCGGACCTATTGATCCACAACTACGACTAATACCTATACGTCTCGGGCTTGAATGGCCCATCAGGCTTGATCCCCAAATACTTAGCCTGACTCCGGCTCAGTCGGTCCAGTTTCATTCCCAATTTGCCCAGATGAACCCGCGCCACATGCTCATCCAGCAGTTTGGGAAGTACATATACCCCGACAGGGAAGGCACCGGGCTTGGTGTACAGCTCCATTTGCGCCAGAACCTGGCAGGAGAAGCTGTTCGACATCACGAAACTGGGGTGACCCGTCGCACAACCCAAGTTCACCAGGCGCCCCTTGGCCAGCACCAGGATACTGCGCCCGCTGGGGAATGTCACCAGGTCAACCTGGGGCTTGATCTCTGTCCACGTGTACTTCTCGATTTTCTCGATCTGGATTTCACTGTCAAAGTGACCAATGTTGCAGACGACCGCCATATGCTTCATGCGCCGCATGTGCGTCGCTGTGATGACGTCAGCACAGCCGGTCGTGGTCACGAAAAGGTTGCCGATCCGGCAGGCCTCGTCCATCGGCATAATCTCATAGCCCTCCATAGCCGCCTGTAGCGCGCAGATGGGGTCGATCTCTGTCACGATGACCCGCGCGCCCTGACCGCGTAGAGACTGGCAGCAGCCCTTGCCGACGTCGCCATAGCCAGCCACGACCGCCACTTTTCCGGAGAGCATCAGATCGGTGGCGCGGCAGATACCGTCGACCAGCGAGTGACGACAGCCGTAGAGGTTGTCGAATTTCGATTTAGTCACCGCGTCGTTCACGTTGAACGCAGGGAAAAGCAGCTCGCCCCGCTCGTGCATCTGGTAGAGACGATGCACCCCCGTGGTGGTCTCCTCCGACACACCGATAATCTGAGGCGCGATACGGTGGAAGCGCCCCGGATCACGCTTAATCGCCTTGGCGACCTGCTTCAGTAGTACCGCTTCCTCGGTGCTACCGGGTTTACGCTTGAGAACCGAGGGATCGTCCTCAGCCTGAACGCCCAGGTGAACAAAGAGCGTGGCGTCGCCCCCGTCGTCGAGGATCATGTTGGGGCCCTTGCCGTTGCCCCAGTCCAAGATGCGGTCGGTGTACTCCCAGTACTCCTCCAGGGTTTCGCCCTTTTTGGCGAACACAGGGGTGCCACTGACCGCAATAGCCGCGGCAGCGTGGTCCTGCGTGGAGTAGATATTGCAGCTGGCCCAGCGCACCTTGGCACCCAGAGCCTGTAGCGTCTCAATGAGGACGGCGGTCTGAATCGTCATGTGCAGCGATCCGGTTATCCGTGCCCCTTTGAGGGGCTGCGCGGCACCGTAGTCGGCGCGCAGCTGCATCAACCCGGGCATCTCCTCCTCGGCCAGAGACATTTCACGTCGCCCGAAATCGGCCAATGAGAGATCCGCCACCACAGCGTCCAACGAGGTATCCTTCTTCTTCGCCATCAAACCACTCCTATTCTGCAATAATGTTCGGCTCTCGGTACGTTTCACGGTCCTACAGTGCGGCCTTCAAGGCATCCACCTTGTCCGTCCGCTCCCACGTGAAGATATCAAGGTCACGCGTGCGCCCGAAGTGTCCATAGGATGAGGTAGGCTCATAGATCGGCCGCAAGAGATCGAGCTGCTTGATGATCTCCGCCGGGCGCAGCCCGAAAACGGCGACCACGGCATCGGCCAAGGCACCGTCGTCTACCGTGCCGGTGCCGAAGGTGTTGACGTTCACAGAGACCGGATCCGCGAACCCAATCGCGTAAGCCAACTGAAGCTCGCAGCGCTCGGCCAACTTGGCCGCCACAATGTTTTTAGCCACATAGCGCGCCATGTAGGCCGCACTGCGATCGACCTTGGAAGGATCCTTACCGGAGAAGGCCCCGCCGCCATGGCGACCCATGCCACCGTAGGTATCGACGATGATCTTGCGCCCGGTCAGACCGCAGTCCCCGTGCGGGCCCCCGACCACGAAGCGGCCGGTTGGATTAATCAGGTAGCGCGTCTTCTTGCGGAGCTTCTCGGGAATCACCTTCTTGACGACCTCCTCCACGATGCCCGCTGTCAACGTGCGATGCGAGACGTCCGGGCTGTGCTGCGAAGAGACGACGATCGTATCGATGCCAACCGGCTTGCCGTTCTCGTACACAACCGACACTTGCGATTTACCATCCGGGAGCAGGAAGGGAAGCTTACCGGAGCGACGCACCTTGGAGAGCTGGCGTGTCAAGCGATTGGCGTACGTAATGGCCATCGGCATCAGCTCACGGGTCTCGTTGCAGGCATAGCCAAACATCATGCCCTGATCACCGGCGCCCTGCTCCTTGTACATGCCTTTGCCTGCCGTCACGCCCTGCGAAATATCGGGAGACTGGCGGTCCAGTGAGACCAGAACAGCGCAACTATCGGCGGCGAATCCGATCGTGGCATCCGTATAGCCAATCTTGCGAATTTTGCCGCGCACCACGTCAGAATAGCTCACCACGCCCGCGCTGGTTATTTCGCCGGCCACAACGACCATGCCGGTCGAAACCATCGTTTCGCACGCCACGCGCGACTGGGGATCGACACTGAGATGTGCGTCCAAGATCGCGTCCGAAATGCCGTCTGCCACTTTATCGGGATGGCCTTCTGTGACCGATTCCGATGTGAAGAGTAATCGATTGCTCATACTTATCTTTCCGTCTCTTTCTCGTTTCTTTTCTAAACCAGCTCCAGCAATTCCGGGGCAGCCTCTCGGACCGTCTCCCGGCAGAGCCGTAGCGCTTCTGTTCCCGAATGACACTGCAACGCCAACAGGGCCAAGGTACGTGACTGTTCCAGCGAGATGCTCCGTATGGCGTCTTTTACCAGCGGTACCGCCTGTGGAGCGACACTCAACTCGTCCACACCCAGCCCCACCAATAGCGGCGCCATCACAGGATCGGCGGCCATCTGGCCACACACACCCACCCAGATGCCCTTGTCATGCCCTGCATCAATCGTCATCTTAATCAACTTCAGCACCGCCGGATGCGTGGGTTCATACAGATAGGCGACCCGCTCGTTCACTCGATCAACCGCAATCGTATACTGGATCAGGTCATTTGTGCCAAGACTGAAAAAATCTACATGCTCGGCAATGACGTCCGCCGTGAGCGCGGCGGCAGGCACCTCGATCATGACGCCGACCTCCAAATCTTCCGCGAACGGCACGTTCTTTTCGCGCAATTCCTGCTTGGCTTCGGCAAGCAGCGCGTTGGCCTGAAGGACCTCATCGACGTTGCTGATCATGGGATACATCATCTTGACGTTGCCGGTTGCGCTGGCGCGAAGCACGGCGCGCATCTGGCCCTTGAAGTGCTCCGGATTCTGGAGCGACAGACGAATAGAACGGCAGCCGAGGAAGGGGTTGTCCTCATGGCTAGCCATGCTGTCGCGATAGAACTTGTCTCCGCCCAGATCGAGCGTACGGATAATGACCGGATCGGGATGTAGCGCGGTCGCCAGCGTGGTATAGGCCACGGCCTGTTCCGCCTCGCCCACCATGGTGCCGCTGAAGATGAATAGGTACTCCGAGCGAAAGAGGCCGACGCCCTCTGCCCCGTATTGACGCACGGCGTCAAGCTCGTCGATGTGCTCAATATTGGCGGAAAGGACGATACGATGGCCATCCGGTGTTTCGGCCGGCTCATTCAAAATTCGGTTGAGGCCCTGTTCAATATGTTTACGCGCCTCAGCCAGCGCGCCGTACTCCTTGAGCTCCTCCGGAGAGGGATTGATGATCAAGACGCCCTTATTCCCATCCATCAGAACGATATCACCGGTGCGGACGTGGCGGCTGATATCGCGCAGGGCGACCACGGCAGGGATCTCAAGGGCACGCGCCATGACAGCCGTATGGGAGGTGGGACTTCCCAGGTCGGTCGCAAAACCGGAGACGACATCCTTGCGCAAGGTGGCGGTGTCTGACGGCGCCAAGTCGTTGGCCACGACGATATGCTTCTCAGTGAGGGTTGCCAAGGCAGAGTCAATATCGCCCGTCAGGTTCCGGATCACTCGCCGCGCCACATCGCGTACATCGGCCACGCGTTCGCGTAGGTAGTCATCTTTGAGGGAGGCGAGGACTTTGGCGTAGTTTTCGGCCACGTCCCGCACGGCGACCTCAACGTTGCAGCAGTCGTTGCGGGTCTGGGCGATGATCTCATCCACGAAGGCGCGATCATCCAGCACCATAAGGTGTGCATCCAGAATGCTGGCATCGCGTACCCCGGCACGCGCACCCAGATCCTCCATAATGGCCTTGAGCTGGCCACGGGTGGCAATCAAGGCATCTTCCAAGCGGGCAATCTCGTGGTCGATTTCGTCGGGTCTGAGTGATGTTTCGACCACCGTAACGGCCTGCGACGTCAACACGAAAACCGGCCCGATCACCACACCCGGCGATACGCCGATGCCGCGTACATGCGTCTTCCGCGCCCCGTTATGTCCTCGCTCAGCCATCGATTCACCGCCACATCACGCCCTAACCACAAACAGAAGCGATGACCCGTCATCGGTCACCGGTCGATGAGACCTCGCGCTACTCCTCATCAAACCCGGAATCGAACAGGATTTGAAGCTCATCCAGAAGTGCTTGGGCCTCCAGGCCTCTGACCGAAACTTTCAGCATGGAGCCGCGCGAGGCTTCCAACGTCATGAGACCCATAATGCTCTTGCCAGAGACCTCGTTGCCATCCTTCTCGACCGTCACATCCACATCAAAGCGGGCGGCGGTCTTTACAAACAGTGCAGCAGGCCGGGCATGGATCCCGTACTGATTCTTAATCTCGAACGTGCGTGTTAATGTGTTATCGGCTGCCACGTCTACCACTCACTCGCTACCGTTGCGGCCACGCTGCAAGAGGGCCATCAGGTTTTCATCCAGTTCCTTCTCAGCATTGTGGCCAAGGGTGCGCAACTTCTGATCCAGGGCCGCGGCCTCTACAACATTGGCAATGTCGCGTCCGGGTGCCACGGGAATATGTACGCGCGGAATATCGACCCCTAACATCGGGCGGACGCTGTGTGCGTAGAGCTCGGCACCGCTCAGATCGAATTCTCCCGGCTTGCAGAGTGTCACCACCAACTCCAAGCGCTTCTCACCGCGCACCGAGGCCACGCCAAAGAGGCTGGGGACGTGTACAATGCCAACCCCACGAATCTCCATATGGAAGCGGGTCACGTCCACGGGAGAGGCCAGAACAGACCCCGCACTGTCAAGCCGCAGGGAGGTCACATCATCCGAGACCAGCGCTCCGCCGCGTCGGATCAAGGCCAAGGCGGTCTCACTCTTACCCATGCCGGGTTTACCCTCGATCAGCACACCGATACCGTGAATCTCGAGCATCGTGCCCTGGGCCTTTCCGCGCGGAGCGGTCAGGTTCTCCATGATGATCGTGGCCGAATTGATCAGGTGTTTGGTGATCATATTCGAGCGCAGCACCGGCGTCTTGAATTCCTGGGCCAAGTCGATGATCGAAGGGAAGGGGCGCTTGGAACGCCCCAGAATGACACAGGGAATTTTGTGCTCGAAAAAGGTGCGTAGTCGTTCAGCCCGCACCTTCGGATCGAGTGACGAGAGATAAGAATACTCCGCCATGCCCAAGACCTGGATACGACGCTGCGGGAAACTGGCATAGAAACCCGTCAACGCCAATCCTGGCCGATTGATCGTGACCTCTGGAATACGTCGATTGAGACCGGCTTCGCCAGCCACCAGCTCCATACCCAGATCCCGCCCGCCAACCTCGAGGAATGTTCCGACGCGCACGGAGGTGCGCGCGCATTTTTCAGCCGCCTTCTTACTCACGCCTCTTCTCCATGCGCCCGTTTTTTCTCTTCGTATTTCATGGCCGTGTGATGGTCTTTAACCTTGTCAATGAGCCGTCGATACTGCCGTTCGGCTTTATCGACCGCTCCGTCGATCGAGGCACGCATATTGTCGAGCGACTCCGTGGCCTCGATGCGGATATGGTTCGATGCCTGAATCACGATCTCGGCATTGAAGAGATGCTTTTCGTGGTCGAGAATCACATGAACATGCTCGCAGCCCGGAAACGCATCCTTAATCTCCGCGGCCCGACTCTCGGCATAGGCCTGAATATCCTCATGGCCAGGCATGTGACGTGTCGTGACTTCAATGGACATGTTAACCTCCTTACAACTTGAATGATTCACCCAAGTACAGTTTCTTACTCATTTCATCGTTTATTAAAAAGTCGCTCGGCCCCTCTCGCAAGACCTCTCCCTCATAGAGCAGGTAGGCTCGATCCACCACGGCCAGTGTCTCACGTACATTGTGATCCGTAATCAGAAGACCCAATCCCCGATCACGCAGTCCACGCACAATCTCCTGTATGTCGCCTACCGCCAGAGGATCCACCCCGCTGAACGGCTCATCTAACATCAGCATCAACGGCTTGCGAACAAGCGAACGCGCAATCTCCAGCTTGCGGCGTTCCCCACCGCTCAGCGTATAGGCCTTCTGGCGCGCCACCTTAGTCAGCCCCAAATCCTCCAGCAGCTCGTCCGCACGCGCCCGGCGCCCCGCAGCATCCAGATCCATAGTCTCGAGGATCGCCAGCAAATTCTGCTCCACCGTCAACTTACGAAAGACCGAAGGTTCCTGAGCCAGATAGCCAATACCGAGTCGCGCCCGCTTGTAGACCGGCTCGTGGGTGATGTCACGCCCATCAAAGACAATCGTCCCGGCGTCAGCACGCACCAACCCCACGACGGTGTAAAACGTCGTGGTCTTCCCGGCACCATTGGGTCCCAACAGCCCGACAATTTCGCCACGCCCGACCTCAAAGTCGACCTTCTTGACGATAGGCCGTCCGCGATACCCCTTCTCAATTGCTGTGGCCTTTAAGAGCATAGTTTTTTCACCGGAGAGCATAGCCATTTCGGCGGCGGCCATCAAGCACCGTCGCGCGTCCTCAGAATCAGCCGCCCCGGTTCGCATACCATGTGGTTTGTGTCAGTCCAGATCGTGATGACCTTACCGTGGACCTCGTCGCTCCCGCTGAAGATCACGGCGTTACCGGTGAGAATCACCTCGTTCTGAGAAACCAGGAAGATGGCCTTGCGACAGTGGGCCCGGCGCGCTCCCTGCGCGATGCGGACGTTACCCACGGCGGTGATCGACTCGACCTCATCGGTCGTCGACAGTATGACCGTCATCTGATCGGCCCACATTTTGATCTCTTTGTCGGTCACAACCACGTTGCCTGTGAACACCGCGATCGCGCGGGGATAGTCATAATCGAGTTGATCGCTTGTGATTACGGTATCATTGGTGCCCGCTGGCTGCTGAGTCTCAACCTCAGCGCCATGCACCGTAGCGGCCCACGATAGACCCGCAGCTAGTAGACACAGTACCCTCATTTCGTCTTCTCCGGCAACAGTCGTCCCAGCCCTTTGCTACCTTTCAACACCACGCGTACATGGGAGAGGATCTGCACTTTTTCGTCGGCAGCATTCAGATGCATGCCCACCCCCGTAATCTCAATATCGGCCCGCTCCAGTCGCACGGCCGAATCAGAATGAAGCATGTTTGCGGCACTATCGTAACGGCACGTCTCCGCCTCCATACGAGTCTCTATCGCGCCACCCTCGTCGAAGATCTCCACGACAGCCGCTTCGGCTACCATATCACCGCCCTCCGACAAACGCGCCCGCGCACCCGAAACCTGCATCTTAACGCGACCGTCCTCAAAGTGGGAGAGCGGTGAGCGGAACCCTTTGAACGGCAGATCCCCCTCCTGAGCCAGCAGTCCCCCCACCACAAGGAGCGCCCCTACACTCACCAATATATATCGTTCAATAACCATCTCACCTTCACCACTAGCCACCCGCTGCCGCGCAGATTAACCGCGGCCGTGGGCCGCCTCATCCACCGCACGCCACGAGCGCCACAACGCCCTCACATCCCGTAGGGCCAGAGCGTTCGGACCATCACAGAGCGCCGTGTCTGGGTCAACATAGGTCTCAATAAACACGCCGTCACAGCCCGTCGCCACCGCCGCGCGGGCCAGATAGGGCGCCCATTCGCGATCACCTATGGAGTGGTCGCCGCCCCCACCGGGGCGCTGTACACTGTGCGTGGCATCAAAGATCACGGGGTAGCCGAGGCGCCGCATGATCGGCAAACTGCGCATATCCGCCACAAGATTGTTGTAGCCAAATGTGGTTCCTCGCTCGGTCAAGAGGATACGGCTATTGCCTCCACTCTGGATCTTCTCCACCACGTTGACCATGTCTTCGGGCGCCATGAACTGCCCCTTCTTGACATTGATCACACAGCGCGTCTGCCCAGCCGCCTGCAGCAGGTCGGTCTGCCGCGCCAGGAAGGCGGGAATCTGCAGCACATCCACGACCTTCGATGCCGCCTCAATCTCCGCCACCGAGTGCACATCGGTCAACACCGGAACCCCCAGACTCTGCTTCACTTCGGCCAGAATCTTCAGTCCTGCCTCCAGACCGGGACCACGGAACGACCGGTACGAGGAGCGGTTGGCCTTGTCATAGGACGCCTTAAAGATGAAGGGCACCTGCTCACGCGCGGCCAGCCGGACCAACCGGCGGGCCAAATCCAGACAGGCATCGCGGCTCTCGATCACGCAGGGACCCGCGATCTGTACGAGCGGATTTCGCCCTCCGATTTTTACGCCACCCACCGACACCGTCTTCACCTTCACGGCCATACCTCTCTCCCTCAATGCTCCGGGTCCGCATGCCGCCCGACACACTCCGTCGGTGCCCTGCGCGAAAGCAGCCACTCAGGACCTACCCACTCAGAACTGCTCGCAAGGGTAGAGTCAAACTCCCTCCATCGCAATGACTAACCACACCGATTTGCCTGTTGCACGACCATGGGCGGATGCGCCATGATGGACCCCATGAAACCAATATCCTGTGCGCTTCTTGTACTCGGGCTCATGGGTGGATGCGCCAAGCAGGCCTCCCACCATCCCGAAGCGAAAAAGGGACCCTCCACGGCCGAGACCATGGTGAACGGCCTGACAGGGCGTACCGCGGTGAACGCCGGGCAGAAAGCCCGCGCCGACATCACCCGGATTAGTGAAGCCCATAACCGCGACTTGAATCAAATTACGGAGTGACCATGGCTGACGTCGACGTCACCTGCGAAACATGCGGCTCACCCATTACGCTCTCGGAGTATGCCGCGATTGAGACGATCAGCTGCCGCGGCTGCGGTGCGCCCCTGCGTGCCGTGGCCTCCGTTCCCAGCAAGAGCGTGGGTGAGCGACTGAAATTGAAGAAGGTCGAGGCACCACCCGAAGCAGCGACGGACGAGGATGGCAACCCCATACTGGCCAGCCACGCGGAGGATGCCGAGACGTGGCGTTTCCAGCGCTACATCGAGCAGAGCCGCGACTCCATCAAGACCCGGCCCAAGCAGACGGCCTTCCTGCTGAGCATCCTCTGTTTCATGCTCCTCGCCACCGCCATGGCCTATGCCCGCTATTTCGAGGGCGTTTCACCCAGTACACTACAGACGATCAGAATCTACGGTCCTTACGTCGCCCTCGCGATGCATGTCGTCATCATGCTGGCGGCCTTTAAGGACTCCGTCTTCCAGGGCATCCTCTGTCTGCTCGTACCGGGCTACTCCTTCTTTTACCTCTTTCTGGTATCCGATAACTTCTGGATGCGCGCCGTCGTCGGCGGGCTACTGGTCGGTATCGCCCAAGATAGCGCTCTCTTCTATCGCGACGTTGGCCTGAATATCTACGAAGCCGTGACCCGCTACATCGCGTCGGGAGGGTGAGACGGAGCGCTACGAGTGTTGCCCATCTATCGAACTGCGTCGGTCTGCGTTCTCCTCCTGGCCCATGGCTGGAGAGTGCATGCGGCAGAACTCTGCGTGCGGCTAGAAAAGCCACCCACAACAGGGTCCATGGGCTATGCACTATTTGATTCGGCCAATACATTTGGTGACTTGCGTGATCCTGTGCGGATGGGAACGTGGCCGCTGGATGGGCGGGAACTTTTCTGTATCGGTGATCTGAGTGCGGGTAACTACGCCTTGTTGGTCTACCTGGACGAGAACGACAACTGTCGGCTCGACCGGAACTTCATCGGTATTCCGCGTGAACCACTGGCCTTTTCAAACGGGTACCGACCCAAAGGACCCCCCAGCTATCGCCGCGCTGCGTTCGAGCTGACGGATGAGGAGGCGCGTCGGTTTGATGTCACACTGCGGCGGCCGTTGGGCGAGCGGGGACGCATCGGGGTCGGGATAGGGGCCATCATTCGCAGCAGCCCTTATCGCGACTACGAGGGCTCGGTTTTCCAGCTCATTCCCGCCATTACCTACATTGGAAACCGTCTGCAGATACTGGGACCCAACCTGCAGCTCGGCCTTGTCGGACAGGGCAAGTTGCGCCTGGCGGCGACGGCTCAATACCGCATCGGGGCCTATGAAGAGCGTGAAAGCGATGTCCTGACCGGCATGGGTGATCGCGAGAATACGCTGCTGGTCGGCTTGGCCCTGCTGGGCGCGCTGCCCGGCGGTGTGGATGTGTCGCTGCGCTACGCGCACGACGTGCTCGACCGGATTGGCGGCGGGGCCGCACGCATGGCGGTGGAGAAATCATTCCAACTGGGACGCATGCGAGGCGGGCCGGAACTGGGACTGAACTGGCAGAGTCGCGGGCTCGCCCTACATGATTACGGCGTGCCCTCGGCCATGGCCACGCCCCAACGCCCCGCTCACACGCTCAACGACACCCTCAGTGTGACTGTGGGACTCCGGCTCTTTGCTGATATTGCGCCGGATTGGGTGGTCGTCCTAAACACATCACTGGAGTTCCTTGACGAGAGCATCACCACCAGCCCCATTGTGAACGCCAACTACGTGATTCAAAGCTTTGTCGCCGTCAACTATGTGTTCTAGATTTTCTGAATATTCTCACCGTGGGGGTCTGTCCTAAAAACAAGCTTATAGGTATTGTTCATGACCGACACAACATGGTGAGGCGCGTTTCAATATCGCTGACGCGTTGGCGCAGGCGGCGGTCGTGCGCCATCTCATGAATCAGTTTCTGCTGCTGTTTCCCTACGGCCGCGCCGCTGCCAACATGTAGCTCATCCGCCGCCTGACGTTGCGTCAGCCCCGCATACTTGCAGAGCATGCGCGCGGCCACCCCCCTCAACGGCGAATGGCGGCGACACACTTGAAACGCGGAGGGCTCTACCTCCATCACCTCGGCGGCCACCGACAACACCTCCTCTGGATTTAGCCGTTCGAGCACATGCCGCAGGCTCACATCCTCCTGCTTCTTGTACTTGCCGATCAGCTCTATCGTACGCGAGCGTATGTCATCCACAAAGGTTTCACCGCCTATTGCAAGAGAGGGACCCTTCAGCACGGAGAGCAACTCAGCATCCTCTTCTGCCAGGCTATTCTCCACAAACGCGCGATACTGCTGGTGTTGCTCCTGCTTCGTTTTGCCGCACAGCCTTAGCACGGGTCCCGGCTCCAGCCAGCCCGGTGCTTGGGACCTACCGATATAGGTATGGTAGCTGCTCCAGTGGTAGAGGTGCAGATGACAGCGCTGCTCATCGAGCGATAACTCCTGCATCCTCTTGATGCGCACAGGATTGAGATGGATATAGCGAGAGAGAGAAAGCAGATAGTTGTCGCCTTCCACAGGTTTGGCGCCATAGCGCCCCTGAAGCAGATGTCCATGTCGGCGGTGGCGGGCGTTGTAGAAGGCGGTATAGGCCGTATTGAGACTATGCATGAAGCGTCCCAGGTTGGCCTGCGGTGTTTCCAGCAAAGCATGCCAATGTGTCCGCATCTCACAGTGGGCATAGAGGCGGATATTGTAGGTATCAATCCGCTCGGCCAGACGTTCTATAAACGCCTGATGATCCCGCTCGTCGCGAAACAGCCATTGCGATTTGGCACGACCCTCAACTCCGTGCCCGGCCCGTTCTCCAACAATACGCGCCGTCACATGGTAGATCGCACCTTCGAACTCAACTCGTGGACGTCGTGCCATGTCCATAAGCTAACAACATACTCCCAATATCACAAAGTGTTATTTTTAGGACCGACCCCCATCGCCCCAGCATTTGGTTGAGCGGCACACTGCTTCGGCGATGCTTTACAGCCGAGCAACTGCTGGCCTTTATTCTGGCCCTCTGTGTAGGCCTCTCCGTGTATGCGGCCTGGCGCAAGAGCGGCATCGCCCTATCGCTGCGCACAGGCTATCGGCTCCATGGACGTCTACACCTGTGTCAGAGCGTCCTGCGCTCCGCTCTGTGCTCGCGCGCGCCACCTCGTGAGTGGAAAAAGGGTGCGAGTTCGCCCCTCCTACAGGTGTTTGACCACCTGCAAGAGACTTTCGGATCCATCACGACCTACCAGAAAGATCTCCAAAGAGACTTTCTGGCCTTGAAATAACAAACCCGCACCACCCCATTGTCACCGTAGAGCTTTCTGTCACAAGCACAAAAAACACCCGCCAACACGACTCGCCACATTCCCAGGCCGTGGGACCTCCTGTAGGGTTCATATCAACCCAAAGGAGGACCGGATGAAGCGAGTGAGCGTGTACGTGAAGCTCAGAGTGATCGGGGCCATCGATTCGATGGTCGGAAACAGCATCGTCAGCCGCATCAGGGAGGTCAGTCAGCTGACCTTCAACGATGAGGATGGGGTGCCCCATGTCTTCACGTGGCGCACGATCCAGACGTGGCTGTCGATCTACAAGCAGGGCGGCGCGGAGAGGCTCAAGAACCGGCCGCGCTCGGACAAGGGCAAGCATCGCAAGGTGAGTCCGGAGCATCTGCGCGAGGCGATTGAGCGGGTCCTGCCAGAGTTCCGCGATACGCGCTACAACAAGATGATGATCTATCGCCGCTGCATTGAACGCGGGGTGCTCTCACAGGGCGAATGCTCTCAGACGAGCTTCTTTCGGTTGATCCGGGAGTATGATCTGCTCACACCGGTCTCGCAGACAGAGAACAAGCGTCGGTTGGCGTTTTCGAAGCAGTACGCCAATGAGATGTGGCAGATGGACACGATGTTCGGGCCCTATGTGAAGAACGGCAAGACCTCGACGCAGGCAAAGCTGATTGCGTTCATTGACGATGCGAGCCGGGTGGTGCCGCACGGGCAGTTCTTCTTCTCGGAGAATACGGACAACCTGATCACGGCCTTGAGGAGCGGGCTGTACAAGCGGGGCATTCCTCAGACGCTCTATGTGGATAACGGGGCGATCTATACGTCGGCGGAGATCAACCAGATCTGTGTACGGATCGGCACGCTGTTGTGTCACACGCCGGTCCGGGATGGGGCGGCCAAGGGAAAGATCGAGCGGTTTTTCAGGACGTGCCGTGATCAATTCCTCTTACGGCAGCTCGATCTTTCATCTCTGGAGGCGCTGAACGATCAGTTCCGCCTCTGGGTGGAGGATGAGTACAACACGTGGGAGCATGGCACGCTTCAGATGAAGCCGATCGACCGCTTCGGGATGGATCTGGAGCGTATCCGCTTCCTGGATCCTATGGAGGCGAATGATGAGCTCTTCTTCTTTGAGCAGGATCGCTCGGTGCGCAAGGACAACACGTTCCAGGTCTGCAATGTGCGCTATGAGGCACCACGGGACCTTTCGGGCCGCAAGATCCAGGTGCGGTTCAACCGGGCAAACCCGAAACGGATCGTGGTGTTCTATCACGGGGAGCGGATGGGTGAGGCCGCGAAGCTGGACTTTTTGAGTAATGACCGCGCTCCACGCGCGGCAAGTAGCGCACCACGCGCCAACAAGCAGGGAGGATGAGAGGATGATACGTTCACACTTCGGACTGGAGAGCAACCCCTTCGATGAGCGCACGCCGACGTTGCTGGCGCATCAGAAGGAGGTGTTCGACACGATCAAGGTTCATGCGCAGCAGGGCGGGTTGTGTGTGATTATGGGGGAACCGGGCACGGGCAAGAGTGTCATTAAGCAGGCGATCATCGGTCATGATCCGAAGCGGATGATAACCCCGGCCATTGCGAGGACGCTGCACACGTATTCGAATACGCTTTCGATCCTGTGTGAGGCGTTCGGCATTGAGGTCAACGGGCGCGATACGCGGAGGGAGAAGCTATTGATCGAGGCGGGGTGGAAGGTGAACCATGATGGCAAGATGCTGGTACCGATCATTGATGATGCGCATCTGATGGAGGTGGAGTGCCTGCGGAAGCTGAGGCTGTTGTTCGAGGATTTTCCGAAGAGTCACAATCTGGTGCTGATTGCACAGCCGTCGTTGATGCACAAGCTGCGGTTGACGGTGAATGAGGACATTCGCAGCCGCATCACGTATTCGGTGACGGTGAAGCGGTTGGCGCCCGATGACATCAAGGCATTCATATTTGCACAGCTCGATGCCATCAAGTTGGGCCACAATACGTTCAGTGATGAGGCGATTGAGCTGATCGTGCGCTCGTCGGAGGGCATTCTGCGGCGGACGCGCAACCTGTGCATCTCGGCGATGCTGGAGGCGGTGCGTGATCGGGAGAAGGTCGTGGGGCTTGACCAGGTCAACTGTGTGTTGATGCAGCCGCATTGGAGGAAGGATCATGACCTGGAGGCGCTCTGACACGTCACACCGTAGCGCCTGGACGAAGGCGGAGATCCGGGCGGCACGCCAGGCACCGTTGAAGCCGCTCCTTGAGCGGCTGGGGTATCGGCTCTCGCCGGCGGACCGGGACAACTATCTGGTGCTCGGGTTGGCCTCAGAGGTCGTAATCAAAGAGCATTATTGGGTGTGCCTGGAGGACGGCTCGGCCGGAAACGCCATAGACTTCCTGGTAAAGGTCCAGGGCAAGTCGTTCAACGAGGCCATGGCGCTGTTGGCATCGTAAACTGTTGCCGGATCTTACGACCATTACGACAATAGCGTGCGACCGCTTTGGGAACTCTCTCATTGCGGTCGTACATTTTTACACCTTCACGGGTGGGCCGTCCGGCCAGGGCCATCGTAGACGAGGACCATAGGTACGACGAAAGTGGTAATGACAATGCAAATCATACGACGTAAACGGGAACACTTTACGATCAGAGCGCGGGAATATGACCCCGATCAGACAGGTTCAATTCGGGAACGGTATACGGCATCAATTTGGTCGGCAACATATTCGGCATGAGCTGGACGCGGACGGACTGCAGGGCGGCGACCATAAAACTAACGAGAGCCGTGCTGTGTCCCCCCCGCTTTAGCGGCGGCGAAGCCGGGATGGGTTTCCCCCCCCGGAGGATTTCCTTTTTGAAAGGGGGCGCCTCGGATGGGGGGGTCCGCGGGGGGGAAACCAAGGCGGGGGAAACCAAGGCGGGGGAAACAGCATGAGCCGACACCGCTCGCCGCGTTCAGGAGCCCTGAGCTTGTCGAAGGGCGTCGAGGTGACGCCGTACTCGGCGGCACTCCGCACGTGTCCCGGCGTAGCCCGAAGGGCGAAGACGGATAGGTCCGGCTTGCCGGACACCTATAGAAGCGTAGCGCCGAGGTCGACGGTTTACCGGCGACTCTGCTTGGGGGCGTTGGCGGGACCAGTGCTGCCGTATTCGGCACGCAGCGGGCATGACAACGCGGGGGCATTGGGATGCGGGCAGGTACCTGGTGACGTTACCGGCCACGTCGGCGCGGGCAGGGCCTCGCATCAAGTGTGACAGGTATTCCTGGCGCACTTGATGGCCTTCAGGATCGGGGATCACGGCCGGGACCTCGCCGAGTACGTCGTGCGCGGGGATGGACAGCGAGACGCGTAGCGGCGAGCAGGCCGGTAGCGTTGGATCGGTGTAGAGCGTTGGTGTTACCAGCCACGCAGCACCTGGCACGGCCCGTGCCCGACCGTAGGGAGGAAGTCGCACGGGACGTGATCAGGTGCGGTGGCAGAGGGGAGGCCCGTAGACCGATCACGACGTAGTCGGGATCGGTCGGTCAGTCGGCGCAGCCGACTGGGGCGCTTCAGCTGTAATATCGTGATGTAATGTTGTGGTGTAGAGAGAGGGATGAATGGCACGGCCGGCGCATTGCAGGCGGCTGAAGGGATAGACAACTGGTCCTTGCTCAGCAACGGTTAGCGTTCGTACACTCCATTCTCAAGGGCTGACCCTTCCGCCTCACGGCCGGGACCTCGCCGAGTAGGACCGTCACGGTCGCAGGACGGGACGGGTCTCGTCGGTTCGTCGGGCGCAGCCCGACGACCGCCGAGGGAGTTGGGGTTGCATTTCCATCGTCTGCTGACCCCGCAGCGCAGCGTTGCGGGGCTGGATGGCTTCCCGTGTTCGCAGGGGAATGTGGGGTTTCTTTAGCTCTCTTCTGGTGCGGTCGTTCGATGGTGTTCGTTAAGGCTTATTTTGAGGACCGACACCTACCGCACCGGTTTGACCCGGCCGCCCAGATCAAGATATCGATTCAGAGCATCTGAGATGTCCTGTGGCATACATACGTTGGTGCCAGCAGCATAATCAACCAGGGCATATTGGAGATTGGCAAGCGCTCTCGTCTCCGGCTTATCTGAACTGTATACTTGACCAAAGCCTTCTCTGCTAAACATCCTTGCACCTCCGAGAAAGTAGATCTTGCCTTTTCCGAGAGGAACTACGGAAGCATCGAACTCATGCCTATCTCCTCCAGAGCAAAGGCCCCCCCCTTTATTCACAACCAAGTGTCTGTGCACATGCTTTCCTGCATTCATGGCGCATGACTTAGTCTGCTGCTCACTCCAGGAATGCGCAATACCAGCGAGCGACAGCAGTGCCTTGCAGAAGGCCAGATGCCCTGAATGCCCCCACTCGACAAGGATCAAAAGTCTATGCCCTTTGCGAATCTTGTCGATCAGTGCTGCATATTCGGCTGAACTAACTGCTTCTGAGTTTGGATATATGATACAACGAAGTCTCGGAGAGCCCTGTAAATCCAACGGATTGTCCACATAGGGCTCAAGCCCCATTCTCGACATATTGATAAAGAAGGAATCGAAGGCATGTGGATCTTTAAGAGCCGCCG
This sequence comes from Lentisphaerota bacterium, assembly GCA_013203785.1. Lineage (GTDB taxonomy): Bacteria > Verrucomicrobiota > Kiritimatiellia > UBA8416 > JABMPJ01 > JABMPJ01. The sequence goes on along the minus strand of JABMPJ010000151.1, from coordinate 826 downwards.
GGCTCCAATCCAGCATAGCTGGCAGTTTGAAAGAAGAGAGTGCGGATTCAAAGAATACCGCGTCTTTCGCTGTTCTCGGCGGCAAACGAAACTGAGCTGCCGAAACGTGCTTAACAACGACCAGCAACCCGACCAGGCATATTCCCATGATTGCCGTACGAAGAGCAGTAAGCGACCCGAATAGAACACAGAACAGCAGAGACAGGGATATTATAACCAAGGCTATCCTCCCCATCCACGGCTGGATACGACGCTCAAACACGCCAGGGCGGTGAGAAAGAAAAAACACGGTTCGAACCGCAAGAGCTGGTTTTGCGTCAAAGAACATACAGAAGTTTGAGAAAATTGTACTGTCTGAGAACGCAACAAGCCTACCGAAATCAACACTCACTGCGGCCATCTGGTTAAAGCAACCCCACTTCTCCCATGGATCGGCCTTCATGTTCCCAAAAAAATTCACATGTGAGTATTCGACGGGTTCAACACCCATACCTCGTCCGATAATGACGTCCGAACCTATTGGACTCTGAATCGTACAGCTTGTCAGAAAACCAAGATTCGACAGATCTGCGACAATAGGGTGTGCCCACACGCGTGACGGTCGATACGACGTTGGCAACCCTGACACGAGATCGAATTGATCATCGAACACAAAATGAACCCCGACCTTAGTGGCTATACTGTTGTAAGCGTCTTGCCAACCCCATGGGTCAGGGAGTCACCACCTCCGCCGCCACTTGTCGCGATAACTGGGGGGATTGGGGATGGGCTCATCTGGCGCCGTGGTTCGCTCGGCCAGGAATGTGCTGTGATCACCGCCCTTGAT
>JABMPJ010000016.1 GCA_013203785.1 Lentisphaerota bacterium | reverse complement strand
GAGCGGGAGAGGAGGATCGAACTCCCGACGTTCAGCTTGGGAAGCTGACATTCTGCCACTGAATTACTCCCGCTCAGTGAAGATGGGGGAATGATACGGAATCGGAGGCGGAAAGCAAGCTTCCGTTCAGCCCTGCCCGCCCTGGCGGGGTTGGGACGCTGACCGCGCGGAGCGCGGCAGGCTTTCTGGCGCTGAATGACTCCCGTTCAGTGATCTGGTGGGTGTAGTAGCTGCCCGGGGCGACTAATCAAGTCTACGTTTGCGTCTCTTTCATTTCACTTGTTGGGAGTCTGATCGCGCGGCGTGGTGAGGGGGGTGCTTTTCCTCTGGAGCTGATGGCTTTGTACATTGTGGTGAGCGAGGCTCGCGCCTTCTCATCTTTCAATGTGGCCATGCCATGCTGGAATATCGATGCGGCCAGTGCGGCGTTCTTCATGTCGCGCATGGCGATGTCCATCATCTCAATGTAGGCCTCGATATCCTGAGGATGCTCTTCGGCTATGGTGTTGAAGCCATCGAAGGACTCCTGCGTGAGGCCCTTCTTCCTGTTCGCTTGCGGGATGCTGTACATCGGCTGCACCCTCGTGGCGGGGATGCGGGGGTAGAAGAGACTTCCGCTGGGCTCAGCCAGAAGGCGCGCGATGGGAGGTGCTATCACAATGGCTGCTGCGACGAAGCATGACATACCGAGCAGAAGTTGGGGGGTGGCCGCCCAACCTCCGCTGGCCTTGGCCAGCAGCAGCCAGCCCCCTCCGAATAGGAGCACTGCGATTCCCGTACGTGCCGCCAGTGCTCTCATACTCCTTGCGTTGTCGCTCATTCAGAATCCACTCACTTCTGCCAGGTCCGCTTCGCCCCAGATGTTGGTGCTCCACTTCTCCACATCGATCCATTTGGCCGAGCCGTCGCCACGCAGGATGTTGCCGCCATCGCCGGCATGATTGCCTCCGAAGCCGGCCGCCGTGATATTGCCCTGTGCTCCATCCTTGTCGCACGCCACCATGATGTTGGCTGGCCAGGATGCGCCGACGCGTATGCCGTCCGTGTCCCGTGTGATCAGGTTATAGCTGCAATACTGGTCGGCCGTCGAGTCGGTGATGTCGCGGGTGAACTCCGCGACCTCTCTGGCTCGGTCGCTGCGGCATTTGAAGCTTTCCGGATCCGGCAGATACTCCCTTGTGAGAGCCACCATGTTGCTTGGGAAGGAGTCATCATGCTCCATAGCATACATGGTCAGCGATGCGCCAACCTGTTTCAGGTTGTTGAGACAGTGGGCCCGCCGGGCCTTTTCCTGCGCCGCCTTCAGCGCAGGAAACAGCAGTCCTGCCAACACGCCGATGATGGCGATCACCACCAGCAGTTCCACAAGCGTGAACGCTCGTGCTTTTGTTTGTGATCTGGATGCGTTTGTCATGATGCCCTCCCTTGCTTCTCCGTTTGGCTACCCGCCTGAACTCATCGCAGGTGGCGTGCCAATGGTCGGGAACGCTGTTTCGCTGGCATCTGGAGCGGCAAACGAGCAGAGAAAAGAGGTGGGGTGGGGCATGGCTGCACCGCGATGGTGCAACGCTGCATCATTCGGCGGGAAGCGTGACGGTCACGCAGACGCCGTCGGCGTGGGGCGGCCATGGCGAGTCGAGCGAGATGGTTCCGCCATGGGCTTCGGCTGCCAGGCGACAGAAGGAGAGCCCTAGTCCCGTGCTCTCTGCGGCGACGTTGTGTGGGTCACCGTGCCCTGACGTGAATGCCCTGAAAAGGCGTTCCCGGTTGGCGGCTTCAATCGTGGCACCGCGGTTCCCAACCGCCACATACACCGTGCCGTCGTTTGCTCCGCCGCTGACCAGAATCAGGCTCCCGCGCGAGGCATGCTGCACCGCATTCCATAGCAGATTTTCCATAACGCGCCCGAATATCCCGCAGTCCACATTCACGGTCAGGCGGTCGTCACACTCCAGTTCGAGAGAGAGTCCTGCTATGGTGGCCCCATCGTGCGTTTCAGAGAGAGCGCTCTGAAGCAGCGGTCGCAATGGGAGGTGCTCCAGGTCCAGAGCCATCGCTCCTTCCTCGATTTTGCGGATATCCAAAAGGTCATTCACCAAGAGCATGATGCGGTCGGCGCTGGCCCGCATCGTGCTCAGCACCTCCTCCGATGCCTGGCGCGATGCCTGGCCGCCGTTCTCAAGAACAGATACGGATGTGAGCACGGCTGAGACCCGTCGTCGCAGATCATGCACGAGCATATCGATGAACTGCTGTCGTGCGCTGTCGATGTCTTCCAGCACCTTGCGGCGGTAGCGCTCTTCGCTCCATGCCATGGTTTCGAGCATGCCGGAGCACGCCACGATGGCCAGCAGTGGCGCTACCCCTGGCAACACATACTCCAAGCTGAGCAGAACGGTCATGTAGACGAAGACGTAGCCCACCACCATACCGGCGCCGCTCAGGACCATAAGTACCGGGCGCTCAAACCGGATCCACGCCATCATGAGGCAGACGGCCAATAGGATCATGATCTCAACCGACTGGGGGGCATAGCGGAAGAGTGTGGCTTCGCTGTAGACCACGTAGTCGCGCAGGGCCCTTTCAGGAGCTGACAAGACCCCAAAGAAGACCGCGTTGCCAATGCCGATGCCCAGGGCGAGGCAGCAGAGCACGCGGACCCAGCGCGTGTGGTAGCTAATCGTTTGCCGCAACTCCATGTCACCACCCGTCGCTTTGCACTTTCATCGTTCCCATAACTGCTTATGATGAATGTAGTCACCATGCCGCCAGGAGCAAGCGAAAGATGAGAGCAACTGTACTCCTTGTTGATGACGATCCGGTCGATCTGAATGCCTTGAGGTTACTCGTTGAGAGCTGGGACCACCATGTCATTTTGGCCAACTCCGGTGCTGAGGCGCTCGAACGACTCGATGCGGGAGCGGTCGACGTCGTTCTGTCTGATCTCCGCATGCCACACATGGATGGCCTGGCCCTTGCCCAGTCTGTTGGCGCGCAGCACCCTCATCTGCCCTTCCTTCTCATTACGGGGCAGGCCGACGTCGCCTCTGCTGTTGGAGCCCTGCGACAGGGCGTCTTCGACTACATCGTTAAACCACCCAACACGGATGAGCTGCAGGCGACGCTTGCGCGCGCCATCGAGTACGGTCGTCTCCATCGGGAGAACACTCTACTCAAGGCTCAGCTTGGCACGGACGGCATGTACGGAGAGCGCCTCGTCGGCGGCAGCCCGTGCATGCTGGAGCTGTACGACTTGGTGGAACGGGTCGCACCGACCGACAGCACCGTCCTCATCACCGGCGAGACGGGCACGGGCAAAGAGCTCGTCGCCCAGGCCATCCATTATCGTAGTCGTCGGGCAGACCGGCCCCTGATTGCCATGAATTGTGCTGCGACGAATGCCAACCTGATCGAGAGTGAACTGTTCGGTTACGAGAAGGGCGCCTTCACTGGGGCCGTCACAGCCCGTCGTGGCCGCTTCGAAACCGCCGACGGTGGCACGCTCTTTCTCGATGAGATTGCCGAGACCGCGCCCGAGTTCCAGACCAAGCTATTGCGTGTGCTGCAAGAGGGCGTACTGGAGAGGGTAGGGGGCAGCCAACCGATTCCGGTCGACGTGCGGGTCGTGGCGTCGACCCATCGGGATCTGAGTGAAGAGGTCAAGGCGGGGCGTTTCCGGGAGGATCTCTACTACCGCCTACGCGTCATTCCTGTCTGCGTCCCGCCGCTGCGTGCTAGGGGGGATGATGTCCTGCTGCTGGCCCGGCACTTTTTGGCGCGCTATGCCGACCGCTATGGTGGTTCACCGCGTGCCCTGACCCCCGAGGCAGAGGCGTTCCTCCTTGCCTCCCCCTGGCCGGGGAACGTGCGCGAATTGCAGCACGCGATTGAGCGTGCCGTGGTGCTCGGACATTCCGACGTGATCCACGCGGAGGATCTGAGGATGCCGACCGCGCCCCATGCGCCGCCGCAGGAGACGGCTCTGGCCGACTTTATTGACCGCCAAACGCGTGAGCAGGTCGTCAGAGTTCTGGACAGCTGTGGGTGGCGCAAGGGGCGCGCGGCCAAAGCCCTAGCCATAGATCGTGCCACACTCTACCGGATGATCCGCAAATGGGATATCGAGTCACCGACGGAGTAGAGTGAATTTGTCAGAGATTAGGCGCATCTCATCACGCTGATTCCTTTGGCCAAAGGCCGTTTGATCCGCTAGAGTTTCCCTACTATGCAACTCAGACCGGAAGAAGAGATCAACTTGATCGACCATGGTTTCATGGCGTCACGGGCAAAGCTACTGGATATTGCGGCGTTCCTGGATCGCATCGAGCGGTCGGGGCAGGCGCGGGACTACCGGGTGGATGCTCTCTGTGAGGCGATCAAACTGCTGGATCAGCCCGGTGCGCTACGCGCCCGCAGGATTCTTGAAGCGCTCAGCGATCCATCACAGGGGCCGATTCCCGAGGCGCATACCAAGGACGCTGCCGGGGCCTATCAAGGACCGGCATCATGAACTATATCGAACCCCATGCGCATATGATCAGCCGTACGACGGATGACTACCTCAGCATGGCCACGGCTGGCTGTCGCGCCATATCGGAGCCCGCTTTCTGGGCCGGTTACGACCGGAGTTCCGAAAAGGGGTTCTACGATTACTTCTCTCACCTGACCGGCTTTGAGCCCAAGCGTGCCGCGAGTTTCGGCATCCAACATTACAGCTGGATGTGTATCAATCCGAAGGAGGCCGAGGATATCGGGCTGGCCGATGCGGTGCTTGCACTAATCCCCGAGTTTTTGGCCAAGCCAACCTGCCTGGGGGTGGGCGAAATAGGGCTCAATAAGAATAGCCGTAACGAGCTGCTCGTGTTGGAGAAGCATATTCAGTTGGCTGCCGACTACGATCAACTCATCCTGGTGCATACCCCCCATCTTGAAGATAAGCTGAAGGGCACGAAGCTCATTGTGGACGCGATCCGCAACCACCCGGCCATCAAGCCGGAGCGGGTGATCATTGATCATGTCGAGGAGCACACCGTCGGCGTGGTCAAGGATGCGGGCTTCTGGGCGGGGATGACGCTCTACCCGGAATCCAAGCTGTCGGCCAACCGGGCGATCGATATCATTGAGCAGTATGGCAGCGATAGGCTCTGGATGAACTGCGCCTGTGATTGGGGGGTGAGCGACCCGTTGGCGACGCCCAAGGCGGCCCTCGAGATGCGGCGGCGGGGCCACAGCGAGGCCACAGTGCATCGGGTGTTCTACGAGAACCCCAAGGCGTTCATGGGGCAGTGTGATAAGTTTCAGATCCGCTCGCACGCCTAGCCCCACAGTTGACCCCAGAGGATGGATCGTGGCGGGATGCACGAGAGGGCCGGGACAGCGCGCGAGACCGGCTCAGTAGTGGGGCGGCAGCTCGACCGGTGGCATGTCGTTGGCGGAGAGCGGCTGCTCGTCTTCGGTCATCCGTTCCCTGATCGTCTCGACCTGTGTCTTCAGCCTATCGAGTTCCTCCTGCTGACGATAGAGGACCTCCGACATGTCGTGCAGCGTTTTCTCCTGAAAGGCCACGCTCACTTCCAAGGCGGTCAGGCGTACGTCATCCATGGCGATAGAGGCTCCAATCCCTCAACTCAACACCTACGGTCCTCCCACTGGAGGGAGGGCGCGTGGCCTGTGACGACTATTTCTTTACGGCTTCAAAGGAGAGAAAGATGTGAACATCATCGCCGATCGGTCCCACCATGTTCCCCATGCCAAAATCACTGCGGTTGATGACGAGCTCCGCCAGTTCACCGCCTCGGCGCTTCTCACCCTTCATGCCGTCCGCTTCGCCTGCATCGGTTAAAATGGCTGTAATCTTGCGGCTCTTCCCCAGCATCGTCAAATTGCCTGCAACGGTGTAGGTGCCGTCCTTGCGTTTCCTCAAGCCCGTACTCTTGAAGGTGATGGTCGGGAAGGCCTCCACATTGAAGAAGTCCGCGGTGCGCAGATGCTTATCGCGACCCTCGCTACGCGTATCCACGCTCGTGGCCTGGATCACCACCTCGATCGAGCTCTTTTTCACGTTCTCGCTGTCAACCTCAATGGTTCCCGCGAAATCGGTGAAGCTGCCACGTACCCAACTGATGCCGAGATGTCTGATTTTGAAGTCCACCGACGAGTGGGTCGCATCGATCTCGTAACTCATGACTTCCGCCTGTGCTGGCATGAGCAATATGCCTAGCAGAAATGCGGAACCGACTATGACTCTCTTTAGTGTTTTCATACCCACCATTCTAACGGCTCGCCGGGTGCCGCCAAGCAGAATATGTCCTGAGCGAAGCGAGGGGGCGGATCTGCGTAGAAAGGCCTTCCCCATGACAACTTGAATGTTCGATCAAAATGGTGGATGCTGATCGGACGAATCTGTGAGGCTCAACGGCGATCGGTGAATGCGATGTGTAGGGAGCAACCATGACAAAGAGCCATCTTGGTGTGACGGCCATTCTCGTGATATCGGCGGTGCTGTTCACCAGCGGCGTTGTGAAGAAGCTTTCGAGTGCCACGTCAGACAACAATCGCCAGGTTATTGCCGTCATCCCCAAGGGCACGGCATCGATGTGGTGGGAGGTCGTCCACAAGGGTGCTGCCCAAGCAGCTCGTGAACTGGGCTACGACATTATTTGGACCGGGCCGGAGCAAGAGAGCGACCGTGAGAAGCAGATCCAGGCGGTCGAAGATGTGATGGCCAAGCATGTGGTGGGGATTGTATTGGGCCCCAATGATTTCCAGGCCCTTGTGCGACCGGTTGAGAAGGTTAAAGAGGCTGGTATCCCCTGTGTCATCATTGACTCGGCGGTCGGTGGCAGCGAGGACAACTACGCCTCGTTCGCGGCCACAGATAACCATGCCGGTGGCGCGGCGGCGGCGCGCCGCATTGGTGCCGTGCTAAACGGGCGCGGCAACGTGATCATCACCAAGTTCATTCAGAACTCGGCTTCCACGGATGCGCGCGCGGCCGGATTCATTGAAACGCTCGGTGACGAGTTTCCCAACATGGTGATTGTGGATCAGCAGTTCACACTGGGCACACCCGAGGACTGTCGTCAGAAAACCGCAGATATGCTTCTGCGCAATCGCGACAAGGTTGACGGCCTTTTCGCGGTCAACCATCCCTCCTCTGTCGGCGCCTTTAAGGCGCTGGACGGTCTCGGACTGACCGGCAGAGTCAAGATGGTCGGTTTCGATTCTGATAAGGTGTTGGTTGAAGGTATCGAAGCCGGCAAAGTCGAGGCCCTGATTGTCCAAAACCCTTTTGAGATCGGCTACCAGGGGGTACAGCTGGTGGTCAAAGCGATCAACGGCCAATCTGTGGCGAAGCGCGTACCGATTCCCAGCATGATTGCTGATCGCGATAGTATAGAGCGGCTCAAGAGGGAACATCCCACAGCGTTGGGGCTCTAGCCAGGCTTCATCCGAAAAGGGGTGAGCAGATCGAAACAAGGTGGAAACAGGGAGAATATCCAACAGCCAACAAGGAATATCCAATATCCAAGGCAAGAATTCGAGCGATACGCACGGGAATCGCAGAAGGTTGCGTGAAGCTTGGCAAGAGATCCCTCCTTGGAAATTGGATTTGAGTGTTGGCTATTGGATATTGAGGTATCCCGTATCGTAGACAAGTTTTCGGATAAGATCATACTATGAGTGACGTGGCCTACGCGCTGAGCATGGAGCACATCTCCAAGAGCTTTGGTCCGGTGCAGGCCCTGAAAGATGTCACCTTCTCCGCCCGTCGGGGTACGGTGCACGCCCTCTGCGGGGAAAACGGTGCCGGTAAATCAACCCTCATGAAAGTGCTCTCCGGCGTCTATAAGGAGGACGCCGGGCGGATCCTCGTCGATGGAGTGGTGCAGGAGTTTGCGGCACCGGGTCAGGCCATCGAGGCCGGCATCTCAATGCTCTACCAGGAGTTGGACCTGGCCGAGGATATGACCGTCTACGAGAATGTCTTCCTCGGACGCGAGATCATGTCGTCCATCCCTTTCAAGACGGATGTGCAGGCGATGATCGACCGGACCCGCGCGCTGTGCGTGCACTACAATTTTGCGATAGACCCAGAGGCACTCATCCGCGACCTGACCCTCGGTCAGTGCCAGATTGTCGAGCTGCTCAAGGCCCTGATGCGTAGCGCCACGATCATCGTTATGGACGAACCGACCTCATCGCTTTCCGAAGGCGAGGCCGAAAACCTGTTTAAGGTGGTGAGGGCGTTGCGCCAGCGAGGGCTCACCATTATCTATATCTCGCACCGCATGGAGGAGGTAATGGCGCTCTCGGATGACCTGAGTATCCTGCGCGACGGCGAGGTCGTACACAGCGATCGGACCTCCCAGATGAGCGTGGACGATGTGGTGCGCCACATGGTCGGCCGTGAGCTTAAGGATTTCTATCCCGCCCGCAATGTCGCGCTCGGCGCGGTCTGCTTTGAGGCCGACGGACTGGCTTCTGACGAGGGCATCCACGATGTCTCGTTCACGGTGCATAAAGGTGAGGTCGTCGGCATGGCTGGCCTCGTCGGTGCCGGTCGCACCGAGACCGCGCGTGCCATTTTCGGCGTCCAGCCGCTGACGCAGGGATCCATCCGTTTCAAGGGCGAGACGCTCCGGATCAAGCGCCCCGAGCAGGCTATTGGCCGGGGCATCGCCCTGCTAACGGAGGATCGTAAACGCACCGGTATCTGCACCAATCTGCCCTGTAGCTGGAATATGACACTGCCCAACTATGAGCGTCTTGGCATGAAGCGATTACTCAATCTTTCACGCGAGCGGTCGCTCTGTGAGGCGCTGGGCAAGCGCGTGCGCGTTAAGTGGTCCGAGCCCGATGCACCCGCCAGTTCGCTATCGGGCGGCAATCAGCAGAAAGTATTGATCGCTCGCTGGCTGATGGCTGATACCGAGTTTATCATCTTCGATGAACCGACCCGTGGGATTGATGTTGGCGCCAAGAAGGAGATCTACACCATCATCAACGAGCTGGCCGCAGCGGGCAAAGCGCAACTCCTGATTTCATCGGAGTTACCGGAGTTATTTGGTGTCTGCGATCGCATCCTCGTTATGCGGCGCGGGACACTCGTCGGTGATTTCATCACAAAGGAAACAACCCCCGAACAGGTCATGCACATCGCGGCCGTGGAGGCATAGAACCCCATGAACAAGTTTGCCAAGCAGCTCCTGCCCTTCTGCTCTCTTATCTTCATCTTCTCGCTCTGGACGTTCCTCGTTCCGAACGAGTTTCTGACGGTGACCAATCTGACCAACGTCTTCAGTCGCTCCAGCGTCAACCTGATTATGGCCGCCGGTATGACCTTTGTCATCATCACGGCTGGGATTGACCTCTCGGTTGGTACCATGATGGGCATGTGTGGCATGACCGGGGCCTTGGCGATGTTGAGGTTTTCGGGTGCGGGGACGGATCAGATCAGCGGAGGCGGCTCGATCGAGTTGACCACGGCGGCCATGACCGGCGGCGTGCTGGTCAGTGTCCTGACTGGCGCTTTCGTGGGCGGCATCAACGGTGCCCTCATCACGCGCCTCAAACTGGCACCCTTTATTGTCACGCTCGGCGCCATGAGCATTTTTCGCGGGTCCTCCCTTCTCATGAACAACGGAAAGCCCTTTGCCGTCTCTGACTTTACACTGCTCGATACGGGGCGCGTGGCGGGCGTGCCCGTCTCGGTGATTCTGCTGGTGTTGGTTCTTGCTGTGACCGGGTTTGTGCTCAAGTACACCCGCTTTGGGCGCTACACCTATGCGATTGGTTCCAACGTGGACACCGCCTTCCATGCGGGCGTGAACGTCAACCGAGTGCTTGTTTCGATCTATGCCCTGACCGGAGCCCTGGTCGGTCTGGCCGCTATGATCACCACCTCCCGCGCCAGCTCAGCGCAGCCCACGGCTGGATTGGCTCTGGAGTTGGATATCATCGCCGCTGTTATCATTGGCGGGTGCTCTCCCGGTGGGGGCCGCGGCTCCATGGTGGGCACCATTATCGGTACGCTCCTGATCGGCTTTCTACGCAACGGTTTGACGCTGTGCGGCATATCAACCAACTGGCAACTCGTCGCCATTGGTCTAATCATCATACTCGCCGTCACCGCCGATCAGATCGCGACGCGCCGTGCCGCCTGAGTGGCGGTCGACGACTGTAGTCGGCGTTGAGCGTTAGCGGGCAGCGCCCTTAACCTTCCCGAGGGAGACGTCATGGCGAGCGAGTTCGAGCTGGACCACGCCCTCCGCGTCAACAGGAACGGGGGATATCCTTCGCGCTCAAGGCCCCGTGTATCAGATTCCCACAATGCGGACAGATTGGATCACTTTCTTCAGAGACAAACCGATAGAGAGATGTAAGTATTGCGTCTGATTAGCGCAATGGACCCCATCAAGGATGCTCGAGCGGTGCGGGGACCGGCTAGGCAAAGGAGATACGATGGCAGCGAAGAGGGGCAAGGCAGGCAAGGACCCCATCAAGGTGGGTATTATTGGATTGGGACGCGCGGGATTTGGCATGCACTGCAAAGAGCTGGAGCCACGCCAGAAGAGCTTCAGCATCGTCGCGGGCTGCGATCCACTGGCGAGCAAGCGCAAACGTTTTGCAGCGCAAGTACCGAAAGCCGCATGCTATAGGACCGCTGCCGAACTGATTGCCGATCCCGAAGTGGACCTTATCGATATTGCCAATCGCAATAGAGATCACGTGGTCACGGTACTCCAGGCCCTCGCTTCCGGCAAAGATGTATTCCTCGAAAAGCCCATTTGTGAAACCTATGAGGAGGCGTGTCGCATACGTCGCGCGGCAACCAAGGCCAAGGGCTCGCTCTACATCCGGCACAACCGCCGCTTCGAAGCGACCTTTGTTCATATTCAGGAGCTCATCGCGCGCGGCATTCTGGGGGATGTCTACGAGATCAAACTGGCGCGTCATAGCTATAGCCGCCGCGACGACTGGCAGACCATCAAGTCATGCGGCGGCGGACAGCTCACCAACTGGGGACCCCACATCATCGACCACGCTCTACGCTTTCTTGAGAGTCCCGTCAAAGAGATCTGGAGCGACCTGAAGCGCATTGCCGCAGTGGGTGACGCCGAGGATCACCTCAAAGTTATCCTCAAGGGCCGCAACAATCGCATCGTCGATCTAGAAATCTCTGGCGGTGTCGCCATTAGCAGCCCGGTCTACGCGGTCTATGGCACTCGGGGTAGCCTGGTGAGCCAGGATGAACAGACCATCACGTTGCGCTACCTGGACCCCCGTAAGAAACTCCCAGCACGCAAGGCGTCGAAGGGCGACCCTGGTAGTGGTGGATTCGGAGCACCGGACGTGCTCAAGTGGATTGAAAAAGAGATCCCGGTCAAACCAAAGCGCAAGACGGATCCGGCCTGCATATGGGACCATCTCTACGCCGCCATGCGCGAAGACACTCCGTTCCCCATCACGCTCGACCAGGCTGTGGAAGTGATGCGCATTGTCAGCGAAGTCAAGAAGGGTACACCTTTCGTCAAGCGCCGTTCATAGTGACGAACGATAGCCCAACAAAATCTATTCGGCACGACACGCCATAATGGAGAATCTGGCTATGCGAAAATTCAAAGCCATTACCGTCCTATTGCTCTTCAGCATTTCTTCGGCTCTTGCTGCGACGGTTGGCACTATATCGATTAGTAGCAGCAAGATGGGAAGAGATATTCCCGCCACACTGATCCTGCCTGATTCATATAGCGACACCCCGCAACGCTTTCCGGTTCTATACCTTCTGCATGGCGCAGGCGATTCCTATGCAGGCTGGAACGCCAACTCAGATATCGCCGGATTATCGGATGAATACGGCATTATTGTCGTCTGTCCCGATGGCGGTAAAACGAGTTGGTACTTTGACAGCCCGATTGACCCCACCTACCAGTATGAAACCTTCGTAGCGATAGAATGTGTCACTTACATAGATAGGAGCTATCGTACAAAAGCTCATCGTGATTCCAGAGCCATATGTGGCCTCAGCATGGGCGGACATGGTGCCCTGTTCCTGGCCATCCGCCATCGAGATGTCTTTAGCGTGGCCGTGGCTCTCAGCGGCGGGGTTGATATTCGCCCGTTTAGGAATAACTGGAATATTAAAGACCAACTCGGAAGCATCGAGAGCCACAAAGAGATCTGGGAGACACACACAGTCATCAATGTCGCGAACGATTTGCATGACGGGGAGTTGGCCATCTCTCTGGACTGTGGCGACCAGGATTTCTTTCTTAAGGTGAATCGAGCGCTCCATGCCCAGCTGCTGGAGGCAGGCATTACCCACCGGTATATCGAGATGCCCGGTGCTCACAATTGGGTCTATTGGAAAGAGGCCATCAAGCGGCAAATGCGCTTCATCGACAACCACTTCACAGAACACAATAGCGTGGAGTCATACAGGCTCCAGAGTAACGAATCTCAATAAGATGCATATGCACAGCAACAGCTCAATCATGCGGACGCATCTGAATTGAGCGTCTTGCGCGATGTTAACGTCACAGGAGACAGGAATGAACAGCGTAAAAGTAGCCAGTGTTCAGTTTGAACATAAGGATGGTGATAAGAGTGCGAATGTCGACAAGATCGAAGCCTTTGTGATCAAGGCGGCGCAGGAGGGAGTCGATATCATCGCATTTCCCGAGTGTTGCGTGACCGGATACTGGTTTCTTCGCAACTTGCCAAGAGAGCAGATACTGGCGCTGGCCGAACACATACCTGACGGTGATACATGTGACAAGCTTCTCACCTTGTCAAAGCAGCACAGCATCACGATTGGCGCGGGCTTGATCGAAGTTGATGACAAGGGCGACCTCTACAATACCTATGTGGGCGCCATGCCGGATGGCAAATTAGAGTTCCACCGCAAGCTACATACCTTTGTCAGCGAACATATGGGATCGGGGAGTGACTTCACTGTCTTTGACACTCCGCATGGCTGCAAAGTAGGTGTGCTCATCTGCTACGATAACAACCTTATTGAAAACACACGTATAACGGCACTGAAAGGCGCTGATATCATAGTGGCCCCTCACCAAACGGGTGGATGCCGCACACAAGACCCCAACATTATGGGGATCATCGATATGTCTCTATGGGACAACAGGCAAAGCGACCCTGAATCCATTGAAAGAGAGTTTAAAGGGGATAAGGGCAGAGGATGGTTGCTTCGCTGGCTGCCAAGTCGCGCGCATGATAGTGGTGTGTTCTATATTTTCAGTAATGGTGTCGGCAAGGACGATGACGAAGTCCGGACGGGGAATGCCATGATCATCGATACCTACGGCAGAATCCTGTCGGAGACATGGGCCGCATCGGACCAGATGGTCACAGCCGTTCTTGATGCTGGTTTACGCAAGGACAACACCGGTCAGCGCTGGATAACCGCACGGCGGCCTTCATTGTATGGCCCGATTACAGAAGAGACAGGTGCAGAGGTCGACATTCGAACGGCAAGATTCGCGGGAAAGGGTGCATGAATATGGACCCTCATGTCCACGATCTCCCGGTGAACGTGTGGCCGACGCTTCGATTTCGGTCTTGAATGCATGCGCCGTGGAATGGGTGCCCTAGGCACACAGCAACGAACTTCTTTGCGAACGGCGCGAGCAGAAGCAAAAACAAACGGGGGCTCATAGGTGCCATGGCGCGAGCCTGCACGCCCTGATGCTGGGGCGGACTTGGATTATGGCCACAGCCTTCTGGTGATAAGCATGAACCCGAGGTCAGTGGGATGACTGCCGTCTACGGTACATATAGCGACTGATGCTCTAGACATGGCGGCACCGGCTCTGATAGGTCAGGACGTGCTGTTAACGTCCGCCATGCCAACGTCCATGCCGTGCTTGATTCGGGATTGGGCAACGTCGTAGAAGCCGATGTCGGAGTCTTTTTCGCCGACCGAGCAGACGAGGCGGTCATCGACCAGTATCCATTCGGGTCGATCCACCTGGCCCGTGCGCGCCACTATCTCTGTCGGTGTGTAGTGTCCAGATTGGTTGACGGCCTCAATGTGAACGATGCCGAGCCCGCCGAAGCCCCAGCTTACCAAGCGACAGGCGGTGATCGGTCGTGTAGCGTCGATGGGGCGCCAGATGTCATAGTAGGCGCTGCCGCGTAGGCGATGTGGTTTGTAAACGCCCTGATCCACGAGCGTCCAGTCGGCATCGCCCTCATACAGTAGAAAAATCTGTAGAGACTGCAATGCAATGTGGTGGGGCAGGCAGAGGGCGATACGAAGCAGACCCGTATTGGGTTCGCGCCCCGTGGCGGTCTGCTCTAGCTGCTCGAGAACGGCAAGCGGCCCCTCCAAGTATCGCGTCATAGGGGCGCGGTCTAGGCCTGGGCGCGATGTGTCCCACTGCTGCAGTCGGGTGGCGCGAATACGGGTGGCCTCCTCCCTGGCCGCGGCAATCGCGGGGAGGAGCGCCTCGACCGTTCCTGCCTCTCGTCTATTCAGGCGCCAGTAGACACCGGTGGTAAGCTCCCGTAGCGTCAGGTGCAGCTTCTCCTCGGCGATTCGTGCAGAGAGATCCTCAAGGATCAGCTGCTCTTCGGGGGTCGCGCCCGTCTCACTTCCCAGTGCCGCACCTATCGCACGATTGATCTCGGCTCGTTCGCGTTCGTCTGCGGTAAGAGGGCCGTTCAGGTAGGCGTTAACTGAGGGACCGAGTCGCAGCATTTGTCGGCCGGTCTCGACGGCGACGAGCTGGCGTGTCAAGGGGCCAACGGAGGGAAGCACCTCCACTAGCGCTTCCTGTCGCAGGGCTTCCGCCTGGTCGCTCTCGCCCGAGTTCCACAGCTTTCCTGCGAAGGCGATCGTCGCGTAGCCTTCGTACATGAAGCGTGAGCTGCACTCCCATATGGACATCAGCCCTCCCAGCGGTTGGTACCGGGCGGCATACTGCGCAAGCGTCAGGGCGTTGTTGGCGTTGAACAGCCAGGGCACCATGATATAGGAGAAGCCACGCGCCGCATACTGTGCAAACTTGTCGGACCGTTCGCTGTTCGTAAAATGCCCTTGTGGGAGATCGACGGCGTCATCATAGAGCCAGGGCACATGACGATATCAGTGGGAATGCTGTCGAGTGCAGAGGGGTAGTGCTCGAACATGTCGTCCCACATCATGATGCGCTTGCCGAGTTGCTTCAAGATGCCATGGGTCCGATTGATGTGTCGCACAAACAATGCGGTCTGGGCGGCTTCTCCTTTGCTGTGCTGGCGACAGAGCGAGCAACAGGCGAAATCGAAGAACTCATCACATCCCACATGGAACCAAGGGGAAGGGAACAGCGCGGCGACTTCAGAAAAATAGGCTTCAAAGAACGTGTACGACTCCTCGAGAGAAAGGCAAAACGACATGCCGGGGTCATCAGCGCCGAGGCGATTGGGGACCCCTTCACGGAGCTCCCAGAGGTGCGCCAGTTCCGGCCGCCGCAGAAAGAGCTCGCCGTGGCCCAGATTCGAGACCACAGGAACGACTTCGATCCCCTGCGCGGCGGCATGGGCCACAATCTTGCGGATATCATCTGGTGAATAGCTTTCGTCCTCCGGCAGCCAAGGGAATGAGGCGGTCCGTATGCGTGCCTCAAGATACAGCACCAGCGTATTGAACCCGTGCCGGGTAATCATGTCCGTGAAGCCGTAGATATACTCCAGCGTCTCCATCTGACGCGCCAGATCCAACTGAACCGCCCGGAATTCCATTGCTCCCGATGCCATGATCACACTCCCTACGGGCTCGCAGGCCCCATGCAACGCGCTACGCAGGATTCAAGAAGCCGGAACCATAGCGATTGATGCATACAGAAAGCAAGAGACGACTGACATCTCCTTGTGAGCGTCAACGCCATCCACCTCTTCACGAAAGGATCGACGGGCTTGTCAGGCGGGCTTGTCAGGCGGAGACCGCGCAACAGGGCATAATCGTTTTTTGAAAGCCTCTTGAAATGGCCGAGACAATGTCGTGCTGGCGGGAGTACGGCCTGCCGTTTAGAAGATGGCTTGTCACCCGTAGCTCCAAAGGAGCGAAGGGTGGTGGGCGATACAGGATTCGAACCTGTCACTTCCACCGTGTGAAGGTGGCACTCTAACCAAATGAGTTAATCGCCCGTACGTATTCGGCGCAAACGTCTGAGGTTGAAAATCTGGTGCGACACCCCTTCAGACAGGTGCGAAATATAGGTTGCCACGGTGGTCAAGTAAAGCCGAAATGGGCGTACGGTGTGGCGTCTCTGCCATCGTCTTGCACGCAGCATGTTCGCAGATGTGTACCAGGAAGGGTGCGGTTGAGTTTGGTGGGACATAGCAGGCCCTGAATCTGTGGAAAGTTCAAAAAAGCCTCTT
>JABMPJ010000150.1 GCA_013203785.1 Lentisphaerota bacterium | reverse complement strand
GGCTCATCGGCAAAGTTGTGTCGTTTCATGCCGCAGGTGTAGCAAAACCATATTACCACGTCCAGTCATTTATCGTGTCACGCAACCAGGCCTGCACTAACTCATCTCAGATGAAATGCCCCTGACCCACCTGCTATACGATCGAGCCGCCGGAGCTGCTCGAGCAACTCCGGCTCCCCGATGGCGGTGGCTATTCGACGGGCGGCGGACAGCGGAATGTCGGCATCATCACCCGCAACCAACCGGCTACGCGCAGCACGATAGTAGCGGTCGAAGGCAACCGTCGCCTCGCCAGTCACCTCGTAAGACTCGCCCGCGCGAACCAACTGCTGACACATGGCGCCGAAGAGACCCGCGCGCTGGTAACCGCGAGCCGCCTCATCAAAGAGGTCCGCGGCGGAGGCGGCCTGCTGAGAAGCCAACGCCAGGCGGCCGTTCAGAGCCGTCGCCTCAGCCGTAAGGTAGTCCAACTCTGCCTTGCGCAGGCCACGGACCGTACGATCAAGCGTCTCACGTGCAGCCTCAAGCTGCGCCGATTCAATCTGGGCGCGTGCCTTCTGTAACTCCCAAGCGACCCGTTCGGCGTGCGAGGCATCGCGGTCTGGGCCGCGGCCAGCCGTCAAGATGTTGAGGGCCGACTGAAGATTGCCGCGGCGACGCTCCAATTCGGAAGCCAGAAGCACCCCCCGCACCGGGCTGAGTCCGGCCGCCACAAGCTCCAGGCGGGCCTCGTAGAGCCACGCCTCACAGTCGGTGTAGTTCGCATCGTCCAGACAGAGATAGCCCATATTGAGAGCGTTCATGGCCACGGTACGGGGCTCATTGGCCAAGCGACCCGCCCTTGCACCATCGGCCCACACGCGCGCCAGACGGGCCCGGTCGACGGAGTCAATCTGCGCGGTTGAGAGCACAATTTCCGGGTCCCGACTTTCGATGTGCTTGCGTACGAGCCAGTGCTTCTGAACCCCTTTGATCAGGCGCGTAGTCTCGCGCAGCGTATCCTCCGATTCGAGAATAAGGCCATTGACGCCAGCGAGTATTTCCTTCACGTCCTTCTTCATTCCAGGATCGCTGATTGCCGCGCCCGCCACACCTTCGCCGGCAGCAATCGATGCGCTGATCGTGTTGGCGTGCGCCAGGATATCCTTGGAGTCCTCGATCATGGGCAGAAGATCCTTCTGCAGATCCGCCAGAGTTTTGCGGGCAGTTTCCATGATCTCCTCGTCTTTAATGCAGGCGATCACACTGCCATCGATCACCTCCGGCCCTTTGCCCAGCTCAATATCGACATAGGCATCGCCGGCCAGGCCAAACTTCTTCTTTACGCGTGCCACCGAGTCGGTCCGTATATGGGGCAAATAGCCATTCTGAATGATGAGCCGGCCCCGCATCCGCCCTTCAGAAAGATCGATCTTGCCCACGCGGCCAGCCACGGTGTTCATGACCCACACCTCACCGCCCTCACGCAGGCCAAGCGAACCCTCGGCTGTTGCAAATTCTACAATCAGCTCGAATTTCCCTTCAAACCAGCCCTGCTTTTGACCCGCCATGAAGACCCCGCCCACAAACAGTGCGAGGGCAACAATCACAAAGGCCCCGGCAATCTCATTGGCATATCGGAACTTGATCGGCCTACTCATGATCCACTCTCCATCTCTCTCTTTTCCTGCTCCACCATTCGTCCGCCCGCCAGTTCGCTCCAGCGGGCAGCCTTAAAGCCAGCCTCGTCTCTCAGGTTGGTGGCATCTTGAGACTTCCAGATTGCTGCGGCACCGCGCGCCAGTGACTCGGCCAGTAAGGCAAAAAGCGCGGCATGATGAACCGGTGCCGCATCAAGGAGCGGCGCATTGAGCAGCAGCAAGTCGGGAGCACCCATAAAAGCCCGTACCCACTGTGCACGTCGCCGCTCAGAGCGAGAGAGAGTATGCGGCCGATCAGCAAGGCAGTCACGCAGTCCAACGCGCTCGAGAAGCATCCGCATCTCCTGGCGCAGTTCATCATCCGGGCGTGCAGAATGGTGGCGTTCTGACAACGCGATGTTCTCGAAGACATTCAGATTACTGACCCAGCCCTCGATCTCAAAGACACGATGCAGTCGACCGCGTGCCTCGCTCTGACCAAAAAGGCCCATACTCTGCCAGTCCACCCCCATAAACAAGACACCGCCCTGATCCGGCGTGAGCAAACCTGACACCACATCGTAGAGTGAGACCGTCTCAACGTGCCGCTCGGGGACCACGACGAGCAGGTCGCCGCGGTTCAGCTGTAGGGATATATCGGTCAAATCCATCACAGACCTCTCCGGGTCGGCCACAGTCACCGCATCCAGCTTAAGTATCGGGTTATCAGACATAGGTCAGAATCGTTACGATAGCGGAGATAAGAATGGCCGACGAGAGCGAGCGCACGACCGCACGGGTCGCGGCCTGAGGCACCTCCGTCAATGCCCCCTGGACGCCCAGCCCCTCGATGCAGCAAATCGTGGCGGAGACCATACCCGGTAATACTGTTTTTGCCAGCAGGCAGACCACAGTCCCCGGCGTTACGGCCCGCAACAGACTCGCCGCAAAAAGCGCCGGATCACCCGGCGTCACGTTGAAAATGAAACCGAAAACATAGCCGCTGGCAAAGGATCCTACAATAAACATCATGGTTAGACCAAAAACCGAAAACATCATACCTAGGACGCGAGGCATAACCATATAGACCATTGGGTCGACCCCCTGCGCATCCAGGACATCAATCTCACGATGTACCCGCATCGTGGCCAGCTCCGTGGCCACCGCTGTACCACTGCGGCCAACCACAATGAAGTTGACGAGGAGTGGACCGACCTCGCGCACCAGAATCGCCACCAGGAGAGGTCCGAGCATATCCGACTGACCAAAACGACTGAGCCACAGATGGGTCTGGGCCACCACCGACACGCCCACCAGAATCGAGAGGAGAAGCACAAGGCTGAGTGCCTCGTAGCCGGTAAAGAGGATCTGTTTCGCCGTGCGCTCACGGACCGTGCGCGGCCAGTAACGCGGCTGAACGGCCAGGTAGAGGACGCCACAGATTACGGCTCCCACGCGGCGCACCGAAGCCACGCGATCCAGAAATGATGCTCCAATGTTCCCAACCGCCGACATGCAGCCCCTTCCTCCTGGCGATGCAACACCAAGGTAGTGCTGCCCTCCAGCCGCATCAAGCCGAATATACGCGACGCGGCAGGGAGCCGCCCCCCCCGGCACCTCTCGCTTTGGATATTCCTTGTTGCCTGCTGGAGATTCATACTATGTTCCACGGATGCACGGGTTTGTCATACGAGGGTCGCGCGGCACGCTCCCGACCTGCGGAGCGGACTTCCTCCGTTACGGAGGCGATACCACCTGTTTCAGTCTCGAAACAGAGGAGGGTCTTCTGGTGATTGACACCGGCACCGGACTGCGCCATGTCACCCAGGAGTTGGCTGATCGCGCCGATCTACCACCCATTACCGTGCTGCTGACGCATCTGCACATGGACCACCTGATCGGGCTACCCAGCTTCACGCCCCTTTACAGCAGCCATGCTCAGATCCGCTTCATGGCCGATCCGAATCGCGAAGGCAGCTGGAAGAATGCTCTGCGTGCCTTCATGCGAAAGCCCTACTGGCCGATCGGGCTGAACGAGGCCGATGCCAACCTCGAATTCGACTCGCTGCCCGAAGCAGAGCCAAGCATGACCATATATGGCGTGACCGTCACGTGGTGCGCCATCCCACACCCCCAGCAGTGCGTGGCCTACCGCCTTGAGAGCCCGGAGTGCAGCGTCGTGATCGCGACAGACGTTGAGTTCACGCCCGGCGCGATTCCAGACGACTTCGTGGCCTTCTGCCGCGGGGCCCGCCATCTGATCTTCGACGCCCACTTTACGCCGGCAGAGATTGCGCACTACAAAGGCTGGGGACACAGCACATGGGAGGTGGGGGTTGAGTTGGCCAAGGCGGCCGACATCGCTCGCCTGGTACTCACGCACCACAGCCCCAAACGACGCGATGCCGAGGTAGATGCCGTGGTGGAGACCGCTCGTGCCAGCTTCCCTGCCGTGGATGGTGCCTACACCAATATGGTCCTTGATTAGAGGGGCTTCGAGCTCAAATAGCACGAAATCCCGCCTTGACGGTTCCGGTCGCCGTGCCGTACGCTTTAGAAGACAATATCACTCAGAACTTTTGATAAATAAGGAGGGTGCAGGCCATGCACAGGCATTCAGGTTTATATCTAGCACTGGTAGCCGTTTTATGCATCACAGCAACACTGGCTGTGGCCGTTCCCTATGAGCCTGTCTTCCGGCTGGTCCAAGCCAACGGCGACGTCACCGTCAAGACGCCGGGTAGTAGTGGGTTCGATGACGCCCAGGAAGGTAAGGCCTACGGCTACGGGAGCTCGCTGCACACCGAGAAACGTGGGTCGGTAGTGATCATGCTGGCTGACAACAACAGCTGTCAGGTCGGCCCCATGGCCAGCCTTGATGTCGTCGAGGGCAGCATGGACCCTTCCCAGAAATCAATCCTCCTGCAATCCGGAAAAATCGAAGCCTCACTCGAAGAGCAAAATGAGCTCTCCGTCGTCACGCCCTGCTCATCCGCCCACGGCGTAGGTGGCGCATTCACGGCTGAAGTGAAGTCGGAAGCGGACCTCAAGATAGCCGTATTTGGCTGCGCCTCCGGCGCGGTCAGCATCATGTCCGATATGTTTCAGATCCCATTACTCGATGCAGACGATCTCGTATCGGTCTCCTGTGCCGAGGATCAGTCCTTTATCCGCATTAAGAACATCAAGGGAAGCTTTGACGTCGTCTTCATAGATGATACCGGCACCCCCCGCACTGTCACACTGGAGCAAAACGGCGTCGTGAAGATCTGGCGGCGCAAAGCCGACACCTCAGACGCCATGGTGGTTACCGTTCTGATCGTGGGCCCGGATGGTTCATTGACCGAAGCAGTCAATTACACCATTGAGCCTGAAGCCGACGGCGCACCCGTCGAGCCCCCGGTCATGGCAGACGATGATGACGATGATGGAACCACGACCACAACCATCGAAGAGACGGACTACTTGTGGCCCGATGACGATGATGACGATGATCCGGGTACCGATAGCAGCACCACGACAACAACAAGCACGATGCCGTCCTTCACTCCGGTAGGAAATCGGTAATCACCCTTTTCGTTTGAGAGCGAAACAGACCGTGCATCCCGGACAATGCGTGTTCGGGATGCACCTTTTTTATAGAGGAACGAGAGCATGCTGATCACCAAATTCAACAAACTGATTCGTAGTCGTATTCTGTGGACGATTCTGGCCGTGGTCGTAGCCTTCGCCTTTGTGGGCGCCAGCGTCATGTCCAAGAGTGGGTGCTCTGAAGCCCCGCAAGAGCAGAGCGCCGAGGGCCGCCTGTTCGGCAGGAAAGTGACCGGCCCTGAATTCTACGCATCCCGCTATTTTGAGATGGGCCTGCGCCCCATGCAGGACACCTCGGACGAGGCCATTCAGGCTTTGCGTGTCCGCACCTGGCGTCGGCTGGCGGCCCTTCGCATGGCCGATCGGATGGGCCTGCAGGTCACCGATGCGGATATTCGCGATGTCATCACGAGTGACCCCACCTTTGCGTCTAATGGGGCCTTTGACCAGCAGCGCTACATTGGGTTTCTCCAGAATCAGCTCGATATTAGCGCGGCTACTTTTGAGAGCTATTTACGCCAGGATCTTACCCTGCGCAAGCTGATGGTTGCCCTGCGCGCCGCCAGCTGGACCACACCTTACGAGATGGCCCCTCGCCTGGCACGCCTGACAGACAGCGTTCAGCTGGAGTATGTCATCATCCCCCCGGCGAGCACCACCAACGACATCTCCCTCAGCGACGATGAGATTACAGCCTACTTCGCCGCCAATAGTAACCAGTTTGAAGTGGGCCAACAGCTCATGGTGCGCTATGTGGCCTTTCCTGTCAGCAACCTGCTCGACTCCATCAGCGTGGCCGAGAGCACCATCGATGATTACTACAACGCGCACATTGAGGACTACAGCACGACCGACACCAACGGCATCGAGCATGTCCAGCCGCTGGACGAAGTACGTGAAAGCATGGAGTCGACCATCCGCGCCACGCAGGCCCGTTTCGAAACAAAGGACGAGGCCACTCAATTTGTCATGGCACTTGCACCCGACCGCTACGGTCAGGCCTATGAGATGACCGCCGCAGCAGCCGCCCGTGGGCTGACGATTGGCACATCAGAGTGGTTCACCGCCAGCGACACGATTCCCGGACTTGATGGCGGCCCTGAACTGACCGATGCCGCCTTCCGGCTTGTGCCCAATGACCCTGAGCGCTATTTCAGTGACGCCATTGCGGGGGAGAGTATCGTCTACGTCCTGGCTGATAGTGATAGCCGCCCCGCCCGCATCCCAGTGTTGGACGAGGTTCGCGCGGCGGTGGTGGCCGCCGCCACGCTTGAGGCGGCGGAAGAGGCCTTCCGCAACAGTATCAGCGTAACGCGCGACCAACTGATCGCGGCCGCCACGGATCCTGAAGTGGGCTTCATGCGACAGGCTAAAACCCTCGATCTGTTGGCCTCCACGACGAGCGTCTTCACTGTCTATGAAGGACTTCCCGATGAGCACCCCTATGGAGTCGAACTTCTCGGTGAAATCATCGACGCCAAGGCCGGCGAGATAACGGAAGCCGTTGAGACCGAAGACGGTATGGTGATTGCCCACGTGATATCGCGCCGCGCCGGTGATCCCTCCGCGGCCGAACTCCTGCGGCCCCAATTCCTACGCACAATGGATCAGTACCGGGCGGCGGCCGTCTACCAGGATTGGCTTGAGCAGGTCATGAATGAGGCCAATTTCGAGGATTTTCATCCCATCGCCCCCTAATCACGCCAGGATCATATCGGCGACCCGGCCACACGCCTGACAGCGACCCGAGGCAAGGCCGATTTGCGCGACCTTATAGCCATCACGTCTGATCAGCACGGCGTGACAGCCGGGGCAGGCGGTATCTTGTCCCACGGTTGACCGGAGGTTCCCCAGGTAGACGTACTCTAGCCGTTCACGGCAGAGCTCCCACGCCCGTTCGAGTGTTCGAACCGGCGTGGCTGACCGCGTCATCTTGAAGGCAGGATGGTAACCGCTCAGGTGTAGTGGCACCGTGACACCCAGCTCGGACACCACCCAGCGGGCCAGCACCTCAATCTGACCGTCACTATCGTTCAGACCTGGAATCAGCAAATTCGTCAACTCCACGTGACACCCGGCCGCGACAGCCTGCGCGGCTAGCGCCAGCACCGCGGCCACATCACCCCCGCACTGCTCGCGGTAAAAGGAGGCATCCATACTCTTGATGTCGATATTGAGCGCATCCATCAGCGGCAGGAGTTCTGCGGCTGGCTCCGCATTAAAATGCCCATTTGTGACCAGAACATTCTTGAACCCCTCTTCCCGAGCCAACTGGGCCATGTCCCGCACATACTCGAAACCAACAGTGGGCTCATTGTAGGTATAGGCGATGCCAAGTGTCCCAGCTGCCGCCGCAACGACCGCCGCCGGGGCCTGCACCTCAGCCTCGGGTGCGCCCGTCTGCGAAATAGTGCAGTTCTGACAGAACGTGCAACCCAAGTTGCACCCCCACCCTCCCGCGCTGAAAATGGATTGACCCGGATAAAAGTGGTAGAGTGGCTTCTTCTCAATGGGGTCTATATGAGCCGAGGAGAGCCTTCCATAGCCCAGGGCGATTAGCTCGCCGTTGCGCACCCCGCGCACGCGGCATTTTCCGGTGCGCCCCTCCGGGATAACACAGCGGTGGGGACAGAGCGTACACTGCACCTGTCCGCCTTCACCGAGGATCCAATACTCAGCCCTCTGCATAGCCGCATGATAACGCAGGTCGCGCGCTATGGCCATGCGGAGTTGGGGCCGTCACGATTTGGCCTGTCCCCTCTGCATCTGGTTCGCTATGCTCTCCCCTGCTGAAAGGAGCAGGCTCATGTTCTTGAGTAGTGCAGGGTTAAAGCTGCTGGATGCCGTCTTCGGGCCGGTCCTCTGCCTGCTGTTGACGCGTCCCAACGGACATGAGGTCCCCATCCCCGACCGGGTGGCGCGCATCCTCGTGCTTCGCCCGGGAGGCATGGGCGACATGCTGCTCCTCCTTCCCATGATCGACGCCCTCATAGCGCGCTATCCTGAGGCGACGATCGACCTGCTGTGCGAGAGGCGTAACGCCGAGGTGGTTACGATCTCCAGGCGAAGGGCCGAGGTCCTGCTCTATGATGTCAATCCGTTCAAGGCCCTGCGACACCTGCGCCGCGAGAGCTACGACCTCGCCATCGACACGGAACAGTTTCACCACTTTTCAGCCGTGCTCGCGTTTCTCAGCAAGGCACCCCTTCGTATCGGCTTCAAGATCAACCCACGCCGCAATCCGCTCTACACGCACCTGGTGAACTACGCCCCGGACGGACCCGAGGCGAGTCAGTTCCTGCGCCTGCTTGAACCTCTCAGTGTTCCCGTCCCGCAGGGGGCTATCTCAGAGCTAACCACCCGTACACTGGCGACAGCGGTGCGTGCGGCACCTTTTTCTATTGGGACCGCTGGTCAGTATCCCCCGGTGCCCGCTGAGGACGCCCGCCAGAGCGCGGCACCTCCACCGCGCTACGCCGTGATTCATCCGGGTGCCACCACACGTTACAAGGAGTGGCCCCTGGAGCGCTTTGTCGCGCTGGGTGAGCGGATCACAAAGGATCTCGGCATGGCGATTGTTTTCGTGGGGGGGAGCCGCGACAGCGCTGCGGCAATCCAAGCGGACACGGCCCTGCGTGCGATGGGGTGTCCTCAGACGCGCGCTTTCTGCGGCCGATCGCTTCCGGACACCACCGATCTGGTTCGCGGTGCCGCACTGTTTGTGGGTGCCGACTCAGGACTAGCCCACCTGGCCTCAGCGGCCGGTACCCCCACGGTCGTACTCTTTGGCCCGAGCGACAGCCATAAGTGGGGCGTTACGGACGCGCGCCACAAAGTGATCTCCAAGGCGCTGCCCTGCTCGCCCTGCTTCATCTTCGGTTATCATCGTCCCTGTCGCCACATCGCATGCATGCAGCGCATTGAGACCGACGAAGTGTTCAGCGCTTGCAAGGCACTGATCAGCGCGTAGGAGCTGGACGCCGCCTCTCTTGCTTCCAGGCGTCCTGCACCCGTCCCAGAGCCCACTCGTAGTGCTCGGAGCCCCGCACCCAGTCGAGCGATTCGGCGGCGTGATCAAAATCGCCAGCGCTGGCGTAGAGATCGACGAGAACGGCGTGGTTGTAGGGCTCCCAAAAATGCCACTCCACATAGCGCGCCCAATGCGCAGCGGCAGCACGGGGATGGAGAGGCTCCAAGAGACGGGCCTTGAGTAGATGCAGCTGGCTCTTGAACGGATTAAGCGCGAGCCCCACGTCACACCAACTCTCGGCCGCGCGCAGCCGCCGGGCCCGCGCTTCACCGTGGACCGTGTTGCGACTGTGGTAGGCTTGTTCGGCTGCCCACGCACAGAAATTGTAGTTGTGGGGGTAGATGCGGTGCGCCGTCTCACAGGCCCTCAGCACCGCAGGCACATCCTCTCGGCGTACCCCATACTTGGCGTCCTGATAAAGTAGGTGCGCGCGCGACGCCCTTGCACTGTAGAAACATCCAAAGATCCCAATGGCGACCAAGAATGCGCCACCACACGTCTGCCAGGTTTTGGCTGGATCGGGCTTCATCACATCCAACGTTTGGGAACAATAATCGTATCGTTAGCCACGATGCCAGGGTCGGTATCCTTGTCGTCTTCGATCCGGTCAGCGTTAAACGTCATGTCCTCGCCATTGCGGATCACCTTGATCCGGGAGGGCTTGGCAAAATCGGTGTAACCGCCGGCGGTCGATATGGCCTGGATTAACGTGATGTCACCCGACACGGGATAGCGGCCCGAGCGCTGCACTTCACCGCGCACATAGTAGAAACCGGCTTCGGCCACGAGGATCACATTGATCTTTGTATAGAACTTACCGTCGATATAGGCCTGCTCAATCGCATCCTCGGCCTCGGAGGTCAGCATACCGGCGATCTGGATACGTCCAACCAGCGGAAGCGTAATCGATCCCGTACCATCGACCTCTTCCCTGAACTCCTCGGGCCGCGGAATGCCCTTCAGCGAAACGACGAGAGCATCGCCCCGGCGTAGCATCGCACCGCCGGTGGAAAGAGGTTCACCATTGACAGATTCGGCGGCCAGGACCAGCTGAAGAGACGCGTTAGTCTCCGCCGCAGCATCCGGTGCCACCGCCGAAGTGGTGCGGGACCACTCCCAGGGGCGCCGCCCCGCGTCATCCGGCGTATAGCGTGCCAGCCGCTGATCCGCCCCCGGGTGCGTGGTACAGCCGCCAACCAGAATCATGGCCAGGGCCAGTAAGACCGCTCCCCGTCGTGTCACGCGACTCTGCTTCATGCCTTCTCTGCCTTCTCTGTCTCCACGTCGCCCTCAGCGTCGCCTTTGGCGTGCGGATAGTAGTAGTAATTCTGGTGGTAGTAATAGTAGGCATAATCGCGCGAAATATTGATATTGTTCAGCACGACACCGAGAAGGTTACCACCAAAATTTTCCACCATATCCTTGGCGCGTGCCGAGAGGGCCCGCGGATACTTGCGATGCTGAATCACCAGCAGCACGCCATCCACCTCACGCGTCAGGAGGGAGGCGTCGCTCACACCGATAATGGGTGGCGAATCAAAGAAGACGAAGTCGTAGCGCTCTTTGAGTTCGGTCACAACTTCACGCATTTTCTCTGAGGCGATCAACCCGTGCACGCCGGTCGCAAGCTTCCCGCTCGGCAGGAAGTCGAGGTTCTTCTCCGCCGTGTGTTGAATACACTCATCCAGAGTCGCGTCGCCCACCACAATATTGGCCAGTCCGGGTCGGTTGGTTGTCTCCATAATCTTGTGCTGGCGCGGGCGGTGGAGGTCTGAATCGACGATAATGACCCGGTCGCCCAACTGGGCCGAGATATAGGCCAGATTGAAGAGCGTCAATGACTTGCCCTCGCCCACGCTGGCGCTCGTCACGCAGATACTCTTACCGCCCATGGCATTCTTGGAGAAGCGCACATTGGTGCGAAGGACGCGGTAGGCTTCGGCATGGGCCGCCTCGGCGGTGGGATCCGAGAGTGGTTTCACCTTTTGCGGTATGACGCCCAGGACTGTGGACTGCATATACTGCTCGATATCGTCGATCGTCTTAATCGAGGTGTCTAAATATTCCACGAAGTAGGCCAGGGCCACGCCAGCGGATATACCCACCAGCACGCTCAGAATGATGTTCATGACTGGCTTGGGGCGCACCTGGTCACGGTTGTTAGGTGGCTTGGCCGGCTCCACCGTCTCGACCGTCGTACGCGGAATGCGCATCTCGATGCGTTCTTGAGCATAGCGCATCTCGAGGGCTTCGAGCACACGGCTCTGGTGCAGCAATTTGGCCTTGGCCAGATCATACTTCAGGTAGCCCTCGCCCTCCTGAGTACGATCTGAGGCCTTGGCGGCTTCCAGCATCACCTCAAGCGCGTCCGTCTGCGCTTTGGCACGCTCGTATTCGGCGGCCACGCCGGTCTTCAACCCCTTCAGACCATCGCCGATTTTGGAGGCCAGCTCATCGATCGTCGCCCGCACCCGGATCAGTTCAGGGTGCTTTTCACCCAGCGCATCCTTCAGTCGCTTCAGCTCGACTTCGGCATCGCGTTTCTCTTTGACAAGATTGACCAGCGAGGCATCCGCAACGAGGTATGGGAAGGCGTCCAACAGATCATCCAGCGAGAGCGAATTGACTTTCTCCAGGAGCGTCCGCTTGGCTTCCATTTCCATATGCTGCTTGATGCGCTGTGCTTCGAGCTGGGTCACACTGACCTTCCCCAAGTCGCTATCGGTTCCCGCGTAGGAATTGACAATGGTGAGCTCGTACTCATTCAGAATGTCCGACACCTTCTGCTCCGCATCGGCCACGCTTTCACGCTGCTCCTCCAGCGATTCGTAGAGGGCCTCGAGCGCCCGCTCGGTCGTGTCGCGGGTGCGTTGAATCGTAAGATCCCGATAGACCTTCGCCACCTCGTTGGCGATCGCCGCGGCCATCTGGGGAGCGGTACCTTTGGGCTCCTCCATATAGATCTGGATCTCGATCAGGTTCGTGTCACGATACTGCTGCACCTTGAGTCGTGAAGCCATCAGCTTGTAGGTCATCTCGAGGCTCTCTTCACCGAGGCTATCGTAGTAGCCGTAGGCGCGACCCAGGGCCTCGTTAAGATTGAGGCGGCGTACGACCTCCTCTATCACGGGACCCGATTGGATGATCTCAAACTGGGTGCGAAGGAAGAGCGGATCAAAGCGCATCATTTCAGGGGAGAAGACCTTCACATCAGGGCGGTCTGCTTCGACCTTGATCACGCACGAGGCCATGTAGACCTTCTGCATGGAGTAGGTCACGAGCACGCCCGCTAGGATCACGAGCAGGGCCACGGCCATGACGATCTCTTTGCGCGCCACGATCACGCGCCAGTAATCGAGGAAGTGGAGGCTCTCCTGCTGTTGTTCCGCCATAGTGCTATTTCCGATTGATCACTTTTCACCGAAAACCCCACGGTCGAACGCGATGCGCTCGCTCCGTAGGGCTCCAGGCAGGGGTCTACTCAGGTTTAGAAATGCTTTGTCAGTTCCAGAGTCGTCGTATTTTTGCTGAACGACGTTGAGACATCGGAATCTACATCCTCAAACCGCTGACGCACCTGGACTGTCAACGAGTCGTTCAGTTTGTAGGCGGCCTGGCCTGAGACGGCGATGGTGGTCTCATCACGGCCGATCAGAGCTGCCAGAGCGGCGGCGGAGGGCGCAACATCATCATAATTGCTAAGGCGGTAGAGTCCAGAGAGGGTGAGGGTGACGTGGGGCGTCGTGTCCCAGTCGGCCCGCGCCGACAACTCAGAATACTCCTGGGATGCAAACGGGAACGCATCCGAATCCCGTACGGCATGCGTCAGCGTCGTATTGAGACGCAGCGAAGGGGTCGTGCTGCCACGGACGAACAACCGGGCGAAGGGACTGGTCGAATCGTTAATGCCAGGATCATCGTATGACTGCATCTGAGCACCGAGCTGGCCACCCACAGTCAGATTCTTGGAGAGCATTTTTTCGACGCCGAGCGCCCCGAGGATCGAATCAAAATCGCGCATGAGCAAGCCGGGGCTCTCATAGGAGTACAGGGAGTAGCGCCCCTCAAGACTAGCACGGGTGTTGCCGCTAAAATGCTGGATTAGCTTAATGCCTGCGTCCGTGCGATCCTCGTCGGATGTGCTCGCGGCATCAGCCTCGTCATAGCGCTTGATCCGGTTGCCGACCGAGAGATCCACCTCGGTCTGACGCCCTGCCAGAAAATCGGCACCCGCCCTGATGTCGTTGCGGATGTAACTCCGATCCCCGCGAATGGTGCTGCCGTCCTGGGAGACAGAGCCATCATCGGTCAGATCGAACTTCTCGCTGGCACGCAGCACCAGCCGTCGCGATGCACGATACTTCGCATGCAGTCCGAGATCGTGCTGCAGCTCGGTCTCGTTCTGCGCGATGCTCGGATCGGTGCGGTAGCGGATCGAAGGAGCATAGTAGAGATCGAGCAACGCGCGATCGGGATCCCCGAGCAAGACATCGGCGCGCGGCCGTAAGTAGAAATCCCAGTTGGACGCCTCGTCAGTTTCCGAGGCATCGCGATTGTCGGTATACTCCGCACGGGTGTTGACCGAGAACCGGAAGCGGTCGCCCTGGTCCTGCCCCGCCGTCGCACGGCCCGCGCTCACGGCCATCACAACGAACGCCACTACGAAAGAACCGATAGACTTCATAAGGGTATACTCCCACACTTCTATCCAACCCAACCGCCACTAGACGGGGGGCCAGAATGTTTACATCCAGAATCAACGGTCATTATTGGATTGCCCCTCAATTACGTCAACCTAAAAAGGGGGTAGATGCAGAGCGGCGAGTGTGGCATGATCCCCCTCCATGGCCGCAAAAAACTCATATTCGTACAAGTTGACGAGTGAGCAACAGGACACACTGGAAGCCCTGCTGCGCAGTGGGAATTACCGTCCCATTCGGGTCGAGCACACCCGCATCGCCGTCGAACTGCCCACATGCAACATTTCGCTCTACAAGAGCGGCACGTGCCTCGTGCAGGGCAAGGGTGCTGCGGAATTCGTCGAGTTCACACTAGAGCCCCTCGTCCTGATGGCGGCGGGCCTCGGGTACGAGGATATCCTGAATCCGGAAGCCACGGCACCTCATATGGGCGTGGACGAGAGCGGGAAGGGTGACTTCTTCGGACCGATCGTCATCGTCTCGGCCTATATTGACCCCGCCCTGGCCGAGACCATGCGCAAAATGGATGTTAAGGACAGCAAGCAGATCACAAGCGACAAGAAAGCACTGCGCCTGGGAGAGGAACTGCGCAATCTATTGGGTAATCGACACAGTGTAGTGAAGATTGGGCCGAGCGCCTACAACCGGCTCTACAGTAAGATGCGCAGCGTCAACACCCTCCTGGCCTGGGGACACGCGCGCGCCATTGAGAACCTGCTGGAGGTAATTCCCGACTGTCCACAAGCCATTTCGGACCAGTTTGGCAGCAAGGAGCAGGTTGAGCGGGCCCTCATGAAGAAGGGGCAGAAGATCGAATTGGTGCAGCGGCACAAGGCGGAATCCGACTTGGCGGTCGCCGCCGCCTCCATTATCGCCCGCGAAATGTTCCTGCGCTCGCTCAAGCAGCAGGAGGAGTATCACAAAACAACCATGCCCAAAGGGGCTTCAGCAGGCGTACGCGAATGGGCTGTGGAGTTGGTCAAGAAAAAGGGCCCCACCGTTCTACTTGAAACCGCCAAATGCCACTTCAAAACGACTGATCAGGTCCTCGCCGCCGCGGGCAGCTCGCGCGAGGCCTTGGGCCCCGAAGGTCAAGCCGTCTCCAAACCCTTCACCTATCGAAAGAAATCCTCATGAACTTCGCCACCTGGGACACCCTCTTCAACATGCTTCTGATTGTATTCTGGTTCAGAATATGGACGCCGGACGACGATCGCAACATCCACTTCAACCCCTATCTGGCCCCACTGGCGCGCCTCGCACGGGCGATCCTCACCTTCGTGGAGCCCGTCTTCTTCGGACTCTCTGCGCGCCTGACGGCCATGGTCACGATGGCTGTCTTGCTGGTACTGCGGGCCCTCATCGCACCGACCAAGTCGGCCTGGGTCCTCGTCCTGGGTTTCGACCGACAGCCGATCGATCCGAGCTTGACGCACGCGATTGCCTTCAGCGCCCTCTCCTTTGGTATTTTTCTCTTCCGGATCTGGGGCGTCTCACTGCTCTTCGCCTGGGCGGGTGCCCGCAAATCCAACGAGCACACCGTCTCGATGCTGGCCTACCTCTCGCGCCCCTTTTCGGATACGCGCATCGAATGGAGACCCATGCTCTTGACGCTCTACGGGGCCATTCTGGTTGTCCTGCTGGACCGCCTCGGCCAACCGTCACACGGGTCCCTACAGCCCGTGGTCAGCCTGCCCTGCGAACTCTACTGGAGCAGCGCCACCGCCCCTGCCTCCGTACTGAAGGTCATCGTCCTAGCCCTCGCGGCCTGGGTCCAACTCCTCCCGATGTTGCGGCAGCTCATGTTCTTTCTGATTATCGGGTCCTGGATTTCCATGTTCACACAGACGCACGGCCTGGCTATGCTCTGCCGTGACTGGATGAACCTGCTTCTCGGGCCGCTACGCAAGTACCCGATTCAGGTCGGCATGTTCGACCTCTCGCCGATCGTCTTTTTCATCGCCATTGGCATGGTCCACTACTTCCTGATGTCCATACTCTTTGGCGTCAACGCCTCGCTCATGGGTGCCAGCTGAACATCCCCTTCACGTCGTTGGCGGCAGATGCGGCTCAAACGCGGTCAGCCGATCCTGGCGCGCCTGTTTCCACGCCGTACAGGCCTGCCGATAGAGCCGTTCCTGGCTGCGCACTGCCACGTCGGGCGTTGGCGAGTGCAGCCGCTCGTAGCGCCCATCCGGGAGAATAAGCCGCGCCTGGGTGTTGTCGGAAAAGGCTGCGTCCAGAATGGTCTGGAGCCCACGCTTACACGCCTTATCGCGCACGGGCACCAGCAGCTCGACGCGGCGGTCCAGGTTACGCGGCATCCAGTCGGCGCTGGAGATAAAGGTCAGAAGCGCCCCGCCATGCCGGAACTCAAAGATGCGGCTGTGCTCAAGGTAGCGATCCAGGATACTAACGACTGTGATCGTCTCGCTCAACCCCTTGACACCGGGACGCAGACAGCAGATGCCGCGCACGTTCAACAGAATCTTCACCCCCGCGCGAGAGGCCGTGTAGAGCGCGTCAATCAGTTCCGGGTCGGCCAGGGAGTTCATCTTGGCGCGAATGGAGGCGGGGTGCCCCTGCTTGCAGCGCGCGGTCTCGTCACTGATCAACTCCAGCAGGCGGTCGCGCAGGCCGAAGGGCGACTGCGCCAGCCAGGTATAGGGACGCGGTTCAGAGCGGCCGCAGATGGCGTTGAAGAACGCCGAAGCGTCCGCTCCAAGCTCGGCATCGCGCGTCAATAGTCCGACATCCGTATAGAGGCCCGCCGTCTTTTCGTTGTAGTTGCCCGTACCGAAATGGGAATAGCGCACGATACCTTCTCGTTCGCGCCGCACCACGACACAGATTTTTCCGTGCGTCTTGAAGCGCTTGACCCCATAGACGACCTGAACCCCGACGCTCTCGAGCTCGCGCGCCCAGGCGATGTTGTTGGCCTCATCAAAGCGCGCCTTCAACTCAACAATGGTCGTGACGTACTTGCCGTTTTCAGCGGCCCGGCGCAGGGCCTGAATGATTGGGCTGTCCGGACTGGTTCGGTAGAGGATTTGCTTGATCGCCAGGACATCGGGATCGTCTGCCGCCTCACGCACCAGGCGCACGATAGGATCGAACCGCTCGAACGGCAGCGAGACCAAGATGTCCTGTTTGGCAATCTGCTCAAACAGACTGACTTTGGGATCGATCACGGCCGACGGCTGCGGAGCCCAGGAGGGATAGCGTAAGGCATCAAATCCCTCAACCCCGTGCAGGGCTCGTAAGCCGGTGAGATCGATGGGGCCCTCAATGCGTAGAAGACCTTCACGTCGGACGCCCAGTGCCGTAGCCAGAAAGCTCACCAGCTCGCGGGGAGCCTTGTGTCCGATCTCGAGGCGCACACAGCCGCTCGTGCGGCGCTGTCGCAGGACGCGCTCCATTTCGAGAGAGAGGTCCTCCGCGAATTCCTCCTCCACACTCATGTCGGCGTTGCGCGTGACACGAAAGGGTGCCGCAGCCACCACGCGACGTCCGGGAAAGAGCACGTCGACCTGTGACATGACAAGATCCTCAATCAACGCAAAAGCCCGGACATCCTCCCCCCTGCCGAGAGGCCAGACCCGCTTCAGCCCGCCCCCAACCGGAACGGCCGCATAGACAAATGGGGTCTCGCTGTCGTCATCAGTCTCGAGTTGCACCGCCACGTAGAGCGCCATGTTCTGCAGCAGCGGGAAGGGTCCCTCCCCATCCAGACACATCGCCGTCAACACCGGCTGAATTTCAGCGGAAAAGATCTCATGCAGCCGGGTGAACTCGGCGGTCGTACACTGCTCCGGTGATAGGATCCGCAGGCCGACCCCGGCTAACGAAGGGAGGAGGTGGTCACGGTAGAGCGCGTACTGCTCGCCCACCATCTGCCGCGCACGCTTCCCGATCAGCGCCAACTGCTGCAACGGGGTGAATCCAGCCAGGTCCCGTCGTCGCGAGCCGGCCTCGCGCAGCAGTTCCAGGCCACCGACACGGACCATAAAGAATTCATCCAGGTTCGACCCGCTGATCGTGAGAAAGAAGAGCCGCTCCAGCAGGGGAACGTCCTCGCTGGCGGCCTCATCCAGTACGCGCTGATTGAACTCGAGCCAGCTCATCTCCCGGTTCACAAAGCGATCCTTACGCGTGGACATGCCCTATTTCTCCTTCGCCTGCAATGCGATCTCCTTGCCAAAAATATCCATGAAGAGTTGCGATTGATCCGCGACCCGCTGTTTGAGCAGATTGAGATCCAGATCGCCCACGAGCTCGATCAAAAAGCCCTTTTCGCTCAACCCCATCGCAAGCTTAAGCGGCCGGGCGCTGCGCAAGCGGTCGAGGGCATTGGCCACCCGCAAGATGGCGGCCAATTTGGAGACCGTAATCCGGTCGCCATGGTTCAGGGCCATGTAGTCGATGTGACTCGGCTTGGGCATGGCCCGGCGATGGTAACGCGCCACGAGCGCCGCCAGCGTGATGTCATGCCGCCCCAGGCCGAAAATGTCGATGTTGTTGATCATGTACTGCGAATGCTTGTGATGGCTGGCCGTGTTGATGGTCTGGCCCACCTCGTGCAGCAACGCGGCGACATGAAAGATCACCTCATCGCGCGGCGTGATGGCGTACTGCTCGCGCAACACCTTGATGATCTGCGAGCCGTAAGCATCGACGTGCCGCGCGTGCCGCAGATCCACGCCGTATTTTCGGGCGATCGCGAGCGCCGAGTTGATGACCTGTTGGCGATACTCCGCCGTCCACCCCTCCCCCGTCGCCATCTCGATCAGAATCCCCGTGCGCAGGGAGACCTTGCCCACGTGCAGGCGATCAAGCTTCAACACCTCGGCCAGTGTGACCGCAATCAGGAGCGCGGGGCCCAGTGTTTCCGCCTCCGTATAGGTCAACCGGTACGCCTTGACCAGTTCGTCGACACTCTGCGCTACGACTTTGCGCATGAAGCGCTTAAGGGCCGGGAGGCGCAGTTCATGTAACCCGCTGTCATCTGGCGCGCCCTCAAGAACGGTCAAGGCGAAGCGGGCCTCAGAACCCAGCCAAACCATTTGTGGGGACGTCAACGGCTTCAGATTGAAGTGCACCTGCGCCACAAGCTGAGTCATCTCGGCACGCATGACCCCCAGCCGACGCTCGGACGGCACCTCCTGATCCTCCACCTGCGCGCGCAGGCGTAACGCGCCCAGGCGGTAGAGGTGCGAGGTGCTGACCTTGCCCTTGCGGAACATGAGGGTCTCAGTGCTTCCACCGCCCACCTCGACCACCATAACGTCTGAACCCCTGAAGAAAGGCTGCTTCCGCAGTTGAGGTTGAATGGCGCGGTAGGTCAGACGGCTGACTTCGGCCTGGTCCAGCATCTCAACCTCAAAACCGGTCGCCACGAGAATACGGTCACAGAAACGATCGCTATTCGAGGCCTCGCGCACGGCGCTGGTGGCGACGACACGGACATGGCGCGTTTCGACACCATATTCCGTCAACACCTCGCGAAAGCTCCGGATGGCCTGGACGCAACGCTCGGTCGCGTCGCGGCCGATACGGCCGGTTGCGAGCGTTTCACTGCCAAGCGCAACGGCCTGGGCCAGCTCGTCCAGTTTCCTGATCTGCTTATTAGCCGACGCCTCGCCCACAACCATCCGGATCGAGGTGGTACCCAACTCAATCACCGCCAGGACGTGATGTTTGCCTACACTCATCCTGCGGCAACCTCTTTGGCGACGGCAGCCGCCCAAGCCGCCGCACCGCACGTCGCGGCATCGTCACCCAGTTCAGCTACTTTCACTTCAAAATGGTCCCTCAGGGCCGGCATGACACGCTCCCGCAGACGCGTCTCGACCGCCTCTAAGTAGAGCGTCGGCATGGCCTCGACCAGGCCGCCACCGAGTACGACCACATCCGGGGCCAGAAGGTTCACGACTGAGGCGATGCCGTGTCCCAGCCACCCGGCGGCCGTGACCACGATCGACTCCACCACCTCATCGCCCGCTGCGATCGCCCGTGCCAGGGTACCGCTACGCACCTTGGATAGATCCGTGCCGACCTCGCTCAGAAGGTGTGGTGCCTCCCCGCGGAAAGCCGCCGCGACGACCGCTTGGGCGATGGCCAGCCGACTGGCGACCGTTTCGAGGCAGCCATGTGCGCCGCAACCGCACAGTGCGCCCTCTGGCAGGACACAGACGTGCCCGACCTCCATGGCCGTAATAGCCTGCCCACGCAGGACCGCGCCATCATAGACACACCCGCCACCAATACCGGTTCCAGGGAAGACCCCCAAGACGCAGCGCTTGCCCTGACCGGCCCCGAAGCAATATTCGCCGTAGGTACCCGCATCGACATCATTCAAAACCGCCACGGGGCACCCGAACCGCTTCTCAAGGGCCGCCTTGACCGGCACATCCTTCCATCCCATATTGGGCAGGTCATACACCACACCGCGTTCCGGGTCGAGCGGCCCGGGCACACCAATGCCGATGGCGTCCAGTTGATCAGGGGCCATGCCGGCGTCATCGAGTGCCTTATCAATGGTCTCAGCGATGCGATCCAGACCCGCCTTCATGCCAATTTCCGCGTTCGTTTTGCGGCGGTTGCGGCCGCAGTCCCTCCATTTGCGGTCGTAAACGACCGCCATCATCTTGGTGCCCCCCAAGTCGAACCCCACAACACCCCGCTTGCCTTTTCCACTCATACTCAGTCCTTCTCCTCTCTACACCTAAGCCTATCCCTGTTAGGACAGTATTTAGGACGGTCCACAGGAAGTGGCCACCCTACTCCTCTTTAATCTTCTTTGGTTTGCAGAGCTTGTCCTTCTTCTTCACGACGGCGCCGCATTTCTTGCACTTGTAGTTGCCGCTCTTTTCTTTATCGGTCGATTTACCCTTTTGGCACCCCATGACGTTCTCCTTTCGGCAGGCTTCCGGAACATAGGTCTGATTCACCCAGCGGGGAGCCGACAGATCAGAGCCGCCCCCACCTTTGCGTGTTTCAGTCCTGATCATAGGCCAATGCGGCACCAGAGGGAAAGCGCAAGTCGTGGATGACCACACGGGGATCCGCAGCCTATAGACCAAAGAGGCGATGGGCATTCGCGGTGGTGATGGCGGCGATATGCTCGATGGAGACCCCACGTACAGCCGCCAGCACGGCGGCGATATGAGGGATATAGGCTGGTTCGTTTGGTTTGCCGCGGTGTGGTACCGGGGCCAGGTAAGGGGTATCCGTCTCGAGCAGCAGCCACTCGTCCGGCACGGCGGCCGCCGCCTCGCGCAGCGCGTCGGCGTTGCGGAAGGTCACAATACCGCTGAAGCTGATGAAGACGCCCTGCTCAATCAGTGCCATCGCAATATCAGCCGTCCCCGTAAAGCAATGCAGCACCGCCATATGTTCATCGGCGTGTGTCCATGCCGTGCGCTGTGCGCCAAGCATGGAAAGGGTATCGGCTTCGGCCTCGCGGCTGTGGACAATCACCGGCAGCCCCTTCTCACGAGCTAGATCGAGTTGGGCCCCGAAGAGCGCCTTCTGCTCTGCGGCCGTCTCTGGGCTGTAGTGATAGTCCAAGCCGGTCTCACCCACCGCGACAATCCCAGGCCGATCCAGCAGACCCCGGACCTCCGCCACCAGGGCAGGCAGATCCCCTACCCCGCCCGTTTCCGCCACATGCCGGTCAAACGCCACCGCCGCACCAAAGACATCGGGGCGACTCGCCGCCGCAGCCAAGGCGGCGGCGTTCATCTCGATCGTACCCCCGACGGCCACCATACGTGTCACGCCCGCTTCGGCGGCCCGCTGCGTCAAACCGGAAACATCATCCCCCGGCTCAAGGTGCATGTGGGTATCAAAATACATGGTAGTCGTCCGACGGTGGGGCTCAGGATGTGGAGATCGAGATCCGGTCGCGGCCATTTCGCTTGGCGGCGTACAGCGCTGCGTCGGCACGTTCAAGGAGCTGAGCGGAAGCCTCGCCCTCTTTCCAGAGCGCAACGCCGACGCTAACCGTGATGCCAGGGCGGTCTGATCCCGGGGGCGATGATAACTCGGTAGCGATCGTCTCACGCAGCCGCTCCGCCACGCAGACGGCAGCGTCCTTATCGGCTTCGGGCAGGATTACCGTGAACTCCTCACCACCATAGCGGTAGGCCGTATCCGGGTCGCGGATAGCACTTCGGATGGCCTGACTAACCTGTTTAAGGACGCGGTCTCCCTCCGGGTGTCCACAACAGTCGTTGACGCGCTTAAAACGGTCAAGATCCAGCATCAGAAGCGAGACGTTATGGCCGTAGCGACCACTGCGCACGATCTCACTTTCCAGAGCCTCCCGGAAGCGACGCAGATTATAGAGGCCGGTCAGTTCGTCCGTGATACTGAGATAGCGTAGTTGCTCGACGGTCCGATCACGCTCCAACCGAACATCGCGAGCCGCGATGGCGCGTTCGATACGAAGGATCAGCTCGCGCATACGAATCGGCTTAGGGAGGAAGTCGCAGGCACCCGACCCCGCGGCGTCGATGTAAGAGTAGCTGTCATCATCCCCGGTGATCAGGAGCACCTCGATCTTGTGTTCACCCGCCAATTTCACGCAGAGATCCATGCCGCTCATTCCGGGCAGGTTGATATCAACAACCGCCAGGTCGGGTGCGAGGGAGGGCAGCAGCGCCAAGGCCTCGTCGGCATTGCCCGCCGCAGACGACCGGTACCCCGCCATGATAAGGGCCCTCGTCAACATTGAGCAGACGGGCGGCTCATCATCCACCACCAGGATAGTATGAGAGGGCGAGACGGCGGCGCCGCGGGCCCGATCCTCACCCATCGCGTCATCACTGTCCAAATGAACATGCATGTCATAATCCCTAACGCGGCACCCGTCTTATGTCAAGCTACGTTGCAGACTCTTTTCTTTGCCCAACGGCCGTTTCTCTCATATAGTCACCCGTCATGCAGGCCCTTCATCTCCTTATCCATGGAAACGTCTGGATTGCCTGGCTGGTCTTGGCAATCAGCTTTGCGATTCTGGCCAAGTGTGCCGATATTTTTGTCGAGAGCGCTGTATCACTGGCCTACAAGTTCAAACTGCCCAAGCTGGTCGTCGGCATGGTCCTCGTCTCGTTTGCAACCACCGCCCCCGAGCTCTCCGTCTCCGTCATCTCTGCTGTACGCGGCAACGCCGAAATCGCACTGGGGAATGCGGTGGGCTCCGTGCTCTGTGATACGGGACTGGGGCTGGCAATGTGCGCGCTCTTTTCGGCTGGTGCTGTGGCGCTGGCCCCACGTGTCGTCAAGCAGGCAGGCACCTTTCTGATGTTCGTGGCGCTCCTTGCTTTTGCGTTCACCGCCTTTGACAATACGCTCGGCCGCGGTGAGGGCGTCATCCTGGCCCTCGCCTTCTGCGGCTACATGGCGATGCTGTTCCGGCAGCACAAGCGGGGCTGCCTGAAAGACGAGGAGGATGGTGAGCATGCTGAGAGCCGCCCCGATTCGGCGGTGGGACGACTGATGTTACTCTTTATCGTGGCCCTGGCCGGCATACTATCCACTAGCGATTTGATCGTTAGCTCGGCCACCACGATCGCACACACCTTGCACATACCGGACGGCATCATCGCCCTTACGCTGGTTGCCTTCGGCACCTCTGTGCCAGAGATTGCCACCTGCGTTACGGCGGCGCGCAAGGGCCACGCCTCCCTGGCCGTGGGCAACATCCTCGGGGCCGACATCATGAACATCTGCTGGGTGGCCGGTGCCTCGGCCATGATCAATCCACTCACCCTGACCCGCAAAGAGATCCTCTTCATGTTCCCGATGATGCTCCTGCTCGCCGGAACGGCCCAAGTCCTCCTGCGCCGGAGATGGCAGTTGGTACGCTGGCATGGCTACGTGCTTCTAGCCCTCTACATCACCTACCTGCTGGCCTCCTTCCTCGTCTTCAGGACGTAGGGATAGGGCGGAGCAGCACAGCACCACGCATAGCGCCATTCCCACCACGGGATTCTGCGCCAACATGACTCATCATGTCACCGCAGCATGGGTAATACTGTCCCATATATTCCGCTTGAACCACGCGCGATCTCCGCTCGATATACGTTGTAAGTTATTTGTAGTACATATCTTATGAATCGAGAGCCCCGTCACTGATCTGCCTTGGCATGTGCCATGCTATATGGGGCATGTGTGTGAGACGTAGAGTGGCGAATAACACAAACAGGAGGGATGAGAGATGTTAGAACTCGTAACGTGGCCACGCAATCCGTGGTCGATTTTCGATGAACTGGAATCGCTTCAGACGGACATGAGCCGGATGATCGCAGGACAAGAACGCGATCAAGCGGGCGACCGCGGACGCGCATGGCGACGGCCGACCTATCCGTTGATGAACGTCTGGACATCCGCAGACGGCATGGTCATCGATGCGGAGCTGCCCGGTGTCGATCCTAAGGATGTCGATATCGCCGTGCAGGGCAACGAACTCAAACTGAGTGGTAGAGTGAACGCGACTACGGCGGCCGAGGGGGAAACCTATCACCGGCGCGAACGCCCGGCCGGAGAGTTTACGCGCACGCTGCAGCTCCCCTTCCGCGCCAATGCGGGTGGGGTCAAAGCAAACTACAAGAACGGTGTTCTCCGCGTGACCGTGCCGCGGTCCGAGGAGGAGAAGCCGAGGAAGATCGCCATCGAGGCGGCATGAGAACAGAGAGAGAGGAGGCAAGTAACCATGGCCAAGACAGAAGTAGTGAAAAGAGACGACAACAGTACAAAGGTCGTCGGTCTGCCGGAGACAGGGACCGTGTACATCCCTGACGTGGATATCAGCGAGAACGGTGAGTCCGTTCGCCTGGTGGCCGACATGCCCGGGGTGGATCAACAGAGCGTTGACGTGACCGTGGAGAACAATGTGTTAACCATAGAAGGCAACGCCTGCACTCCCCCTCCGCAAGGGTATGAGGCGCTGGGACGCGAGTACGCCGTCGGGAAGTACCGCCGCACCTTCACGCTCTCCCATGCCGTTGACACGGAGGGCATCAAGGCCGGTGTACGGCAGGGCGTTCTGGAAGTGACGCTTCCCAAGCGCGAAGCGGTCAAGACGCGGAAGATAGCCATAGGGGGATAGATCACGGCAACAGGGATAAAACGACACGGCTTCGTGCCCCACCATGTGGGGCACGATCAGCCGTTCAGTGACGGTACGCCGTAGGGGCCATCCAAAAGCAGAGCCACACTCGCGCCCGCCTGCTCCTCAAGCCTCTGATCGAGGGAACGCTGGACCATAGCGGCGGCCCAGGCCGGTTCGGGGCGAGGCTCCAGCCCCACCCCGCCATCATTGCCCGGAATGCTGTGTTCCTGGAAAGCGGCACCTGTGAGACGGGGCGCGCAGTAATCCAGACGATCCAAGCGACCCAGCTTCGTGAACACCTCGGCCCACTTCTGTGCCTCCCACTGCTCGGGAACAAAGGACCAGTCGGGACGCCTCAGCCGCTCATTGAGGGCCGTCGGCCCCAGCTCGTGGAGCAGGGCAAGCATACGCCGGTAGCCGACACCGCCAACGGGGTGGACGTCGGTATGATTGGCGGCCAGGATCATCGCCCCGCCTTGACGCA
The DNA here is from genome assembly GCA_013203785.1 of Lentisphaerota bacterium. Taxonomy (GTDB): domain Bacteria; phylum Verrucomicrobiota; class Kiritimatiellia; order UBA8416; family JABMPJ01; genus JABMPJ01. The sequence continues at coordinate 13,423 of JABMPJ010000150.1, read as the reverse complement.
CGGCCTTGGCACCCTCGCACGCTGCCTTCGCGGCCTGGTAGTGATTGATCCCGGCAAACCCGGCATGAGTCACGACAATGTCGTAGGCGTGCGCAATGGGAATCGTGTTCGTATCGGCTGCCTTGATGCACGCCGCCGCATGGGCCGCCTCCATCTCCCCGCAGAACAGACCGGTGATCTGCTTGTGGCGATCGATCGTCACGTTGACCACAAAATCACACCCGGCCATGCGCGCAACCTCCAACGCCTCCTCATGGCAGGGGTTGCCCTCCAAGACCAGGCTATCGGCTTGCGGGTGCGCCATCATCGCGGCACCGTGAAAAATGTGAGTCGCCTCCATGCCGACCAAACCAGGGCAAATCGCTTTCCGACCACCGCTGAATCCTGCCATAAAGTGCGGCTCAACCAGCCCCGTTAGAATCTTGATATCCGCGTCGAGATACAGAGCGTTAACCCACGCATCTGTTCCGCGCGTGGTCCGGCCTATGTGACGCAGTCCGTCGCGGTCGGTGCAGTCGTGGTTTACGATGCGCACATCAGGCGCAAAGGCTTCATCCGGCAGCAGCTCGCGTAGTTCGTCATCCGTCATGCCGCGATGCGTCCCCGTGGCCACAATGATAACCGTTTGCTGCACCCCTTCACTCCGCAGCGCGCCCAGGAGGGGAGGGAGAATGCCCTGCGGACCACCGTAGGGCACCGGACGCGTGTTGTCACTGATCACGATGGCGGCCGAGGCAACAACGTTCTGCGCTAAGGCACGTTGCACTATAGTCGCAAGGGGATCGCCTCCGATCGGATCATCCAAGCCCCGCTGTAGCGCCTCCGTCGCGTCGACCAAGGGTGCAACCTTCGGCAGCGTCAACAGGTCACTGCCATCGGGCACGTGAACGGTGAGGGCATCGGATCCAAACTCTATTTCTACCGCAGTCATGGACACTCCTGGTTAGGCCGCCCTGCCGCCCCGCCATTGGGGACCGCTACACAAACGAGGCTCGCATCGGTGACGGGGGGGGCATCCCCCTCCCCAAACGCGTCGAGGACGAGGCGGCGCACCGCCTGTAGTTCGCTTCCGCCGTCCGGGCGCAACGTATCGAGGAGGAGGCGCGGCAGGTGGTTGTCCAGCCACTGGCGCACAAAGTGAACCGGAATGGCGAGGCGCTTGCAGGGCCAGATGATGGTGTTGGCCATGAGCTGTTCGCGCGCCATCATGCCAAACGCGGAGATAGGTTGTTCATTGTAGGTGGAGCGATTCACGACGCCAAGGTAGGCCCCTGCTTCGAGGGCTTCGACAACCATGACCGCCTCGACCGCATGGCGGTAGTAACAGACCGGTGGCGTGCCGGCCAGGTTCGGTTCGGAACGAAACACCGCTTCAGCGATGGGGCGTGAGAATAGTTTGTAGCCAGAATGGAAATCGGGATACTCACCAAAGGTAAAGGCGTGTTCCATCCGGAGGGGTGTGCCCGTCAGGGCCGCATGATAGGTCAGTGCATCCAGCAGTATGCGGTCAGCCAACTCTTCCAGTTCGCCGCGCAGCAACCCCATCGGACGGTGCATCGAACTGCGTTGCCCCAACACGATGATTCGGTCGGTGTCGGCCTGCGCTCGAATGCACTCGGCCGCGCGCACTAGGTTGAGCAGTTCATTGGCAAAATGGTCACCGTCCTGGTCGACGCAGATGACATGCTCCAGCGACTCATCCTCCAACAGATGATCCACCCCCAGCCGCGCGCCCTGCAACTTCCCCAAAGGCGTCTCGGCCGCAATCTGACGTACGCCGAAGCGTGTCGCCAGCTCCACGGCTACATCGACCCCACACTCCGCCCCGTCTACACTCAAACAGATACGCTGCGGATCAGCCACCTGCTCACACAGCAGCACCACGTTATCAGTCAGCGCGCGCGTGGCATCCACACTATTCATTCCCTTGGGAATATGGACCGTGACGACCAATCCCGTTTTGTTGCGAAGCAACTCCAGCATATGTTGCATAGTAGATCCCTTGTTGACCCGCAGAGTACCAAGCGCAGGATTCACGGCCAACACCAATTGTCCCACTCCAGCGGCGAAGAATCGCCGCAGGTGTTAGGCGCTAGGTGTTAGGTGTTACCGACAAAGACGTTGTTGAACCCGAGTTTTACATCGACGCAATTCACGCACAAAGATATGCTGCTGGCTCTTCTGGTTTTAGGCGTTGAAGGGAGCCGTTTATGCATAGAGCGGTAACTGTGCACATTGTGGTGGGTCTGGCCGCCTTGGCGACCCAGGCGATGGCGGCTGAAGATATCGCGGCTATTTTTGATGACATCGCTCATCTCGATATGCGCCGGGCATCGCTGACAGCCGCACGCGCCGTGAAAGCGCATCCCAAAGGATCGCCGGAGTGGACGACGGCCACGTTGTGCCTCGCGGTATCCCTTCACCATCGCCAACCAGACATCAAGAGGGATAAAGAGAAGGCGGCCGCGCTCTACGACGAACTGATCGCCTCCCAGGTGCCCCCCCCCGCCCTCCCGCTCGCCATGATTATGCGGGGACGTTTGGCCGATCAAATCGACTATGCGGGTGACACGCTGGATACCGCCACGGCAGTCGGCCTGTACGAGCGCGTTATGCAGGACTGGCCAGACACCTTTTTTGCCGATGTGGCGATCTACCACCTGACCGAAGTGGAACTCTCGTCGATGGACGCCGAGGCCACGCGCGTCGCACTTGACCGACTGCGCGCCTGGCTGGCACGCCGCCCCAACAACCCCATGGCGCCGGTACAGTGGACGCTCATCGGCACCTCCAGCTTCCGCCCCCCCCTGGAAGATTACGCTGGTGCCATCGAAGCCTTCGAAAAGGCCATCGCCATCGGCCTCCCCGAACAGATTCCCCTGGATGCGATTTACTGGCGCATGGGCGGCATAGCCGAAAAGAGCGGTACCAACGACAAAGCCATCCAGTTCTACAGAAAAATTATTACCGAGGTGGCACGAAGCAGTTTTGGTTTCGAAGCGCAACTGCGTATTCGCGCCCTGGGCGGCGATCCACCGGAGCTGATTGATCCCTTTGCCGAAACCGTGGAGGCGCGGCCATGACGCTCAAGAAGTTCTTCCAGGTCTACTCCGGGGTGGCCATTCTGGCGGGGGCCGCCCTCTTTGCGGTCGTACGCGTGGCCTATAATCAGATCACATTCGAAGCCCCCGATGTCACCACCATTCGCATCTGCCACTGGCAGCTCGAATCCGGTTTTCGCGAGGCCCTTCAAGACCTGATTGATGCCTACGAGAAGGAGTATCTCGAGCGCCATGGCGAAAAGGTCCGTGTGCTACAGCTGCCTGTGAGCGAGCGGGGGTACGGCCAGTTTGTCAATACAGGCCTGGTAGGCGGCATCGCCCCCGATATCATTGAGCGTGGGTTCTCAAGAGTCGTCAACGATCCCAGCTACTTGACACGCTACTTTCTGCCTTTCGGGCCATACATCGAGTCACCCAACCCCTACAACGTAGGCACGCCCCTGGAAGGCATTCCGTGGCGTCAGACCTTCTCGGACGGATTGATCAGCGCTTATGACCGCGAGTTGCTGGACTACTACATGATCCCGTTCTCCATGTTCACAGAGCGCATCTACTACAACAAGGACCTCTACCGTGAAGCCACGGGCCGCGACGACTCGCCTACATCTTTTTTGGATTTTATCAACGTCTGCAATACCATTCGCGACTATGCGGCGCGACAACAGCGATCACTTGTCCCCCTGGCAGGAAGCAAGTACCAGGCCGGTGTCTTTCAGCGCAAATACACCAACACCTTCCTGACCGACATCATACGTCTCTCAGATGCCAACCTGGACGGGAAGTGCTCGCTGTTCGAAAGCTACCAAGCCTATCGCAACGGAGTGTGGTCCTTCGAGTCGCCCGCGCTGCTGGCATCATGGCAGTGCACCACAGACATTGCCGCCAATTTTCAGCAGGGCTGGATGGCCGCACTGCGCGACGACGCGGTCTTTATGTTTGTGCAGGGCCGCGCCTTGATGTTTGCCAGCGGCTCCTGGGATGCGTCCAGCCTGCTGGCGCAGGTGGGGGATGCGTTTGAGGTGGGCGTCTTCAATTTTCCGGCGCCGAGCGATCACCCTGAATACGGCAAGTTTGCGCGCGCCATGCCGAGTGAGGCCGCCACCGGTGGGGGCATCCCGTGGGGGCTCAATCGTGCCACCAAGCACGCGGATCTTTGCATCGACTTCCTCCGCTTTTGCACAACCCGCGACCACAACGCACAGTTCACCTCTCACATCAACTGGCTCCCGATTGTGCAGGGCGTGACGCTCTCGGAAACACTGAAGCCCTTTAAACCGCGCATTGAGGGTATCGCCGGGCATTTCGACTACGAAATCAGCTCCGAGCTGCGCCTGCGCGCCGAGGGCGGGCGATGGCAACTCTTCTCGGGGCGTATGACCCCGCTGGATTACGCCGCTTCACTGGCCGAGATCTATGATCGAACCGCGATGGAAGGATTTCGCACAGAGCTCGAAAAGAATCGACGCAACATGCGCAACATGGATCGCATCGTGGCAGGTCGCCTTCTAGCCCTGGCAGCCCCAGAGGCTAGCGACATCGCGGCCGTGGAACGTAGCGTCATGCAACTGCTCTACGCCAACCAAGCCAAAACACACGACCTGGCCATGGACACGCACTTCCTACAGACGGTGACGCAATGAATCAGGAGCCGATCACATGGCGCAACATCAAGCAGACGTGGGTGGTTTTTGCCCTCTTGGTCCCCACGGTACTGGGGGTGGCCGCCTTCAGCTACATCCCGGCCATCGAAGCCATACGACACGCCTTTTACAAGTGGGATGGACAGTATGTGGAGGAGTTTACCGGTCTCGATAATTTACGCCAAATCCTTGGGCGGCTGGACATATGGGTGCCCTTGTTGGTCGGCATGGTCAGTAGCGGCCTATCCGCCTTGGTCGGTGGCACCAGGAGCCGACGACTCCTGCGTATCGTCGGCCTGCTCAGTCTGGCCTGGACCGCCGCCGTTATCATCAAAGATGCGCGACCGATGGCCGGGGATGGGGCCTTCAGAACCGCCATGCGACCGGTATTCTATCTGCTGGGCGGTACCATCGTGGCTTGGGTCGTCGCCGCTCGCAGGCCAGCAGGCGGCTGGGGTGCGCTGGCGCGATTCCTGACGTTCTTTCTGCCGATTACGGCGGGTATGACCTATGTGATCAGCGTCACAAAGTCGGGCGACCAATTGCTCTGGATGAGTTTCCGACTGATCTTCGTTCTCCTGGTGGCCAACTTGTTCACGATGTGGCCCAGCATCTTTACGGCGGTCTGTATTCATCGCCTCAAATCCGATAGGGCCCAGTATATCTACCGCGTACTCTTTGTGGTGCCAATGATCATCCCCGCTATGGTGGGACTGCTGATATGGAAGTTCTTCTATGATCCCAGTGTGGGTGTTCTCAACAAAATCCTGATCTCGTCGGGGCTGGATCACGTCCTGATCTGGCTCGACACGTGGGTCTTGCATCTCGGCGTCTTCACCGATCCCTTTCGGCCAGCCTGGTTGGGTGACCCCTCCCTGATCATACCGGCTCTGATCTTCTGGGGATTCCCTTGGGTGGGAGTGGTCGGTGTCCTGATCTACCTGGCCGGGTTACAGAATATCGGCGGCGATGTGTATGAGGCCGCCGAGATTGACGGCATCACCTCGTGGGGCAAGTTCTGGCGGATCGAGCTGCCGTTGATCATGACCCAAGTTCGGCTGAACCTGATCCTGATGGTCATCGGGACCTTCCAAGCCTACGGGTTCCAGCTCATCCTTCTTGGGCCAAGTGGAGGTCCTGAGAACAAAGGACTCACGCCAGGCCTCTACATGTTCTTCCAGGCCTTCACCGAAACCAACTACGGCTATGCCTGTGCCCTCGGGTTGATTCTCTTCTTCATCATTCTGGTCCTAACCATCGTCAACCAGAAATACGTGAGGGTACAGAAATAGACTATGAATAGGACGCAACGCTCACATGAATTAGCCAAGCACGCCTTAATAGGGTTTGTGCTCTTTTTTGCCTTCTTCCCGCTCTACGTCATGCTGGTGATCAGCCTGAAGGACAACACCCAGTTTCTCAAGAGTCCTTTCCTCCCCTTCGCCCCTTTCCACTGGGAAAACTGGACCTACGGATGGGGCGTGGTGAACAACTATATAGCCAACAGCATCCTGGTCTCCACGCTAGCCGTGATCGGCACGTTGGTAGGCGCCCTGATGAGCGCCTATGTCTTCGCACGCTACACCTTTCCCGGCAAGGCCCTGCTCTGGTACCTGCTCTTGGGCCTCCTCTTCATGCCAGGCATCATGAATCTCGTACCCCTCTTCGTGTTGATGAAGAACCTGAGTTTGCTTAACTCGCTGCTAGGCCTGGCGCTGCTCTATGCCGTCGGGGGACAGGTCTTCTGTGTCTTCGTGCTACGCAACTTCATTGAGGAGATTCCGCAAGATCTCTTTGAGGCGGCCCAGGTTGACGGCGCGGGGCCCATTCAACAGATTTTCACGGTCGTGGTCCCTATGAGTGGCAGCATCCTGGCCACACTCGCGATCCTGCAGTTCCTGGGCTCATGGAACAACTTCATCCAACCATTGATCTTCATATCCGATGACTACAAACAGCTCATTCCGGTGGGCCTGATGCGGCTCGACGGCGAGTACGTCAAGCAGTGGGGCGAGATGATGGCCGGCTTTACGATCGCCGCCATCCCCCTGGTCCTGATCTTCCTCTTCACGATGCGCCTCTTCGTGAAAGGCCTCACCGCCGGCGCGATCAAAGGCTGAAAATCGCAGTGGTGCCCGTTGCCAGCCGCGTTTGGCCCGTCGGGATTGACATTTCCCCTGCTGCGGCGTCATAGTCACGTGTTTAGGGAGTGATCGATGGTACGGGCGAAAATTATTGGGGCGACAGGATACGGCGGCATCGGCATTGTCGAGCTGCTGCATGGACATCCTGATGTTGAAATCGGGACCTTGGTTGCGATTGAGAACACCGGCATGGCGCTCAGCACGCTCTATCCCCATTTGGCTGGACACGTCGATACCGTCGTCGTGGGACCCGATGATCCCCAGGCGGCACTGCCCGCCGATGTGGTCTTTATGGCTACACCCGACGGCGTGGGCATGAAGCTGGCCGCTGCTGAGCTCGAAAAGGGTGCCAAAGTGGTCGATTACAGCGGTGATTTTCGCTTTAACGATGCTGCGGCTTATGCCGAATACGCCCGCCGCATCGGTATCAATACCGTTCACGCCGCGCCGGAGCTTCTGCCCCAGGCAGTCTATGGAATCCCCGAACTGCATCGTGACGAGATCGACAGCAGCACCCGCATCGTCGGCAACCCCGGCTGTTTTGCCGTCAGTTGTATCATCGGCCTCGCACCAGCCGTCAAAGCAGGCCTTATAACCAGCGATAGCATCATCTGCGACTGCAAGACCGGTGTCTCCGGTGCTGGCCGCAAAGTCAACGCCGCCTTCCACTACCCGGCCCGTTACGAAATGATGAATGCCTACAAGCTGGCGGGACACCAGCACGTCTGCGAGATCGAGCGCGAGCTGAGCCTGCAGGCGGGTAAGGATATTGTTGTCACCTTTACAGCCCAGGTCGTTCCCGTCTGTCGCGGCATCATGTCGACGCTCTACGGCACCCTGGCGCACGACGCGACGGAGCAAGACGTCCTTGCGCTCTATCGCGACTTCTACGAGGGCGAGCGATTCGTGCAGCTCTTCGAGAGCACGGCACCGATTGGCACGATGCATGTGCGTGGCTCCAATGGGGTAAAGCTGGTCATTAGCGTGGACCAGCGCACAAGGCGTCTGCGGATCGTCTCATATATCGACAATCTGGTTAAAGGGCAGGCCGGCTCGGCTTTGCAGAACATGAACCTGCTCTTCGGCCTGGACGAATGGGCGGGACTGGACCGACCGGGAACCTACCCTTGACCCACATGCTGCGCCATGGCGCGCAGCCGCAAGAGAGAATCAAGTCAGAGTAAAACAGCAGAAGAGAGAGGGAGACAACAGCCATGGACAATGGAGCAACGCAGACCGTTATTGCCGAAGACATTGAGATCACCGGATCCATCAAGTGCGCCAGCACGATCCAGATCGACGGCAAGCTGAACGGTGATTTGAACTGTGCAGGTAATGCGACTATCGGCGCCAATGCGGTGATTAACGGCAATATCTCATCCGATTCCACCATCATCAAAGGTCAAGTGAACGGCAACGTCGCGGCCAAAGATCGTATCCAACTGACCTCCACGGCCAAGCTGACCGGCGATATTCGCTCCAAGCGCCTTAGTGTTGAGGACGGTGCCACGCTCATCGGAAAAACCGAGGTTAATCCCTCTGGCCAGGCCGGTCCACGCGCCACGGCCGATCACAAGCCGGTCCAGCCGGGCGCCGAAGAGGATGTCCTCGTCGCAGAGGACGAGCAGAAGAACAAGGGACTCTTCCAGAAGAAGTAGTTCCCGGTCTGAAGGAGGGATGAGTGGGCAGCGACCCGCAGGTCATTGGCGGATTCGCATCCGTTCAGGCTGTCCGACGTGCGGGGCGAAACAAGCAAGACCCGCAATTCGGCAAGTCGCGCACCACTCTGCCCGCGGCCAGGAAGCCAACAGAGAAACCCGGCCCCTCCACCACGGCCCGCATCGGGCACACCGTTATTCCCGATAGCTTCGAGATCGTCTGCTACGAGTGCGGCTACACCTTCACTATGCGCGGCCAACTGCGCAAGACCTATTGCGCCAAGTGCCGCGAAATTCTGGTGGTGGATGAGCAGATCATTGAGACGGCTTGGACGGGTCGAGTCAAAACGATCGGTACCGTGCAGGTACGCAACGGCGGCAGCCTCACCGGTGCGCACATGGTCGTGGGCGACCTTATTCTGGATGGTCGCGTTGAGGACTGCACGATCAAGATCTGCCGCCGCCTCGAGCTGGGCTCGCATGCCTCGGGCGACCTTGCCGATATCAACACACGCGATATCTTGGTGCGCGCAGGGGCCAACGTCTCCCTGCGCAGCAAACTGGAGTGCCAGAACTTCATCGTACAAGGCTCTTTCAAAGGAACGATTGACGTCAGGGGACTCGTCACAATCAAACCGGGCGCTTTTCTTCAGGGCCGTGTCACGGCCGCGCGCCTTCTGGTCGAGGAAGGCGGAGGCGTTAAAGCGACATTGAAGGTAACGGGAGCCAAGAAGCCAGAGAAGTGAGCGTTAAGAAAAGAGGACAGTTATTATGGCAGCACGATCAGGTGGATTAGGACGCGGACTGGGAGCATTGATTCGCGACGGTGTGGACCCGGTGCCTGCACCCGTGCAGGGCGAAGAGACGCCCGGCATCCGGCGTATCGCCGTCGGTGCCATTACACCTTGCGCCTTCCAACCACGACGCACCTTCGAAAAAGGGGCCCTCGCTGAGCTGGCCGCCTCGATCTCCCAACGCGGTGTCCTGCAGCCGCTCCTGGTGCGGGCCATGGGCGACGGGTACGAGCTGATGGCCGGTGAACGCCGTCTACGCGCAGCCATCCAAGCCGGCTTGGCCGATGTACCGGTGATCGTCATGGAGGCCGCTGACGAAGAGGCGCTCGAAGTCGCGCTCGTCGAGAACCTCCAGCGAGAGGATCTCAATATCGTCGAAATCGCCGACGGCTACCAACTACTGCTCGACCGCTTCTCTCTGACGCACGAGCAGGTGGCCGAACGGGTCAGCTGCTCGCGCAGCGCGGTGACCAACGCCCTCCGTATCCGCGACCTCCCCGAACCGATCAAGGTGCTCCTAGCCGACGGTTCTTTGAGCGCGGGGCATGCCAAGCTGCTGACCGGCCTCCCCATCCCCGAGGAGCAAGTGCAACTGGCCGAGCACGCCGCCAAGAATGCCCTCTCGGTGCGGGCCCTCGATGACCTCGTCAAGAAACTGCAGCGTCCCCCGCGCAAGCCACGTGCCATGCGCCAGGATATACCGACCGACCATATCGGGCATCTTTCCGACCGACTACACAGCCATTTTGGCACGAGCGTACGCGTGCTGCCCAGCCGGACCTACGCCAACGGCAAGAAGGGCAAGGGCTGCATCCAGATCGATTTCTTCTCAAACGAGGAGCTGGATCGGATTCTCGACCTGATCGGACTGGAGATCGATTGACCGTGTTTCGGAAGTTCTTCCTATCCGACCGCTGTCATCCGTCCTCGGCCCTGCTCTCCCTCCTCCTTCTCGTCGGTTGCTCGCACCCCCCTACCCCAGCCTCCCTTCCCTCGCCTGATGCTGTCAATGGCGAGGCCGCCCTTGAAGAGGTGGCCCGTTTCGTGGCGCTTGGACCGCGCGACTCCGGCACCCCCGGTGCCTCCCGCGCGGCGGCGTACCTGCTAGAGCGTCTGCGCGGACAGGGCTACCGCGCGCTCCTGGATGGCTATCTCTCAGAGGCCCCAGGCGGCGCAAGGGCGTTTGCCAACGTCTATGGTGTTCCGCCTACTGTAAGCGGCAACACACTTTCCAACGTGCTGGCCACCACCTCACAGCCGGTCGTGATTCTGCTCTCGCATTTCGACACCAAGACCGACATCGCTGAGGATTTTACAGGAGCCAACGATTCCGGCTCTAGCACGGGACTGCTGCTCTATCTGGCCGGACTGCTCAGCGCGTCCGGCGCGTCATCGCCGCTCGTGGTGCTTGCCTTTGTCGACGGCGAGGAGTGTCGTCACCAGTACGGCCCGACCGATGGCCTGCACGGCAGCCGCCACCTCGCGCAACAGATTGAGGCATGGGGTCAGGTCGATCGAATCCGCGCTGTGATCGTGCTCGATATGATAGGCGACACGCACCTCACCGTCCGTATCCCACACAACACCACGCGAACCCTTCTGAAGATGGCTTTTGCAGCCGCGGAGGAAGAGGGCGTGCGACAGCACTTCGGCATTTCGAGCGGCACCATCCTCGATGACCACGTACCGTTCCTGGTGCGCAAGATGCCAGCCATCGACCTGATCGATTTCGAGTACGGCTCAGCCCCAGGGCTAAACGACTATTGGCACACCGAGGCCGATACGATGGACAAACTGAGCGCAGAGAGTCTGGCCACAATGGCGCGCGTGGTCCTACGCATGCTCGAGCAGCTGGCGCTTTAGCGCTTCGTAGCGCCGCGTATAGCGTGGCCCCATCTGCGCTTCGCGATGATCAAACCCAAACACCCGTCGCTTGACGCCCAGAATAGGCGGCGCCTGGATTCGCTTGGCCAGTCCCATGCCCTGGTAAAGATTCCACCAGCGCTCGAGGTCAGTGATGAATGCAGCCGCAGTTGGAAAGTGGTCCGCCACACGAATAGCAACGCCTAGCTTCTCTTCCAGCACCCCGTCGGCGTACCACTGCAGGTTCTCCTCGGGCGTGGCGCGGTCCCACCACTCCACCCAGCTCGCAAACAAGCGGTCGTGGTAGGGATAAACCAAGGGGTCCCCCTTCTGCTCATCCACCGCCTGATCGGCGCTGAGCTCGGCCGACGGCACGATATCGATGGAGCCCTGCGGGATAACCGGTGTGGAACTGATGGCGTTTAGGTGCGCGGCCATCGCATAGACCTCTCCCTTCCACAGGTCAGCGAGACAGGCCATGAACCCGCCCAGGTCGCCATAGAGCGTCGTGTACCCCACCGTCGCCTCCGACTTGTTCGCGTTGCAGGTAAATACGCCACCGAAGGCGGAGGCGAGTGCCGCGAGTATCCGCGACGAGCGGTCGCGCGCCTGTACATTTTCCAACATGAAAGGCGTCAGGCTGAGCGCCCGCTCCAGCCGACCGTCAGTGCTGCGCACCACCAACCCATCCACCTGTGCCGTGGTGAGGGCCACACTCTCCCCAATTGGAATGTCGGCGTAGAGGCATCTCAGGTTCCCGGCCAGCTCGCGCGCCAGACCGCGCGTGGTGTCGGAGTTATAGCGGCTCGGCATGTTCACCAGCAGGAGCTGCTCGGGTCCAAGCACACGGCTGCAAAGCGCCGCAACTACCGCCGAGTCAATCCCGCCCGAGGCACCCACGACCACCCGCTTGACACCCAGATCCTCCATGAACCGGCGCAACCCAAACTCCAGGGCCCTGCGCAACTCATCAATCGTGTCATGTTGCAGCTCAATGGGGTCCCCAAACGCCACCGCGGGATCAAGCGGGATGTCCACCGTAAGCGCGGCGGCCTCAAACGGTCTTCCACATGGGGTGTGATGACCATGTGCATCGTAAACGCAGGACTGCCCTTCAAAGGTGAAGACCGTCTTACCGTTGTTCTGAATACCGACCTTGTTGACGTAAACTAGAGGACGCTTCAGTCGTTCGGCATGAGCCGCGAACAGCCGATTACGCTTATGGTTCTTGTTCTGGGTGTAAGGTGAAGCGCTGATATTGATAAAGAGATCCGCACCATTCTCAGCCAACACTCCCAGAGGCGAGAGGGCATAGTCACTGTCCCAGGCATCCTCACAGATCAAACAACCCAGCTGCCCCAGACGCGAGGGCACCGGTGTGATCAATGACCGAGGCGGCAGGCCCCGCTCGAGAGCGAGCTTGCGTAGATCGAAAAAGTGGCGGCTATCATCGAATTCGCGGTAATTGGGCAGCAGGGCCTTAATCACGAAGGGGTAGTTTGAGCCGGCCGGCCCGACGAAAGCACGCGCCTCTGCCACAAAGGCGGCGTTGTACTTGCGCACCCGTCCATCCTCGTTGCGCAAGCTCTCGTCGAGTGCCACGTTACCAAATACCACGGTCAGATCCGTGGCGGCGGCACGAATCGCCTCGCCGCAGTCTCGACACTCACGCAGAAAGGAGTGTCGCTCCCATTCGTCGCCCAGCAAATAGCCGGGGATCGCCATCTCGGGGAAAATCAACAGCTCAATACCGTCGCTGCGTGCCTGCGCGATGCGTTCCAGCATCAGGGCGCTGTTCTCACAAGGGCGACCGGGCAGTACTTCAATCTGCTCCAGGCGCGTCCGAATGCTCTCGCGCGGCGGGATCATTCTAGCCGCTCTCCCCGTCAGGCTTAGCCTCCGACGCCTGGTCCTTCTGCTTCTTGATCAAAAAGCGAGCCCAGCGTGGCGTCGAATCGCCCGCCATCTGGGCCCAGTGCTCCTGCTCAATGCGAGCCAGCTTGTGGAAGTACCAACGCAGGATAAACGCCATCGCCGCAATCGTTCCGATCGACAGCACTAGGAGCAATATGTTCTCTACCATGGCGCTACCTTGTCAGATCCGTCCTGCCCGATCAAGCGTGATACACGGTGCCGGGTGCATCTTCGATTTGGCGCATCGGTCTCAATCGTAATCGTAATCCTGCTCGTAATCGTTATCCGAGCACGATTACGAGCAGGAGTACGATTATGACGAATGGCGAATCCTTCGGATCCACTGCC
>JABMPJ010000149.1 GCA_013203785.1 Lentisphaerota bacterium | reverse complement strand
CTGATCACGGCGCCACTTCCGGCATCTGTGATCGTCGCCGCCACACTGCTCGTGTAGATCGGATCCGTCTCAACGAAGCCCGTCAGATAACCGTTTGTCCCATGGTCGCCCCACCCTGCGGCCATATGCCACATAGACGTGTCACTGCCGGTGATGGTGGCGGCCACACTGCTCGTGTAGACCGGGTCTGTTTCGGAGAACGTCGTGAGGTAACCGTTCGTCCCATGGTCACCCCAGCCGTAGGCGGTGTCCCAGTCGGCGCTGTCTTCAACCTTCGATTTGCTGAGCTCGCCGTCGGCCAGGTCGTCGAGATCGGCGTCGTAGGCTTGTACACTTGTGCCGATGTTGGTGATCATAACGGCACCCGCCGCGGCCACGTTGGCCGTGTCCGTTACGTCGGCGGCGGTTTCGATACCCGACAGTTTGGTGCGCTCTGCGCCACTGATCACGGCGCCACTTCCGGCATCTGTGATCGTCGCCGCCACACTGCTCGTGTAGATCGGATCCGTCTCACTGTAGCCGGTCAGGTACCCGTTCGTTCCGTGATCGCCCCAGCCGTAGGCAATATCCCAGTTGGCACTGCCTTCGACCTTGCTGCTTAGATTGGCGTATGGAACGGAGAAGAGCCGTTGACGCGGCGCAAGCGGGCTGCCGTTGACACGCAGTTCCAGCCAGGACTGCGCATTCGTGAGGGCCGTCCGGACAGCAGGGCCGTCGGCCCCAAAATTGAACGAGTAGATGCCGTTCTGCACTAGGACGGATCCGATACTCTCCTCGTAGACGGAGCTGCCGCCCGTTCCGTTTGTGTAGATACCGACCGACATCACGACGTTCGAGCTAATGGGATTCCCGTCGACATCCAGAAGTCGCCCCTGGTAGTTCATCTGATGAGGCACAGCGCCCTGCGACATCGACACCGCTATTCCCACCAGAACTATAATCACGTTCATCTTCAGACTCATGATCTGCTCCATTTGCATCATACCCCTCACGGCTGCCCCACCACGTGGACCCGGTAGAAACTTCTGGCCGATCCGGACTCGTTCGTTGCTGAGGTGAAAGCCTCCTCCCAAAGTCCTACACCCCCACTGGCCGTGACCGTTGCCGCCGTCGCCGCCATGCCGAGTCCGGCGACGTGATTCGTGCCAATCAGATCATATGTATAACCGTCCCGGCTCTGCCACATAACGGAATGCATGGATCCGGCGGCGACCACCGACACGATATGCAGGAAGCTCTCTGCATCCCATGGATTCGATCCCGAGCTAGCTTCGTCGCCGTCGGACATCCCATCGGCATCGGAATCAGCTCTCATAGGGTCCGTGACCGTAGATGGCAGAAATGCCACCCCGGAAAGCTCGTCCGCATCCCCCAGCCCGTCGCCATCATCGTCGGGGTCATCCTCATCCACGATACCATCCGCATCGTAGTCTTGGTTGGTGTTGAGAACGAACACATGAAGAAATCCACTCCCGTTGAGATGCGACGCGTCGAAGTTGGCGCCAACGGGACAGGGCTGGCAAGCCGCAGAGAACGTGGAGAAGGTGGCATTCGATGACCAGCCCCCGCTACCATCCATCACATACGCCTGGTTGGTTTGGCAAAGGCCCGGAGCCACGCAGACCAATAGCAGTACCGCCATCGGCGGCCAACTTCTATTCAGACTTCGTCTCCATGGCCCGTGAATGTTCACCCCCAATCGGACCGCATTATACAAGAGGGAGGGACGGGACACCATACTTTCAATAACGATGACTCTTTCCCTTCAACGAGGGTAATACGGTATTTGCCTTCTCGCTGCAGGTCCTTTACCCTTCCCTCAAACGCAAGGAGACAGCACTGTGGAATTTGCCGAGAGAGAGCTGGACACCATCCATATTCGCGACCTGCTGCAACGCTGCATCATCGGCATTTACGACGAGGAGCGTCGCGAGAAGCAGGATGTAATCATCAACATCACATTATATGCCGATCTTCGCAAAGCCGGGCTGAGCGACGACATTGAAGATACGGTCGACTACAAGACGATCAAAAAACGAGTCATCGGCATGGTAGAAGGATCCGCCTATCTCCTGGTCGAGCGGTTGGCTCAGCGCATTGCCGAGCTATGCCTGGAGGACGCGCGCGTTGAGATAGCTCAGGTGCGCGTCGCCAAACCGGGTGCGCTTCGTTTTGCACGTACCGTTGAGGTTGAAATCACACGTAGGCGGAAGGATATGGCCACATGAACGAGCAACGCGTCGCTGAATTGATTAAAGAACTTCTGGTTGAAATTGGAGAAGATCCTGAACGTGAGGGACTGCTCAAAACCCCAGAACGTGTCGCGCGGGCTTGGACCTACCTATCCGAGGGCTATCGCATGGACCTGGATACCGTGATCAATGGCGCCGTCTTCAAGGCACAAGCCAACAACATGATCATTGCGCGGGACATTGAGGTGTACAGTCTCTGCGAGCATCACATGCTCCCCTTCTTCGGTCGCTGCCACATCGGCTATATCGCGGAGGACCAGGTTCTGGGAGTGAGTAAGCTGGCCCGTATTGCAGACCTGTTCGCGCGTCGCGTTCAGATCCAGGAGCGGCTCACAGAGCAGATCGCGCACGCGGTTTCCGAGGCGGTCCAGGCCGAGGGCGTCGGCGTGGTTATGGAGTGTCAACACCTCTGCATGATGATGCGGGGCGTCGGCAAGCAAAACTCGGTTATGACCACCTCCAGTGTGCTGGGCAGCTTCCACAATGACCAGGCTACGCGGACCGAGTTTCTTCAGTTCATCGGGCGGCGGTAGCAGAAGTCAGAGGTCGGAGGCGCAAATGAACATAGAACATCGAACGCCCAACATCGAACATCGAAAGTGAGAGTGACGGCG
>JABMPJ010000148.1 GCA_013203785.1 Lentisphaerota bacterium | reverse complement strand
CAGGCTGGTATGCATTGGAGATTCCACAACGCCACCAGAATCTGCGCCATACTTGCCGCTCTCAGATCATCCTCTTTCGCGGTCTGATCAGACCCAACACCCACGAAACTCAATCACACCCCCAGTCCTACCTCGCCGCAGCGCGCGATGGGTCGAATCTGCCCCAGGCGATCTATTGGATCGGTGTGGCACTCTGGAATCAGGGCGAGCAAGAGGGGTCCTTACGCTTCTACCGTGAAGCCGTAGAGAGATACGGCAATGACCCGGGCGCGATCGGTGTCGATATGATCATGGACGAATGGATTGGCCGACTGCGCAGCGCCTCGGCCGAGGTGGCTCGCTCGGCGCGCAACGACCTGCGGATGGCGCACAACAGCGCCGTCAGTGGCTCCAAAATGACGCTCTCGCTGCGGCTCAAGCGTGCCCTGCTATTGGATGACCAGACCAAGCCGTCTATTCGTGAGAAGCTGGCGACTCAGCTTCTGAGGCCCGAGCGCCTTGATTACGCTAGTCCGGCTGTGCTGACGATGATCATGGATCTGGCCCGCGAGAGGGGCGATCTGGAGCTGACGCACGCGGCGGCTCGGAGGATCGTGGCCACCTTCACGGAAACGGATTATGCCCTCGACGCCCGCATGGCCTTGGCGCGTGATCTGATCAAGCAGGCTGAGACCTCTGAGATTCACAGCGATATCTATCAATTCTACAGTGAAGCGATACAGCACCTCCAGGCCATCCGCGAGGCGTTTGCGACCAGCGGAGATGCCGCCAAGGCGCTTCTGCTTCTGGGGCACATCTACGCCCAGCAACGGCAGTACCCCAAGGCCGACCAGGTCTTTAAAGACGTGCTGGGGGTAAAAGAGTGGAAGACGCTTTGGCCGGAGGCTCTGTACGGGAGAGGCGAGTGTGCTTTCGCGCAGCGTCGCTTTGACCAGGCGGCCGCATTCTATGAGCGCATCTACCTGATGTATGGTCACTACGCCGACTGGACCGCGCGGGCCTATTACCGACGCGCTGAGTGCCTGAAACGACTCTTCCAAGCGGAGAAGGCGCGTGAGGTGCTCGAGGAGATGGTGACACTCTCCTCACTCGAAGGGCAGCCGGAGATGGAGAAGGCACGCGCTTGGCTGCAAGGGGGGGGTGAGTCATGAGGCACAGCACCTCTCGCCTCTTCCTTGCCTCTACGCTTGCGCTCCTTCTGATGGGTGGCAACGCGCTTCTGCAGGCCCAGTCTGTCACGGTGCCGGGATACACGGCCAGTCAGCCGGTCGCCGTACGGCTGTCAGTCAGTGGCCGTGACAAGGACGGCCAGTTCGTGGGGCGGACCGATGACGAGCTCCTCTTCGTTGCCGGGACTGCCGGACAACCGATCCGGGTGCCGGTCGGCCGTATTGATCGCGTCTACTTCGAGATCCAGCCGCCACGGGCCGAGCTCAACGACGCCGTGGCCGCGCAGAACTGGGGCCATGCGGGCGCCTTACTGTTACCGGTCGTTCGCCCCCTGTTGCCCTATCTTGATCTGCCACAGAACAACGGGGTCGATCTCGTTGAAAACGCGGCTGACTTTCTGCTCAAGGGCACGGCCTTTCGGCTGGCGGCTGAGGATCACCCCAAACTCAGTGAGGCCGATGTGGGGCGCGCCAAGGCAGCCTTTACACTGTTCCGTGCTCTAGGGACGGCCACGTGGTCGGAGCTGGGACCGGTCGGTCTGACCCGCTCCGCTGAGGCGCTCCTGGCCCTGGGCAGGCGCGAGATGGCCGATGAGCTTATCGAGAAGATCGCTGAACCCTTCCCGGGTGAGGCGGCCATGGGCTGCTACTGGCTCTTACGCAGCCGTATGGCCTACGCGGATGCGCGCTATGCCGATGCGTTGGACAGTGCCGCGCGGGCAGTGGCTTTCGCGAACAAGGATATAGATATGTTTCCGGATGCCCTGCTCACGAGTGCGCGCTGCTACGAGCATCTGGAATCCTACTATCGCGCGCGCGACGTCTATTACGAGGTCGCCCGACTCTTCCCGTCGACACCGGCAGGCGGGGAGGCGCTGGTCCACCTGCGCGCCATCCATGACGCGGGCCTCACCCAGAAAGAGGAAGAGACACCACTGGTGAATATCTTTTTTGGCGTTCAAGAGAACATGAATAGGCGAGTGAGCACTCTGCTCAATGCCGTTCCGATAAGGAACGTGCAGTAGGAGACAAAGGGGAATCGGTATGAGCATCAGGCACCGTTGGATAGGAATTGTTTTGTTGACCCTCTGCCTTGGTGGCATCTGGTCCGTGGCGCTGGCCCAAACGGATGCAGCGGCCGCCGAACCAGCCGTTGAGCAGACGACCTCGTTGATGACGCTTCTCAGTCAGGGCGGCATCTTGATGTGGCCCCTGGGACTGCTTTCCGTGGCAACCATTGCACTGGGGGTCTACGGATTCATGCTGATACGCCCGAGTAAGATGCTCACCCCCGAGCTCGTGCCTGAGCTTCAGCAACGCTTGGTCCAGCTCGATCTTGAGGGCGCCATGGCCATCTGCGCCGCCACGCCCAGCCTGCTGACGAATATTCTGATGGCTGGCCTGCACCGCATCGAGGGCGACGAGATTGATGTGCCCAGCATGGAGAAGGCCATGGAAGAGGCCTCCATCGAGGAGACCGCCACGGGACTTCGCACGATCGGCTATCTCTCCCTGATCGCCCAGATTGCCCCCAT
The DNA here is from genome assembly GCA_013203785.1 of Lentisphaerota bacterium. Lineage (GTDB taxonomy): Bacteria > Verrucomicrobiota > Kiritimatiellia > UBA8416 > JABMPJ01 > JABMPJ01. The sequence goes on along the minus strand of JABMPJ010000148.1, from coordinate 10,220 downwards.
GGTCGGGCTGCTCGGTACGGTTAGCGGTATGATCAAGGCCTTCGACAAAATCGGCAAGGGCGCCATGGGCAAACCTGAGGTGCTCGCGGGCAACATCGGCGAGGCCCTTATCACCACGGCTACGGGCCTACTGATCGGTATCCCCGCCATGTTCCTCTACTTCCATATCAAGGGGAAGTACACCGCCAACCTAACCCGCCTGGGGCGTGTTCTGGGCAACCTCTCTCACCGCCTCGTTTCCGCCACGCGCGGCCATGTGGGGGTTCATGCCGTTCATGTGCCCGATACCACCGCCGATACCGAGGCCCCCGCATGAAGATCCCGGTCGACAACAGCGCGGATGCCAAATTCATCATGGCTCCCATGATCGACATGGTCTTCCTGTTGCTTGTGTTCTTCATGTGTGCGTCGCAGCTCAGCCAGACCCAGAGTCTGCCGCTCGAGATCCCGACGGCCCGCAAAGCGGTCGTGCCGAAAGAGCGGCCCGATCGCTTTGTGGTCAATATCGATAAAGAGGGCGTCATCCATGCCGGCACTGTAGCCCTCGATCTGGCCGATCTGAAGAGCATGGTTATGGAGTATAAGGCCACCAACCCGAACCTCAAGGTCTACCTCCGCGCCGACCAGAACACGACCCACAAGGATGTGCGCAAGGTCATGGGCGTGATGGGGGAGGCGGGCATCAGCGACTTCATCTTTGGGGCCTTCATCCCGAACGAGTGAGCCCATTATGAAAATTGCCATTGGCCAGGAAAACGAGCCCGAGCTTGAGATCGCCTCGCTGATCGACATGGTCTTTCTGCTCTTAATCTACTTCATGGTCACGGCCAGCCTGGTGAAATCAGAAGGTGACTTGGGAATCAAGCTGCCTGGTGTGGTCCAGCAGTCCGTGGCGGTCGACATGCCGGACGAACAGATCCTCGAGGTGCGTGGCGACAACCGTGTCTTTCTCAATGGCCGCGTTCTGGGTGAAGCCGATCAGCAGGATATGCCGGAGCTGGTCCGTACCCTACAGCGTTACCGGTTGGCGTCTGAGGCCGGTAAAAATCGGGCGCTGATCACCATCTGGGCTGATGATGTGGTCAAGCATCAGCGCGTGATTGATGTGATGAATGCCTGCGCTGATGCGGGCATCGAAGATGTAACCTTTACGGGAACGCTATAGATGGAGCCTGTTATGACCGATCAACAGCCCCTCCTGATTCAACCCGCTGCCGCGGCACCGCGGCGCTCTATCCTGCTGTCCGGCCTGGGCTTCTACCGCCTCTCTGTGCGTCGTCGCCAGCAGTTGACCTTCGTCTTTCTGGGGAGCCTTCTGGTGCATGCCGTGGGCCTGATTGGATTCGGGGGATGGATCGTGATGCGATCTCAGCCAGAGGAAGTCACGGTCTTCCGTACACCGCCGCCGGTGCGCACCTATGAGCCGCGCAAACTGGAGCACAAGGTCAAGGTCAAGAACAGGCAACGCAGTTCGAGCCGTCCCGCCGTGCTGCCGCGCCTGGTGGCGATGGCCCCCTCGCGCGTCTCGCTGCCCGAGATCAAGGCCGATCCCAAGCTGATTCATACCACGTTCCAGCCCACGTTCAAGGCGGTCTCCGGCAAGGGGCTGGGCGCTGGCCTCGGTACGGGTTATGGAACGCACGGTTTTGGTACCGGTATGCAGACGTATGACTTCTTCGGCATCCGCGCACGTGGTGAGAAAGTGGCGATACTGGTCGATGTATCGGTCAGCATGGTTGAGCCCGAACGCGGCGGGGTGGTGGGGTACATGGCGGTCAAGCAGCGCCTCGGCCAGGTTGTGGATGCCCTGCCCGATACGGCCCTGTTCAATGTGATTGCCTTTGCCGATGCGGCGGAGTCCATGGTGCCTGAACTGGTGCTGGCCGATGACGCGCACCGTGAGAACGCCAAACGTTTCTTGCGCCCGTTTAACGTCGATGGCAACTGGGGGCTGAGCAGCGGGAATGTGTCGCAGAGCCGCGTGGGCCTCAAGGCGGCAGGGGGCACCACCCGCTTGGACCTGGCGATCTCGGCTGCGCTCAAAATGCAGGCCGACACGATTCTGATCATCAGCGACGGTATCCCCCGTGTGGGCAAGACTCTCAGTAAACAGGAAATGGACGCGCACAACGAACAGGTTAAGTCATGGCAGGCATCCAATTCCAGGAACCTGGAAAAATGGGATAAGAAGTGGGCCGGTGGTGGCGACGTAGTGGATCGCGTTTGGATTCCGCCCGCAGAGGAAAAGAAGCCCGAGAGCAAGAAGGAGGGCCCCCCACGCGAAGGCGAGCGTGGTGGTCGCGGCAATGCTGGGTATTGGAAGGTGGTCCATGCGCGTGGCTATACCCCGCGGCCCAGTCCGCCACCGGCTCCCCAGCCGGGATTCTGGACGTTGAACGATTTCATTAAACACATCGGCCTGCTGCATGCCGAATATTACAAGCCGGCCGGCCTGCCAGAACCACAGATACATAGTATCGGCTACGCCATTGACAAGGAGGGGCATCGCTTCCTGCATGCCCTGTCGAAGCAATACAAAGGGCAGTACCGCCGTGTGGCGCGGGTACGATGAAACGTCAATTGATCAAACACGTCCTGACCCGTCGTGATTACGGGGCCACGGTGACCGTCGCGGGCTGGCTTCGCAGCCGGCGCGAGTCCAAGGGCGGATTCTCTTTTCTCTTGCTCAACGACGGCTCCTGCTTGACCGAGCTTCAGGTCGTCGCCGATGGCACGCTGCCCAACTATACCGATGAGCTCTCGCACCTCACCACCGGCGCCGCCCTCTCGGTGACGGGTAGATTGGTCGAGTCGCCGGGGAGTGGTCAGAGCGTCGAAGTGCATGCCACCGAAGTGACCGTCCACGGTGAGGCCGACCCCGAGCAGTATCCGCTCCAAAAAAAGCGTATGTCATTTGAGCGGCTCCGTGAGCTCGCGCATCTGCGCCCGCGCACCAATACCTTCGGCGCTGTCGCGCGCGTACGCAACGCCCTCATGGCGGCCACGCATCAGTTCTTTCAGACGCGCGATTTCGTCTGCGTACATACCCCCATCATTACCGGCAGTGACTGCGAAGGGGCCGGTGATATGTTTGCGGTCAGCACGCTCGATCCCGAGCATCCGCCGCGCGGCGCGGACGGATGCATCGACTACGAGCAGGATTTCTTTGCGCGGCGAACCTTCTTGACGGTGAGCGGCCAGTTGGAGGGCGAAACGCACGCCTGCGCGCTGGGCCGAATCTATACCTTTGGCCCTACCTTCCGTGCCGAGAACTCCAATACGCGCCGTCACCTCTCGGAGTTTTGGATGGTGGAGCCCGAGATGGCGTTCGCCGACCTGAGCGACGATGCCGACCTGGCCGAGGCCTACATTCGTCACCTCATTCAGCACTGCCTGGAGCACTGCCACGCCGATCTCACGTTTTTCAATCAGTGGGTCGATCAGGGACTCCTCGCACGGCTCGCCGCCCTGGCCGATGCCCCCTATCACCGCCTCTCCTACACGGAGGCGGTTGACCGTCTGCTGAGCTCTGGCGAGGCGTTCGAGTTCCCGGTGGAGTGGGGCTGTGATTTGCAGTCGGAACATGAACGCTACCTGACCGAGCAGGTCTTTGCGCAGCCCGTGATTGTGACAGACTTCCCTGAAGCCATTAAGCCGTTCTACATGCGACTGAATGACGATGGCAAGACGGTGGCCGCGATGGATGTTCTCTTGCCGCATGTCGGTGAGATTATCGGGGGCAGCCAGCGCGAAGAGCGCCTCGATGTTCTTTTGGAGCGTATGGCGCTCAAAGGGGTCGATCCAGAGGCCTACAGATGGTACGTCGATCTGCGCCGCTTTGGCTCGGTGCCTCATGCCGGCTTCGGTCTCGGGTTTGAGCGCATGGTTCAGTTCTGCACCGGCATGCAGAACATCCGCGACGTCATCCCCTTCCCGCGCACCCCCCGCCATGCGGAGTTCTAGTCCATCCCACAGATGCTGTAGCGAACTGCGCCGGACGTACGCCGATGCATGGGCCGAATCTCTTTGAACGATGGATGAGCGAGATAGAAATCAGCACTGGCGGAAGGGATTCACCACTCGGATCCCGCCATAGTCCTGCTCATCGCTGAGGTCTTCACTGTATACGGTTGTAGCCCCCATACTGCGGGCGGCGGCAAGAATGAGTCCATCCCATAGCGATAGCTGCCAACGCTCCATTTCAGCTATGCCAGCATTGAGCAGATCAAGACTGTTCTCGGCAATGCGCCAGCGCATATAGGCTTCGACGGTCTCTCGTGCCTCAACGGTCGCGACTCCTTTGCGCCGTAGCGTCACCAGCAATTCCTGTAGGACTTGTACGCTGAGCCATGGCAATGGTTTCAATTGCCACAACTCGGTTATCAGCCGCTTGGCGCGCTCGTGTTTCTCGCCCGCATCAACATCATGCGCGTAGACAAGTACGTTGGTATCAACAAACAGATCAGCGGGCATGGAGGTCCTCTCGTGACATCGGCTTGCCTCCCAGATGAAATCCGCGCTCCATTCGAGTGATTGCCTGTTCGCGGACCTCATCAATACCGTTCGTACGGGGAAGTACGGATTTGACCGTGGCCGTGATCCATGCCGAAAGCGACATGTGCGCATCGACAGCCCGGTGGCGAAGCTCCGCAAGCAGGTCTTCATCCATTCGCAGCGTTACATTCCTTGTCACAACCATGCTCCTTTCATTCTGCACACACTACGTGTATCACGATGTACGTGCAGAAACAAGCATCTTTCTTAAGTCCCCATGGCGAGGGGATGAGTGAGCTAGAGAAGATCAAAGAGCGCCATCCGCACGCGGAATGATTGCGGCCGTATCACGCTAAAGATCAGTCGGATCGCATGTCTGCCGTCTTGTCTGCGGTAGTTCGTCGAGCGAAGGCGGGAGCATAGCGTTCTAATCCACCAACACCTCTCGGTTCAACGGTCCCGACGGCAGGAAGCCGCGCTTACGTGTCAAAAGGATCGCACAGGGCACGGCGATGGCGGTGCCCGTGAAGATCGCAATCATAATCGCGATCTGATATTTGACTGCGGCCAGAGGCGGCTGCCCTCCCAGAATGACGCCTGTCATCATGCCGGGCAGCGACACCAGTCCTATCGTCATCATCGTCGCGATCGTTGGGGCTACGGCATTCTGTATGGCCTCCCTCAGATAGGGTTGAATCGCCTCCCCCAAACGTGCGCCCTGAGCGAGCGTGAGTTCAAAGGCCCGCGAGTCGCGGTCGATGCTCTCGTAGAAGTGGCGCACGCCGATGATGTCGGCACGCAGGCAGTTGCCGAGAATCATGCCGCCGATCGGAATCAGATAGCGTGCCTCCAGGATATTCGGACGCTGCAGGATCAATCCCGTAAAAAAGAGTAACGGAATAAGCGTGCCGAGCAGCAAGGCCACAAAGAGCGGTGCGCCAAAGCTGCGAACCCGCAGGCGACAGTGGTGCAGGATGGAGACATCGGCCACCGTAATCATGATCAAGACCCAGGCGCAGTTGAGCCAGATATTGTTGAGATCAAACACATATTGCAGGTAGACGCCTACAAAGAGGAGTTGGACGCTCATACGCACCACGGCCATGCCGAGTTGCCCGAGAATCGGGACCTGCTGCCATAGCAAAATGGCGAAGGAGATCAGAACGAGTAGATAGGCCGCCGCCATGCCCAGCCAGGTGATGTCAATCGCAGCGCTCATGATGGGGCTCCACTGGTGGCGGCGCGGTCGAGAGCGACGGCACGGTCCGCCTGCGGCAGGGCATCGGCATGGTGTCCCACGGCCAGGATGGTCTGGTGGCGAAGACCGGCCAATGTGGCGAAGACGGCGGCGGCGCTCTCCCTGTCGAGACTGGCTGTGATTTCGTCGAGCAGCAGAATCGGACGATCGAGTAGGAGGGCTGAAATCAGTGCCACGCGCTGTTTCTCACCGCCGGAGAGGTCGCGCAGATCAAGCCCCAAAAGATCGGTCGACATCCGCAACATCTCCATCAATTTAGGTACGCGGTCTAGGTTTCCGCTGAGCAGGCTATTGGCGCGATAGGTGAATGGACGCTCCAGAGCGGCGCGCACAGACCCCTGGCCAAGTGCGGGCTCCTGGGCCACGTAGGCCATGCGCTGCCGCAGCGACCATACGGAGTGGATATCGAGTGCCGCGCCATCCACAGCAATCCGCCCCCTTTCGGGCATGACAAATCCCAGGATGCAGCGCAGCAGCGTTGATTTCCCCGCCCCGGATCGTGCCGTCACCACCACGTGTTCGCCTTCCGCCAACGTTAGAGAAAACCCCTTCAGTACCGATTTACTTCCGAGTTGGACCGCAAGGTCTTCGATCTGGAGACGATCGGTCATGACGGTTCTCCTTCTGGCGGCGGTTTCCGCTCTGCGGTGCCATACGGGGCACGATCTTCGGCTGCTTTCAGGAGCGCGGAGGGGTTGATGGTCGTGTCATAGCGCAACGGCGATGCGACCGTGGCCGTTAGGCGTTGGCGGAAGGCCGCCTCACGGGCGCGATAGTCGTGGCGGGGGTCCAGCGGATGCCGCAAGGCGGGCCCGGTCCGTTCAGGTGGATGAGGGGCATGCTCTCCATGCATCGATAGGGCTGAACCCAACCACATCGCCTCTTCTGGTGTGAGCTGGTCCGCCAACCAGCAGCGCTGTAGGTGTGCCGTCGTGATTTGCAGTCGATTCCAGGGACAGAGCACGCGTAGGGGGGGCGGAGTGCGATCGGTTCGTATCTCGTCCGGGGTAGCCGGTTCGGAGAGGAGTCCGAAGGGAAGCACTGTCCAGGCAGTGGCACTGTGCGGTGCCACCACAGCAACATAGCGCAGGGCCGTAGGTTCGATCTCCGGATGGAGCAGACGAATATCGCCAGTCTGGATGGGGGCGGCATCACTCAAGACATGGAGCTGCAGCGAGGGCCGCGTGGCGGGCGGGGTCTCTAACTCACCGTTGCTTTCGGTGGCCAGCAACAGAGTCCACTCGGCTATCCAATCGGCCAGCCGCTGTCGGTCAGTTGGGGTCGCAGGGAGCCGCGTGATGGAGGGTAGGGTCATGCGGGGGCCTTCTCCAGGGCGTTGGCCCGTGGACGGTCCGAGATCAGATCATGGTAGCTGTCGTCCTCGACGGCCCAGGCGAAACAGAGGTGCGTGAGGACCTCAAAGGTTAGTAGAGCGAGATCGGTGACCGTGGCGGGATCATCATTGGGGTGATCCGCTCGCAGGCGGTCAATGGTCTGAGTTGCCGCACGGCGGTAAGCCTCGTGCATGGCGCTGCGCCGACACTCCGCATGCGCCAGAAGGCGCGGGTCCGTCAGGGGGATGTCGAGATGGCGCGCCACCAGGGCCAGGCGCGCACGCCGCGGCAGATCGGTGAACTGCTTGGCGGCCTCCTCTGCGGCCAGCCGCTCCAGTTCGCGCTGCTCAACTACGCAGCGGGCATCAACAGTGCCCGGCAGCAACTCGGAAAGCGGGGGCGTGGCGGCTGGGGATGAGGCGGGTGGATGGTCGAGCGAGAGATGGTTAGAGGGCAGATACTCACTGCGAAGGTGTTCGCGCACGACCCAGCGCATCAGGAGGGTGGCACCGCCCTGTATGATATCGAAGGGCGGGTCGGCGGAACCCTCCAGGCGAGCAAAGAGCCACTGCTTATAGGCCTTGCCGTTGATGGCGTCGGGCAGTGTCATGTGTCGTTCGAGTAGATGCCAGGCGTCCCCGTCCGATAGGGTCACGGCCGAGAGTTCCGTGACATTGATCAGCGGCAGACAGCGTTGGGCAAGGGTGCGGAATCGCATCCCCCCGAACGTCTGGAGGGTCGTCCGGGCTTCGGGCGAGCAGAGCGCCACCGCGCAGCGCTCCTTCCACTCGTCCCAAGCTGTCATGCGCCGATCCATGGTGGGGTACAGTTGACGGCATAATACATTGTGATGCAATGCAATAGTGTGGCTTTCAGTTGCGGTCTTGCATGCATGTCAGCCGAGGCCCTGCCTTCCGATTGCCGACCTCTACCCTACGCTGCCTCCGCAACGCTCTGGCCAAAGGCCATATAGAAGAGCGCCGCGGAGAAAATGGCCTCCAACCCGATGGCCTCGGTTGGGGAGAGCAGGAAGTGTCCCTTGAAGATCTGGTTGCCCTGTTTGTCTTTGCGTGAGATGCCGACCGTAAAACCTTCGCGCTCCGTATTGGTGCGCAGGCCGATCAGAGTATCCATCTCACCATTGACGTGGTAGAGCCCCTTGCCGTTCGAACCCAGACTGGGCTGCTTCTGCTGCAGCACCGCCAGGGTCTCGCAGACATCCATGAAGCTCAGCTTCACCGTGGCCTTGTGTTCCCAGTCAAAGGTCGCGGCGGTACGATTCTTCGCTGCCCCGATGGCGGGCGTCTTCTGCTGCGCCATCTCCATGAAGAAGCAGCCGTTACGACGGCCTGTGGGCGGTTTGAATTCGAAGCGCAGCGCGGCCCCGCTGCCCTTGCTGTTGGCGTGGTAGAAGGCAATCTGGCCCTGGTTGCTGTAGGTGGCCTGTGTCGTGGTCTCATTCGTGTCACTCATTTTAATCTCCTTGGTTGTATCGGTTTTGGTTGGTTTGTGATGCGATGACGTCCTAGAAGGGGAGGTCCTCCCTCTCTTCAGCGGCTACGGCGGCCTGGGCCACGGCGGGTGCGTCATCGGTTGTCGCTTCGGACACGGCCCGTCCACGACCGATGAACTGCACCCGCTGGGCGCAGACGCGCATCTTGGAGCGCGGCTGGCCCTCCGGCGTCTCCCACCGGTCGAGCTGCAGACGACCCTCGACCAGTACCGCGGCGCCCTTGGTGAGATACTGTTCGCAGGTTTCTGCCTGCCGCCCCCACACAACGACATCGGCAAAGCAGACCCGCTCCACCATTTCGCCCTCACGGTTCTTGTATTTCTCGCTGACGGCAACGCCCAGATCCGCCACCGCCTGCCCACTGCCCGTCTGCTTCAGCTCCGGGTCCCGGGTCAAGTTCCCCGCCAGGAACACACGATTCATTGAACTCATATCGTCCTCCTTTGGTTGGTTGCTGTTCTGTCCTACACACCCTTGAAGCAGCAAGTACCCCCCATTTCCGGAAAAAAAATGAAAAAAGTGCAAAATAGTTTTTGTGGTGATGTTGGTGTATTCCGCAACCACTTATACCAGAATGGGTTATGTGGATTATGGGGGTTCTTCGCTACATTGCGTGGGCAGACCATTTTGAACGTCCAACATCGAACATCCAACATCGAACATCGAATGGGGCAAGGTTTGCTCACGAAGCACCACTTGCACGTTCCCATTATCAAGCCGTTTGCTCCATAGATCACAGAGAAGGACAAAGGTCCGTGCGAAGCGCCCTTCGATGTTCGATGTTGAGCGTTCGATGTTCGATGTTCCCCCCTCCCTGAATTTTCACCGCCAGCCACTCCGGCTTCAGCCGCCGGCCCTCACAAACTCCGCACGGCCGGTGCGCCATGAACTTCGCCAGCTTGCGGCGAGTGATTTCCGATTTCGCCTCGCGATAGCGTTTCAGCGTCTTCTCCGCATCCTCGCCCTCGCCCAACAGCGCCGGGTCGCAGAACATCTCGGTCCCCAGTCCCTCGCACGCCTCGCAGGCCCCGAGGTGGGAATTGAAGGAAAAATGTTTTGGCGAAAGTTCCTCCACCACGAAGCCGGTGCGTGGATTGCGATACGAGGTCTGAAACGCCAAATCCCGCCAGCCATCCGAACCCACGTCCTGAATCGCCGCCCGCGCCTCCGCCCCGCACAACCGCAGCGCGGTTTCCACCGAGTCCGCCAAGCGCGACTCCACGCCCGGCCGCACCCCGAAGCGGTCCACCACGATCTCCACCGCCGCGGGAAACTCCGGCCATTTCGCCGCCGCCTCCTCGATTTCCAAAACCTCGCCATCCACCCGCACCCGGATGTAACCCTGCCGCTGCAAGTCCCCCAACAACCGCGCTGGATCCCCCAATTCTTCCTTCGGCAACGCGGCCAACAGCACCACCTTGGTCCCCTCCGCCATCGCCGCCAGCACGTTGACGATGTCCGCCGAACTCATCCGCTCCAGCCGCTCGCCGGTCGCCGGATCGTGCGGAATCCCCGCCGCCGCCCACAGCACCCGCAGGTAGTCGTAAATCTCGGTCGCCGTCGCCACCGTCGAGCGCGGGTTCAGCCCGCCGCCGCGCTGCTCGATCGCGATCGCCGGACT
>JABMPJ010000147.1 GCA_013203785.1 Lentisphaerota bacterium | reverse complement strand
GGCTCATCGGCAAAGTTGTGTCGTTTCATGCCGCAGGTGTAGCAAAACCATATTACCACGTCCAGTCATTTATCGTGTCACGCAACCAGGCCTGCACTAACTCATCTCAGATGAAATGCCCCTGGGGTCACCCCGAGGGCACCGCCTCCATCCATCTTCTCAAGGGCCTTCTGAATCGAGTGCAGCGGCACCTTAAGATCATGCGCAACCACACTGGCGAACTGCTGAAGTTCATTGTTGGCCAGCTGCAATGCTTCAGCTTTGTCCTCCAGCTCGTCCTTATGCTGTTGCACCTGCTTGCCCATCCGAAAGCGCTCGTAGCCCATGCGATCTTGCGAGATGCCGGCCGCCACCACGCAGATCGCCGTGATGAAGGGCGTCATGAAAAGGGTCAGCTCCACACGCGAGGGCGCGCAGCAGATCAATATGGCCATCAACGTCAGGGCCAGGGGCACGATCACAATCGCCCAGAGGTGGCGCCGCACGCCGTTTCCAAAGACAAAAACAGCGAGCACTGACGCCTGCATGGTGCCCGCCGCGCCGTAGGCGGCCCCCTCAAGATGGGACCTAAACAGGCCCCAGGAGAAGACCCCCGATGAAATCATGATGAGGGACAGCAAGGTGATGTGAGCCGGAACCGCAAGGTGGCGACGACGGGGAAGGAACGAGAAAGAGAGAACCAAATACACCACAGCAGGGATGATCCCAATCAGCCGGGCCGCAGCGAGGAGCCCAACGTTCATGACGAAAAAGTCATGCATGAACATATAGCTCAGGACCAGTAGGCCCACACCCGCCAGCAGGCGACCGTGGCGGAAGGCCGTCGTACGGATCTCCTCGCCGTATTCTTCCTGTAGTGCTTTCTCATTGATATCAGACATGGTACCTCGACTGATTTCTTGTGCCCACGGTCCATCCCAAAAGCGTACGAAACACGCTAGCTGCTATCCAGTGACAGGTCAGCCGTCAAGGCGCTGGAGCAGGTACGCCACTTCGACCTCTTTGCAGAGCGGCAGAATCCAGCGCTGATAAATGGCCTGAACCTTGTCCGGGTCAATGCTCCTTTCGCCCGCCGCCACCAGTTCACGGCTGTAGGCCGCCGCCTTCCGTTGCACGCGCTCGAAGAGCAGTGCTTCCACCTCGCAGGCCGTAATGGCCGCTTCGAGGCCCGAGGCATCGCGAACCCGAATCATGGCATCATAGCGCTCCCGCTCAGCGCGGTACTTACTCTCGGCGATGAACATGCCGTAGTGAATCCGCTTTGACAAGCCCTGCAACAGCTGCACATCAATCACCGCACAGGAGCCGTAATTGGCGTCATCGCCCTCACGGCAAATAAAGGGCACCAGCTCACGGCTGTACAGTGCCAGGAGACGCTGGTTCAGATTAACCCGGTGCGTATGCAGTGGGTTTTCGGCGTAGACCATGACCGGTAGGATCGGCTCCGGGAGATCATCAAAGAAGGGGTGCTCGTCTGGGCTGGTGTAGCGACGCACCTTGGCGTGGGCCCGCTCGGCCTCATGCAAGACGAACTCAAGCAGACTCTCGTCGGCTAATGCGCCCTCCATAGCACCGCGAACATAGACGGGCGGGTTGTGCGGAAACTGGGCCCGCTCAATCAAGCCGAAGATCAGCGTCTCTTCGAGCCGAATCAGTACGCCGCGCAAATGGTCAAGTTGGAGTTCGTTTGACATCGTTACCCAAAGCATAGCGCTATCGAGCCTTGCGTGCCAACGGCTTTTGTGAACCGGCTTCTGCTTTACGCCCCAGTCCTTTTGCGTTAGCGTACTCCACAGATAGCAGGCAGAGCCCTGGGGGCAACGCATAGACGAGGAATGGGGCCACACCATGAGCACTACACCACCACTCAAATACAGACGTATTCTCCTCAAACTGAGTGGCGAAGCGCTGCGCAGCAAAGCCAGTGGCCTGAGCATTGATCCCGAGATCGTGGACGGCATTGCCAAGCGGATCAAGACCGTCGTCGAAATGGGGGTCGAGCTGGCCGTCGTTGTAGGCGGCGGCAACATCTTTCGTGGCATCAGCGGCGAGCTGGGGGGCATTGATCGCACCTCCGGTGACTATATGGGCATGCTCGCCACCATCATCAACGCCCTGGCCCTCCAGAACGGATTTGAGCACAACGGCATGGATACCCGCGTGCTGACCGCAATCGACATGCAAAAGGTGGCCGAACCCTTTATCCTGCGCCGAGCACTACGCCACCTGCACAAAGGCCGCGTTCTGATCTTTGGCGGCGGTACCGGCAACCCCTATTTCAGCACAGATTCGGCTGCCGCTCTGCGCGCCAGCGAACTCGGGGCCAATCTCCTCATGAAGGGCACCAAAGTCGATGGCATCTACTCCGCTGATCCGGTCAAGGATCCCACCGCAACGCGTTACGATACGTTGACCTACGATGAAGCCTTGCACAAAAACCTCAAGGTGATGGATGGCGCCGCCTTCTCGCTCTGCCGCGAGAACCATATCCCGATTATCGTGTTCAATTTCTTCGAGGCTGGCGTTATGGAGCGCATTGTGGCCGGCGAGCGCGTCGGCACCATCGTGGGCGCCTGAGAGAGGGCACGCGCGATTGAAGTTCAACCATAAGGTGAATAGGGAGAGAAACAATGGAATCAATTGAAGACGTTATGCTCGACTGCGAAGACAAGATGGAGAAATCCCTGGTATTCCTGCAGGAGCAATTCTCCGGCGTTAGAACGGGCAAGGCCTCGCCAGCTCTCGTCGAGAATCTTCAGATCCCCTACTATGGAACGCCCACGCGCCTGCGCGAATTGGCAAATATTTCAACCCCTGAGCCGCGCCTGATTGTGATCAACGCCTACGACCCCACGGCTTTACCCGAGATTGTGAAGACCATTCTGGCCGCCAATCTGGGCGTGACGCCCATGAACGATGGTCGCGTCGTCCGCGTGCCGATTCCCGAGCTCAACGAAGAGCGCCGCACCGAGCTTGGCAAAGTCGCCCGGCGCATGGCCGAAGATGCGCGCATTGCGGTCCGCAACGTCCGGCGTGAGGCCAACGACCACGCCAAGGCCCTCCAAAAAGGTGGGACCATCACTGAAGATGGCCGCGATGAAGCGCTCAAGGAGATTCAGAAACTGACCGATGATTCTATTATGACCATCGATGATAGCCTTAAATCCAAGGACCTGGAAATCATGGAGGTCTGACCCTTCGGCCTTGCGGCCGGCCAATGCAAGAGGATATAGTGGCAGCGATTTTCTGGGAGACTGACTATGGCCGATGACTCCGACATACCGGATGCACCCGCACTGCCGCCGAAGCTTAATCTGCGCAAACAGGGCATTCTCAAAAAAGAACCGGTGGCCACACCAGGTTCGGCGCCCAAGCAGGAAACCTCTCGCCTGGTTGTAAAACCGGCCCCCGCGCCCGTCGAGCCCACTGAGACAGAGGCACCAACACCCGCGCCAGCGGCCGCACCGAGCAGGGGTACCCCAGCGATCAGATTGCAGCCGCTCAAGCCCAAACCGACTCTTGTCGCCCCACCGCCCGACCTGCCCCCGGCACCTGCACCCGAGGCCGAAGAGAAGCCTGCTGATCCAAAGCCACCCTCGCTCCCGGGCAGCGAGACCGGCCCTATCAAGGCCAACACCAAGCGCAAGACCGCTCGGATTCCTCTTGGATCAGCGAAGCTGACTAAGGAGGATGGGCTTGCAGCGGTGGACGGCCAGAAGCCCAAGACCATCAAAATAAAACCTGCCGCCCCGCTCCCAAAAATCCGGTCCACACAGCCCCTGAGCATTACGCTTCCCCTGACGGATATGGCCGACGAGAGTCACGGTGACGCGGCAAAACGCCAGACGTCCCGCATCCCACTTGAGGAAGCCCTCACGGCCGATAAGATCTCGGATGAGGCGGGGGAGACGTCAGATCCCGCTCGGCCCAAGACCATCAAGATTAAGCGCCCTGGCTCCGCCGATGCCGCCACGGCAAAGCCTAACAAGGGCTCGGCAGCAAGCGAGGGCGGGACACTGGGCGAGACTGCTCGGCTCGACAATCTCCCCCTCGACCTCGCGGACAACTCCCCGACGCAAAAGAAGACAATCCGCGTCAAACGCCCTCAGGCAGCAGGCGGGGCACCCGCCTTGTCAACCTCGCCAGTCGCGGCACCTGCGGGTCGGGGACTCATGCCCCCCGAACCGTTTGAGGAAGCCTCCGATGAGCCCGGAGTCGCCTGGGCACTGCTCGCCGTTGCCGCGACACTGGTGCTGTGTACCGTGATCTATATGCTGGCCGCCCAAGCCGTGGGCCCCGACACCTCAGGTACACAGCTCTCCTCATGGAAAAACGGACCCGCCCTCTCATGGCCGGGCAAAATTATCAATTAGACAACCCCACTCAGTAGGAGGAAGACCATCATGGCAAATGATAAAATCGTGCATATCGAGGGCGACAACTGGCAGACCGAAGTAATGGACAGTAGCATTCCCGTACTGGTTGATTTCTGGGCAGAATGGTGTGGTCCCTGCCGCGCGGTCGCACCCATTCTTGATCAGTTGGCCGACGAAATGGATGGCCAGATCAAAATCGCGAAGGTCGATGTCGACAGCAACCAACCGCTCGCCGGCCAGTTCGGTATCCGTTCCATTCCCACGCTCCTCATCGTCAAAGACGGTGTGGTGCAGGAGCAGATGGTGGGCGCCATGAACAAGGACGCCCTCAAAGCCAAACTGGACGCCCACCTCTAGGCACGGCCTAGATCAGCATCAGCAGGACGTGTCGGATTGCCCCCCGATGCGTCCTTTCCATTTTTTTGGGCAGCTGCCACCAGCGCAGGCCATCCGTCCACGCCACTACCCCATCCACGACCATTTGGTTTTGTCGCCTGCGTCTCATGATACCCTCCTCTATCGTTACGCTTACGACTGTACAACACAGGGTAGGACATATAATGTCCTAGGGTAAGAAATATTTGGGAGCCCCCATGGCCAAATTCAAGCCTCAGTATCGCCGTCTGCTTTTCATCGACCGCGAGATTCGCAGAGCCAACTATCCCAACTGCCGCTCGCTGGCGGCCGAGTGGGAGGTTTCTCCTAAGACCATTCAGCGTGACATCGACTACTTGCGCTACGAGTTGAACGCGCCGATTGCCTACGATCCTGTTCATTTCGGGTTTGCCTACACTGAGCCGAACTACCATATGCCAGCCATCTCGATCAGCGAGAGTGACCTCTTTGCTGTCTGCGTAGCCGAGCAGGCGCTGCGCGCCTTCCGCAACACGCCCCTACATGCGCGGCTACTCTCGGTCTTCAACAAGATTGAGGACTCCCTGCCCGACCGCGTCTCAGTCCATCCCGCTTGGCTGGATAGTCGCGTGACCGTCTTCGCCGAGCCGATCACCGCTATTCGACCCGAGGTGTGGGAGACCGTGGCGATTGCCATGCGAGAGAATCGTCGGCTTGCCATCCACTATGCCGCGGTGGGACGTGCGCCCGGCGACCGGGCGATCGACCCCTATCATCTGGTCAGCCATCGTGGTGAATGGTACCTGCTCGCACTCTGCCATCGCAGCCAAGGCATTCGAACCTTTGCCGTCTCGCGGATACACAGCGCGACGCTTGAGGCGGAGCATTTCGACCTGCCCGAGGCCTATGATGAGCAGGCCCTTACAAGCGATCAGTTTGGGATACGGTGGGACAGCAAGGAGTACGGTGTGGCGATCCGATTTGATGCCAAAGCCGCACCCTACATCCGTGAGCGGACCTGGCACCCCGACCAGACCATCCTCGCACGCGGCGATGAAGCCATCGAGATTCGCTTCCGGACGCGCCATCTGCAAGAGGTCCGAGACTGGGTCCTCTCATGGGGCAGCCACGCTCGTCCCCTCACCCCCAAGGCGCTTGTGACCATGGTTCATAACGAAATCAGGGCGGCGCTGGCCCAATACGACTGATCGCCCACATGGGCAAGGGATACGCCCACTGTATTGGGTGCTACCATCGGGAGCGCATCAGGCAGGAAATTTGTCGGCGTAGGCGGCAATCCATTCGGCGGCGGCGGCGCGATGGGAGAGCTCGCGTGCGTGCTGTTCGCGCTGCTCGCCTCGATAGGCCTCAATACACGATATCTGCTCCACAATGCGGCCGTGGAAACGAGCAGACTCATCGCTGAACGAGAGACCGTTAATATGGTGGCCACAGTCGCAGCCCCCGGTCTCGACCGTCCAGACGATCATACCGCAGACCGTCTCGGGGTGCGACAAGGTCGGGTACTGTAGCTCCACTATATCACCCAGCTCGTAGGGATGATCTGAAACAAAGGCAATCCCGCCGTGACTCACATCACGCATCTCGTGCGGGCGGAAATCGTTATGCCCCTGTAGGCGACACTCAATCGGCACCCTGGTGGGATGCCGGAAGAACTTCCTTCGCTCCATGTGCGTTTTAGTCATGTGGCCGATCCTCGCTTAATCATGAACCGGATCCGACTCTAGTCAGTTGCCGCGAGCAGTTCAAGTGAAGAACCGACTGGTATTTTGGTTACGATCGTTGTTCACTGCGTAGATGAAACCATGGCAAACCTTGTCGCGACAGATGATCCTGGATCACAGCAAGTATCTCAAAATTGAACAGCACAGGATCGATACAGGGACACATGGTGTGATTGATGACTGGCCCTGGGTGATCGCACCAGACTATGTGAATGTGGTGGCGGTCACAGCGGAGGGCCGTTTCATCTGCTTCCGGCAGACCAAATATGCGATCGAAGGCACATCTATCGCTCCGGTGGGGGGCTACGTTGAGCCGGGAGACTCGGTGCGAGAGACGGCCGAGCGGGAATTGCGCGAGGAGACCGGCTATATGGCCGATGACTGGACCTTTCTCGGGAGCTTTCCGGTGGATTCCAGCCGTGGCGTGGGCGCGGCCCACTTTTTTTTGGCGCGTAACGCGACCTTCGTAGGCGAGGTCGACTCCGATGACCTTGAGCCGCAGGAGTTCCTGCTCCTCACCCGCGACGAGATCGAGACCGCCATCGATGCCGGCGACGTCAAGACCCTCCCCTGGGTCAGTGTGTTTGCGCTGGCGTTGCGGAAGTGTTGAGGAGACTCGTCGTCTGCTGGGGAGGATTGGCGTGTACGAGTATGTGTACGAGTACGTGCATGGGAACCGTACTCGTACACGTGCTTCTACACGCCAATCCTCTTCCGTTCCCCCCTACGCCCGCTTCTCCCCCGTGCCAGGCCCCACCACAACAAACCGAACAGCGCCACTGCCGGCCAGAGTGAAAGCAGACGATGAACGTGGCCACCGCGGCCTACCTTGAATGACACCGTCAGGGGATCGGTCGGATCCGTCTGTAGAGGGCGCCTGAAGGTAAGTCGCATACCGTGTTCGGGCATCGCGACACGAATCGCCGTCACCACGCCGGCGGCGGCGGCCTGCTGATCGATCATCTTGTTGGCCACGATTTCAAGCGCGGCGCGATCCTTCACAGAGAGACGCTGCTCGATCCGATCAAGGTACTGCTGCGCGTTTTGTTGCACCGCCTCGCCCTGCTGAGGTATCTCCATCTGCTGGGCATCTTCATCGATGATATTCTGGCTATACCGAATCACATCACGACGATTCATGAGGCCGATCTTGACCTGCTGCTTCATCAGGTTACGCAGCTGCACGCGCGCATCCTCGTTCAGATCGGCCTGCCCCTGCGAATAGTTGAGGGCCTGTTCAAAGGCCTTGCGCGCCTGCTTCTGATCGCCCGCAATCAGAAGTTGACCGGCGTTATCCAGTTCGAACTTGGCCTTCTTGATGCTACCGGCCTGCCGTTCCTTGTTCCTGCGACGATAGGAATCGGAGTCAAAGACCTCGTAGCCCCACTGCCGGCTGGGCACATACTCCATGCTCCCGCCGAAGCCGTAGTAATTTAGACCGGGCTGCGCAAAGAACTCCCATTCAATCCCCTCCTGCGGCAATTCGAACAGGGGCGCACGATACTCGCGCCGCCGACTCAGCGCGCCGCTGTCGGCCGAACCGGCGTAGATGAATTCAACCGACGTCGGCCCGGCTTCCTCCTCTTCCTCCAACGGAATGCAGTAGCGGCCCTGGTCACGTGAGACCGACACCTCACGCCCGTTGACCAGAGCGGCCCACAGGTTGTCATCCTTGTGTGGTAGCTCGAACTTGAGGAAGCGCAAGCTGCGCACAGTCAGATCCAATGAGACCTGTGTCAGCAGTTTTCCACCGGTCGAAAGTGCCGAACGGATACGCGCCTTGTCAATTCGCGCCGGCAATACCCCGGCGGCATCGTGACGCACGACCGACAGGTCGAGAGCGTAATCGGCCCTCAGCGTCCGGTAACAGAGAATCGCATCCGATAGCTCACCCGCCCCGAAGACAGAAGGCACATTGCGCGGATCCTCCACCTTAAGGCCCTGGGTCGTGCCGGTCGGCTCGACCTGCACCCGCCCGCCGCACGTCACGACCAAGTAGCCGCGCGGATCCTCAGTCCCGACCGTCTCGAGCGGACGCAGCGCTACGGCCTGGGCTGCGGTATCGTAGGGCAGTTGGTAGCTGGCGGTGAGCGGGTAGATGTTCTCAACCTTTCCGTGCAGATCGACCTGCCAGAGGCCCTCTTCGTGATCGACTTCGTGCACACGCGCAATGCTCCGGCCGGTCACTGTCAGCGGAATACCCGGTTCAGGGGTCTTGAGCTGGAAGCTCTTCACCCCGGCATTCTCGATCTTATACCGAATGAAGACGCGCGTCTGAAGCATGCCGTCCGCGAGGTCGGTCCACTGTAGCACCTCAGGGGTCACCACCGCCGCCATGACTTCGGCCTTAAGCGTGATCGACCAGGTTGGGCGCAACAGGTCGAACACCAGTACGCCGGGTTGCCGGATGCCTTCCTCACTGGCCTTCTTCAGATCGACCCCACGTTGATCAGCCACCATCAGGCGGATACCGCGCTCAGATGAGACCGTGATGCGTCCGGTGTGCTTGCGCGCGGCCACGATATGCACCCGCGGTACCACCACACTGGCCTCGACGCCCTTCTCCGTGCGGGCCATGACCATGTTCAGGTCAGTGGCACCCACGATCTGTCGGTTGAAATGCACCACAACGCGCTGGGTGCCGTCCGCCAGGGGCGCGTCATCGTCCGTCGGCTGCGTGACCTCGTCCCAATGATCCACATCCGCACCGGTGAGCGTCTCGACTTCGAAATCGGCTGGCAGATCGAGCGTCACGGCAAAGACCCCCGAGCGCAATACGGTCAAGGCCAGCCGCGTGGCCAGCACGACGCGTTCGTCCGAAATCGAGAGGGTGGCGGACTCCACCACGCGCAACTCGGGCAGCACCTGTTCCGCCTCCACGCGGGCGCTAACCGTTTCGGGTTGGTTGTAGCGGTAGGCGCGGCGGGTGGTGAGCGACCGCGTCGCGGCGGAGGGCGGCACCTGGACCACGAGCGACTCGAAATCCTCAATATTCATTGAGTTGAGCCCCTGGTTATCCGAGACACGCACCTGCATCGAATCAGGAGCGCTGAAGGCCAGCACGCCACGCTGACGAGCCGCACCAGCCACGGCCGGCACACCAATCGTCGCGGCGTAGGGCAACCCATCACTGGCCACCTGCGTTACGACCGTGACATTAAGAGCCCCTACGGCGGGCTGTTCCAGGATGGCCTCCAACATCGCGGTGCCCGGATCAAAGCTCCACGTAGCCAGCCCGCTGGCATGCACGGCCGTCACGGTCATCCCGGCCGGGATACGAGCCTTCATCTCCTTGATCTCGCCTTGGGCGATCTGGAAACGAATCACGTTGCTCAGATCAATCACGCCCGGACGGAGCAGGGCCATCGTGGTGACGTCGCAGTAGTATACCGCGGCCTCCAACTTGGTCTTGCGCACGCGGGGTCGCCAGGTCACCTCCACGTGGCCACCCGCCACGAAGACGGCTTCGGTGATCGTGATACCCTCCTCTTCGCGGCTCACGAACCGTACGGCCGAAGGTGCGGCCACATCCAGGCCGCTCTCCGGCAGCCGCAGTTCCATATGGTTGCGGAGGGCCTGCGGTATCTGGAGCGGCAACGTCCATTGCCCGTTCTGTTCGAGCACAGGCAGATGGGCCTCGATCGTCACGGCGTACTCCCCGTGCCGCTTGACATTGAGGAGGTACCCATCGGGTCCGGGCAAGATCTCCAGGTCGTCGTCATCCGAATCAAAACGTGTCAAGACGGCATTGGCAGGAAGGAGTGGAATGCGCCCCGGCTCCTCCAACGTGAACTCAAGGCGCATCTGAAGCGCGGCGCTCTGTTCCACATCACGCGACATGACGGGTCCCTCAATCTTCAGATCCACGGCCGTCATGGTTGGCACGGGGAGCGGTGGGGGCAGGATGCAGTCCTGCTCCATGGTCGGCTCGGAGGCGAGGCCACTCAGGAGGCCCCCGATCAGCAGGGCCATGGCCAGGAGCCACTGGATCGTCGCCCCCCCGGAGCGCGGCGCATCATCAGCCGGGTCATCCGAGGAGACATCGGGCAGGGGCGGTGTGTCATACTCCCAGGGCGGCGGCATCTCGTTGGCCGCCTCGGCCGCCCTGGCGTCGCGCCGGGCGCATTTCCGGTTCATGAGCCTCAGCATCAGGCGGGCACCCCGCCGGATGATCAAATGCCCAATGACCCAGTAGAGCAGGAAGAGAAAGAGGGCCACAGCCAGGATCGAGCGTCCCGCCGTTGACTGGGCGAGGCCTGCTACGAAAAGCGTGAGACCGAGGGCCGCGAGGAAGCGGGAGCCGCCCTGACGGAGTCCACGGGCCGACACAACCAGGCCGGACAGCACGAGCAACACAAGCAGGCGCCCGGAACCGCCGCTACCCATCCAGGGCGGCACGACGCGCAGCTTGAGATAGAGGGCACCGTCGTCAGAGAGATTGACCGTGCGCGTGTACTCGCCCTTGTGAATGTTGTCGCGCTTGAGCGAGACGGCGTCTGACAGGGTCCAGCCCCCCGGTCCATCCACGACGGCACGGCCGATGCGGGCGGTCCGGCGCACGATATCCAGCAGGCCCCCGCGGGCAGGCCGATGGGCGGTGGTCATGTTGCCGCTGGTGCCGGCGATCGCCAGCGCATCGGGCACCCCTACCGTCCAGCGCGCGAAGGTGGCGTGCGACTGCGTGAGGGCCGGGGCCGACAGGGAGAGCCCCTTGACGCCACCGCGCCAAAATCCGAGCTCGCCGTGGTTTTGCGCATAGACCAGTTCGAGATGGAGGGCGGTATTGGGATCGGGCGGGCGGCTCACCGGAATGAGGAGCCCGGCTTCGCTCTTCTGCGGCAGGAGGTCCTGTTTGACTCCATTGTCGTCCACCAGGCGCACCGACCAGAGGTCGACCTCCTCGGGCAGCCGAACCACCAGATACTGGCGCGTGGCATTCTTGATAAAATAGTCAACCGTGGTGACCGATTCGCCATCGCGACTGATGCGCGTGGCGAGCTGAACGTAGTCGGCAAGCTGCTCGAGCAGCGACTCAGTCTTAAACGGCTCGACCGTCAGGGCTACGGGATGGGGGCCCCGCACATACTTGTAAGCCGCAATGACCGGATCGGTCACCGTGGCGGCGTAGGCCGACGGGATCTCGATACGGTCGATCGCAAAGAGCCAGTCCGGCCGGGCCTCGGCCTCGCTCAGCTTCAGGCTGGCCGCGCTGGCCACCACGACGTACCCGACCTCACTGTCGGTGCCAACGGTTTCAATATCGCCCACGCGTATGGTGGCACCCTCGTAAGCGAACTGGCGGTCGTAGGTCACCAGAAGCGTGTAGTCGCCCATGATACGTGACTGTAGGCGCACGGTACACATTTCACCGTCGCGGGTCCACCCCTCGATATCGGCCCCGGTAAACTCGACTGATTCGATCACGGCGGGCACGTGTACCTTGACCTCCTGGATGGGGGCACCCCCGACGTGGTAGGAGATCGCGGCGCTGGAATAGAGGACCCCTTCGCCGAGTGATATCAAATGAAAGACCTCCGAGTGGAGGGAGGGGCGCGCGCGCTGCAACGCCAGCGCGAGGGACCAGCCGGCCGTCTTGAAGCGGAAGGCCTGCTGGGCGCCGGGCACCTGCATGGGTGCCGAACCGGTGTGGACCTCGCGCAGGCCCTCTACCGTCGAGGGACGCAGCCGGATACCGGTTTCGGCGCCCACCACCAGGTAGCCCCATTCTGAACGCGCGTCAGGAACACGCAGCGTCGGCACGTCGAAGGCGTCGCGATCGGGAGGCAGCGATCTCTCCATCCGCACGGTGACCAGCGTCGTGCCCGAGACGCTCTGTTTAAACGGAATCCGAATCGTGCGCGTGCGCGCGACGGGTGCCTGCACATCCACATCGGCATCCGCAATTTTCGCGCCGGTCACACTGGTCACCGTCCATTCCGGATCGGACGTCACGGCCACGCTGATTTCGCGGGCCGGTGCGTCCTTGATGTCGACCTCCAGGGCGGCCTCAAAGACCAGGTCATTGTCCTCCAGCGACACGACAATACGGTCGTCGACCGTTAAAGAGGTCACGATATCGTCGGCCGTGAAGGCTAGATCGTAAGGGGTGCTGGCGTACTGATAGACAAACATGCTGCGCACGGGCTGGCGGCGGGCATACTCCTCGCCCAGCGCCTTGAGCGCGACGTCGGGAAAAGCCGCGGGGTCGACCTGGGTCACACCGGAGGCCTTGTTGATCTGAAGCTTGATGGCACTGTCGGTTCCCAGCATCAGAAACCCGCTGGTCCGCAGGACCGACTGGGGCGCGAAGACCGGCATGGTGGTCATGGCGGGAAAGCTGGGCAGGAGCAATTCGCTCAGGACGCGCAGGCGGTAGACGTCCTCCTGGGGACGACTGAGCTGGACGGCCAGGACATCGCCCTCGTCCGTCGCCTCGACACGCCAGTCCTGGATATACGGCCCAAGCACTTGCGTCACATGTACATCCGGCAAGGTCAGGCGCAGCTCGCTGAGTGAGCCCTGGATGATGCGGTAGGTAAAGATGGAATCGAGCTGCATCGCCCCAACACCCGCTATGGCCATGGCATTGACATCGCAGGTAACGGCCAGTTCGGCATCCAGCTTGCGGAGTTCCGGTTTCCAGGTCACCTCAAAGACATCCGTGATGCCGAGATGGGCCGTGACACGGGTGCGCCCATCTGTGGTGGTGTCCTTCTGCACATCGAGGGCGCCGGGAAAGGTGATTTCCAGGTCGTTGCGATCACAGATCACGGAGAGTTTGCGGACCGTGGCGGCGGGGATTGAGAAGCGGGTGTGGCGCCATTCGCCCTTCTTGATGGGCCGGCTGGCGAACGAGAAAGCCACCGGCTGCTTGCCGGAACGTCCGAACTCCAGACTGTAGGTGGATGCGTCGCGCGAGAGTTCCGCCCTGCGCGGTAGCGCTCCTTCTAGATAGGCCACATCGCCACTGACTAGGGCCAGTCGCGAATGGCGCTGGTCGACATCGGCGTTGAACGTCAGCGCAAAGCTGATGTTCTCCCCCTCAATCTCCCCGACCAGCTCCAAGTCAGACACCACGACCGGCAGCGACTCGCGGTCCAGAGCGGGCGATGCCACGTGGCACGCCCCCATCACGAACAACATCGCCGTCAGCAAACTATGATTTGTCTTCATTGCCCCCCCCGCTCACATACTCACACACCCATATAACCCACATACGGCATCACTCCCCTCGCGGCGTTGATTCCGCCGCCATCACCATCTGCAACAACTCCTGGACACGGCTATCCAGGTGCAGCTCTAAAGCAATCGGGCGCAGCAGGTCGGCCACATCGGCGTAGCGGCTCCCCTTGGCATAGGGGCTGCCCCGCAGGAGCTCGGCAAATTCGGCCACCGCTGCGGCCAGCCGGAAACCGTTCGTGGCCTTGCGGACACTGGGCACGCAATCGCGTCGCCAAACCGCCCGCTCAATCTCTTCGACGCGGCCATTATCAATCCGACGATACCGTACGCGCACCGTCGCTAGTTTCTGCGGCGGCATGGCGATCTGCTGCGACGCGAGTCGTTGGGGCTGTGGTACCAACTCATAGAGGGCGGTCACGGCCTGGCCGGACCCCACCTCGCCGGCATCCACGGCATCGTTGCGGAAGTCTTCTTTACGGAGGCGGCGGTTCTCGTAGCCGAGCTGGCGGTACTGTTTGACCACCTCCGGATTGAACTCCACCTGGATCTTCACGTCTGAGGCGATCGTGTTGAGAGTGGCGGCGAGATCATCGACGAAAACGCGCCGGGCCTGCTCCTCGGAATCGAGGAAGGTATAGACCCCATCACCCTTGTTGGCGAGGGTTTCGAGCATGGTGTCATCATAACGGCCCGAACCGACCCCGAAGACCGAGCAGAAGATGCCCTGTTTGCGGTAGGCCGCCACCTTCTTCAGGATATCCTCCGCTGCGGTGTTGCCCAGATTGGCCACGCCATCAGAGAGGAGCAGGACCCGATTCTCGGCACCGGCGATAAAACCATTCGCCGCCAACCGGTAGGCGTCGTTCATGCCCTCCTCTAAGTTGGTCGACCCGGTGCACTGCATGCGATCAATTGCCTGCAGAATACGAGCCTTCTGCGAGGCGGGTGTATGTTCAAGCAACAAGTGCGCGTGCGAGTCGTACTGGATCAGGGCAACATGGTCGTGCGGCGCGAGATGCTCCACCAGCAGCTTGAGCGAGGTCTGCACCAAGCCAATTCGGTCGGGCGCGTTCATCGAACCGGAAGTATCCACCAGGAAGGTCAGCACGGCCGGTCGCTGCTCTTCGCGTCCGAGGCGACGCCCTTTGACGCCAATCTTGAGCATCTGCAAGCCGCGCCCGAACGGTGAGGGCGCCAGCTCGGTGTAAATCCGGAAGGTGCGATGCGAGGGGGCGACGTAGTCGTAGTCAAACGCGTTGACGAACTCCTCCGTCCGGACCGCCTCCGCTGGCGGCAGTGTGCCCTGCGCCATGCGACTGCGCGTTAAGGTGTACGAGGCCGTGTCGACATCAATCCCGAAGGTCGAGAAGGCTTCGAGTGCGGCTTCCACGAAGGGATTGACGCCGTGCGCGGTAAAGCGAAGGCGCTCCTCCTCTTCTAGGGCCTCCTGCTTCTCACGTTTGGCTGTCTCAGCGGCCACCTGACGCGCGCGGTTGGCCTCGGCTTCGGCCGCCCGGTTCAACCGCTCTTCCTCAGTCAGCTCTTGCAGACCGTCTTCGAACGCATCCAAATTCTTCGCTGTATTGGCGACGACCAACTTTCCGAGAGTGGGTACATACTTCACACTTGAGGTATTGGGCCACTCGACGCCCATCTCTATAAACAGCGCCTTGAACTCTTCGCCTTCACTGAGGCGATCGTCCGGCTCGATGGCGATGAAGTCACCGGCGATTTTATTGCTCTGCTTCCTCTGCTCCGCTTCCAGCCGCTGCTTCAGGGCTGGCTCCACATCATATACGCGGATCGACATGTTGCCATCGGGCTGATACTTGGGCGCGATGGCAACGTCACCCTCATCCGCGACTCCGTACTTGAGACTGCTGGGAGAGGTCTCTTCTGTTTCGCCCTCCTTTGCGTCCCCATCGAACGAGACATCAACCTCGATGATGTCATTTCGTTCTGCACCGATGGAATCGAGGTTCCCCTTGACCCACCCGCTGCGGGCAGCAACGCCGCGACCCAGTATGCCCCGCATAACAACAGGACTCTTAGTCATCGCCACACGGTCGAAGAGATCTGACGACGACAACTCTGGGCTAGAGGGGATACCCGCGAGCAACTCCTCGTGGGACGATTGTATAGTGTGGCTGAGCAACTCCACCTCACCCGGCAGAGATACGTCGTCTCTGGCGGCTACCGTGCCTTCAACGTCAGGCGGCCCCATGGGTTCTGCCGTAGGCAAGGGTGCCGCGGGCGGGGGAGTCTCTGTTTCCCGTACCGCGCGTGGCAGTCCTGCGTCGGCCAGTCGGCTGTAATCCGCCTTTCGCTGACTGGTCAATAGGCTCTTGGCCTGCCATTTTTGTGCGGCCGCTTCGATTGTACTGAGCTGAGCTGTGAGCGCCCTGTGCCGATCTTGATCCGTCTTGTCGGCTCCCTTGGTTAATCCCGACGCCCCAGTCGGGAGTCCACTACCAGTGACGAATGTGTCGTCCGCGCCCTCCGTAGCAGGTGGGAGGGCCTCGATCTGCTCCAGCTCAGTCGTAATTTGGCTGCGGCGCTCATCAAGCGCCTTCAGGTAGCGACCCGCCATCTCGCTGCCCGCCTCGGCACGGGCGATATCATGTAGCCGCTGGTACTCAAGTGCGTCCCCCTTGGCCTCTGCGATCTTCTTCTCAGGCGCAACCCGATCTCTGGGTGCATCGGCCGAATCCAATTCGGGCTCGGCCAGGTCCAGTCCGAGGTGGACCCGCTGATCGCTCCTCGGACTATGGCGACCTACAGAGAAACCAGGCTTCTTGGCACGAAATCCATAGTAGGTCACTTTGGTTTCCGGTCTAGTATCTGTCAGTCCCCCGTTCGCAATCACTCCGTCTGCGTCATCACGAGCCTCCAACATATCCGCCGCGGCGTAGTCGTCCACCGCCTCTTCCAACAGCTGCCCGGCCTCGGTCACTTCCTCCGTGTACTCCATCACCATAGCTTGCGTCCGGAGCGCCCGGTACCGGGAGGAGCTGACGGTCGGCATCAACAGGCCAATTATACCGCAGACAAAAAGCAGCGCCGCGGCGGCGGCCAAGCCGCGATGGTGGCGTGTGAACCAGCTATCGCCCTTGATCGCTGCGGGTGAGGGGGCGAACCTGGGGTAGAGGATACGGGCGCGCTGCGTGGCGTCGAGCCGGGCGGGTGCCGTCGTGGGAGCTGCCAGGGCGGTGCGCAGCAGACCGAGGGTCGCGTCGATATCCTGCAGCGCCGCCCGGCAGTCCGCACAGCGTTCGATGTGGGCCTGGACCGTCGTGACCGTGGCCTCATCCAGATCTTTGAGAAGGTAGAGCGTCAAGAGGGTTTGGGTGGCTGTGCAATTCATGATGGTATGGCCCCCGCTTTCTTCAGGCTGGTCGACAGCTTGCGCACGGCGTGATGCAGGAGGTTGCCCACGTTGCCCTCGCTGCGACCGGTGGCGCGACTGATTTCCCGATAGGAGAGACCCTCCTCCAAGCGCAACAGAATCACCTGTTGCTCTCGCGGGTGGAGGGTATGGAGCAGTGAGAGCACCAGCTCGTGTTGCTCGGTCAGGGATAGGGGGCTATGTTGCCCGTCCGGGCGGCGATTCACGGTTGGATCGGCGGCCTGTCTTTCATGCAGAACATTGAGGCGGGACTCCTTGCGGACATAGTCGACCGCCTCGTTGTGGGTCACGCGGTAGAGCCAGCTCTTCAGGCTGGCCGAGGCGTGCATGCCCGGCTGCCAGCTTCGGAAGAGCTTGATAAAGGTGTTCTGCACCACATCCCCGGCCGCAGAGGAGTTGTTAAGGATACGCGTTGCATAACGCAAAAGGGGCGTTTCAAATTCAGCCACAATCGTCTCCATCGGTGGCTCTCCCTTCGGAGAGACCGTCCGGGCATCTCTGCCTAGTGCATCCATAAGCGACCCTCGATCACAACGCTCTCACCTCTGATACGTTTGTGGCTGGATGTACCTTCAAGATATTTATTGGCGGCATTACACCGGGCGCTCATCCTTGAAGGTGGCGGTAATGGTTACGCCACCGGCTTCGTTGGCGTGCATGTTCAAATGACCGCCGATTGTGTCGGCACGAAACTGCATGATGCGGATGCCCATACCGCCCACGGAGGGTTCTGTCCGCTCCATGCCCGTTCCGTCGTCCCGGACCGTCAGCACCCCCCTTTTGCCATCCACCGCAAGGCTGAGCCAGGCGCGCTTGGCATCGCCATGACTGGCCGCATTGTGGAGTGCTTCCTGGGCAATTCTATAAACGTGCATCGCGACAATCGGGTCGCTGACATGGCAGCCTGGGGTAGAGGCGAACGCACACTCCATATTGAAGAGTGACTGCATGTTACTGGCCAGATTCCCCAGGCCATCAATCAACCCCTCTTCGGTGATGTCGGTGGGCGCCAAACCATAGGCAATATGTCGCGTCTTGCTCACGGCGTCCCGCAGATGCCCGCCGATCTCAGCGGCGAGATCGCTCTCCGGGAGCGCTTTGTCCCGCAGCCGTTTTTCGAGCGAGCCCAACAAGAACGAGGTGCCGGCCAGCTGTTGCCCCAGGGCGTCGTGCAGGTCACGACCGATGCGCTGCTGCTCGCGGCGGCTGATTTCGAGCACCTCGTTCTGCATATGCCTCCGCTCCCGAGTCTCCCGGTTGAGCTCTTCATAGGCGTGTTGTAGGGCCAAAGTGCGCTCATTGACTTGGATCTCGAGGCGGTCCTTTAGCTTCTGAAGCTGTGCTTCGGCCTCCTGACGTTCCTGAATTTCGCGCTTCAGTTGATCCGTGCGCTCGGCAATCTGACCGCTCATGGAATTGACTTCCTGGTTGATCAGGTCCAGCTCGCGATTGCGGGCCTCCGGCAGCTTTCGCCCGTAATCACCCCGCGCAATCGCACGCAACTCGTACACCAGATCGCGCATCGGACTCCACATCAGTCGTCGCATCAGCGCCGTCGTGACCAACAGAATTGTCAGGCAGGCCACCAGAATCATGAGCGAGCTGGCGCGCGTCATGGTGGCCAACAATGCATCCATCCCCTGTCGGCTCAGCGAAACATCGATATAGCCGACCAGGGCACCATCGCGCAGTACCGGTGTGCGACGCGTGATGGTGTTCTCCTCATCGGTGAACACCTTCTCGAAGATGGGGCCATTAGATGCGGTCAGGATACGGACACAGGTCACACCGGATACCTCGCCATAGTGCAGGTCAAAATGGTCCCGCAATCGGCTGTCATTGAGGGTCCATATATTCTCCTGCATCTCCTCGGTCAGCGCATGGGCTAGATCCGTGGCCCGCTGTCCCAGTTCCCGCTCCATCGAGATTCGCCTCACCCAGTAGTTGGCGGTCCCCAAGGACACACCTAGAAAAATGAGGGTCAGGATCAGCGTGGCGAGCAGATCACGGATGATGGTTCGCTTCGTGGACGTTGCGAGGATAGACTTCATGGCGTGGACATCAGGGAATCCTTACCCTCCCGTATCGCCGCAGCGCAGCGGTTGCATAGGTTCTAGTACGACTCGTCGTTTCACACGAGGCTCCGCTTGCTATAGCGAGCGTACAAGGGCATTCACTTGCTCGCCCCGGCGCGTTAGAAGTCAATCTGGGCCCGAAGCTGTACGATAGTGGCCTCTGCTTCATTCGCCTCCCGGTCGACGGATACGTTGACATAGTTGAGCATGAACCGCGTATAGGCATTCACGTACCAGTTTACTCCCAGGGTCACATTGTCTTCCGTTCCGCCCCGGATTCCGTCATCCAGATCCAATGAACTAACACGCGCTACGATCTCCCACGCACCACTACCGCCCTCGCCAGCGTCATGCGCGGGGCGCAGGCGGCCAAAGGTGCCGCTCTGCGGATCATACGGACGCGATTCGCCGGTCAGGATCCAACTGGCCGTCGCGTACCATCCCGCGTAGGACTCCGTGGACAGCCCGTCGCGCTCCACCATCGCACCGAGATACTCGCTCTGTAGCGAGAACGGTCCGGATACGCCAGCCAACTCCAGGCCGTAGCTGACCTGCGCGTTAACGTTCGTGATCGTACCCGTATCGACCAAGCGGGTGTCATCCACATGCGCCTCCGGACGGGTCCGGATGCGGAGCGTCTCGTCGCCGCGCGGCGTACGGTAGGCCGTCCATAGACCAACATGTAGCGTCCGGCCATCGTCACATAGCGGGGCGGCGGTCAGTCGCACGCTTGCGCCCATGCCATCCCGCTCCTCTTCCGTCTCCCCGGCGCTCTCGCCAAAGAGACCCGCACCGGCATACCAGGCGTCGCCATGCGTATCAACCCCCACCCCGATGCGCCACTCGGCGGGGACAAAGGCCGTGACCGGCAGAGCTCGCTCCATAAAGGTGATATATTTTGAGCTTGAGCTGTCTTCGAGACTCCCGAACTCTTGGAACTGACCGATCCGAAGTGTTGTGGCCGGGCCAAGCCCTTCGTAAGCAATGTAGAGGTCTTTGAACATCTCCGAGCCGGTGCCCGTGAACTCGAACTGCCCCTTGAAAGACCAGTCGTCGCTGACCGTCCCCTGCGCGGCCAGGCGCGCGCGACGCACCTCGGTGGCGCTACTCAGATCAACATCGTCGCTCTCATACAGCGCACCGTCAAACATGAGGCGGCCGTTCAGCTTCAGTGTGGGCGACGCCGTTCCATCTGCCCGCACCCCACCCGCCGCCAGCACCGCCCACAGATAAACCACACCCGCTTGAACAGGTAGTCTCATCACGCCTCTCCCTCATGTTCCATCTAATAAGGATTTGATTATGGGTGATAGGAATAGCTTGTAAATAAAATTATGAAGAGGCCCGCGCGGACCACGCCATCACCATTTTTTCCTTGTCCCAAGGCCTCCCCCAAGGCATCATCCCCCGCTATTCCAACGGGACGACCGACGGAAAACCATTTATTTGATCATTGGTCCCCTGGCGGGGTACTCAAGTGGACAACGAGGGCAGACTGTCCCGCCACAGGCGGGCCTGCCTGCGGCAGGAAATCTGCTGG
>JABMPJ010000146.1 GCA_013203785.1 Lentisphaerota bacterium | reverse complement strand
TGGAGGGCCACGGTCTCTCGTGGCCGGACCGAGGAGGGGCCAAAGGGAAAGACATGGGACGATTCCTGTCATGGCACGGCATATGATGGCTCTGCCTCTCTATGTCAGATAGATCGTAAGTCTGCCCCTGATGGAGTCTCCTCGTTCCCCATTTGGGTTGACTGATGCATGAGCGCAGTCCATATTATCATCAAATGAGAGCGATGTCATTATGACCGTAGGTGCCTCACGAAAACGATCTGGACCAACCCCTGGTCGACGCCGAAAAGGTGGTGCCAGCGTTGAGGATGTAGCAAGAATGGCTGGCGTCAGTCGGGCCACGGCTGCGCGCGTCTTTTCGGCTCCACACCTTGTTGCGGAAGCGACCCGTGAAGCCGTGCTCAAAGCCGCCGAGACGATACACTATCGCCCCAATCTCATGGCACGCGGTTTGGCCGGGGGACGCACCAATACGATTGGCGTGTTATGGTCGTTGGGCGGAACCCCTGTTTCGACAGGAGAGACGCGTCTGATGGCATCCGAACTGGAGAAGCACGGCTTGATGCCGTACATCACTGAATTCAATCCGGATGATCCGCGGTCTGAGGACATGTTAGGAGAGTTTGCCCGGCGCGGGTTCGACGGCGTCGTGATTCAGATTGCCGGGGGGGCCCGGCCGGAGTATACTGGGTTGCGTGAGCAGGTTGCGCAATTCAGGGCAACGGTTCTAGTGAGTGATCAACCGTTGGGATGGGACTGCGACGAAGTCACCCGTGACCGCCTGGGGGCCTACCGCGAGGCGGCTCGTCATTTTGCCCGAACCGGCCGCCACCGCCCCGCCATGCTCATCGCGCACCACAGCAACCGCGCGAAGGTTGAGGCATTTTTCGATGAATCGGAGCGTTGCGGAATGGAGGTCCTTCCGCATGCCGTTATTGATATCAAGAAGGGCTCCTATCTGGATCCGGCGCATGTGCGTCATGTTCTGGATTCGCGATTCTCTGGTCGAGAGTTTCCTTTTGACGCCGTCATGGGAGGCAATGACGAGGTCGCGATCCTCATCACGGCGTGGCTCATGGAACAGGGCCTGCGTGTGCCGGATGACGTCGCCCTCGTTGGCTTCGACGACATGCCGATCAGCGCCTTCCTTTTTCCGCCGCTGGCCTCAGCCGACCGCCGTCGCCAAGAGACCGCCGTTGAGATCGTTGCATTGCTCACAAGCCGACTTGAACAGCCCGACCTGCCGGCACGGTTGCGCGAGCTTCCCATGCATTTCCTGTGGCGGGAATCGGCGGGAGGACCACCGCCGGATGGTTTGGTCTCAATCGACGACCTTAAGCGGCCAATCGATAAAGCGGATCGTTTAGACTAACCAAGCAAAGATGGCGTGCAAGGTAGGCGTCGTTGTACGAGGACGTGTTGAGAAGCAGGGATAGGTGTGCCACACGGATAGTGTGTGAGCGGGACCCGAAGAGGGAGGGTATTTGAATGCCGGATGCTGTTGTAACCGTAAAGCAGTTGGAAACAACTTCCGTCAATAACTATATCTATGACTTGAAGTCGCAGTTGCAGCGGGTGGTCTATGCCCGTTCCGAGGCGGCGTTCGCCATCGGCGACGGTGACAGGGATGCGATTGGGACACGCGCGGCCCTGCGAAAGCGCCAGCGCAAGGTGCGCGCCGCGCTCGCCAACGGTCTCGGTGGGCTGCCTTCATCCGATACCCCGCTGAAGGTGAAAATCGTCGGCCGAATCGAGGAGCAGGGCTTTGATATCGAGAAGCTCGTTTACGAATCGCGCCCCAATATGTATGTCACGGCAAACCTCTATCTGCCGCACGGGATCACGACGCCCTGCGGTGCCGTCCTCTTCCTCTGCGGACATCACCCCGAAGGCAAGCATGTCGACGAGTACCAGGTCGTCTGTCGGCACCTTGTGCAGGCCGGCTTGGTGGTGCTGGCGCAGGACCCGATCGGACAGGGCGAACGTCTGGGCTACCACGACCCGGCCCTGGGCGAGTCGACCATTGCGCTGTGCACGCAGGAACATGACCATGTGGGTGCGCAAAGCCTACTGCTGGGCGACGCCCTGGCTCGCTATTTCCTGCACGACGCCATGCGGGGCGTGGATGTGCTATGCGATCGACCCGAAGTCGACCCGCGCCGTGTAGGCGTGACAGGCAACTCGGGCGGAGGCACCCAGACCTCTCTCATGATGCTGGGCGATACCCGCATTGCCGCCGCGGCACCGGCCACGTTCATCATGAACCGGCGCTCGTATATGTATGGCGGGGGTGCCCAGGATGCCGAGCAGATCTGGCCGGGACTTACCGCCCAGGGCATTGATCACGAGGACATCCTGCTCGCCATGTGCCCCAAGCCAGTCTGTGTGCTGGCCGTGCAGTACGACTTCTTTCCGATCGAGGGCACGCGCGAAACGGTGGAGCGGTGTCGCCGCGTGTGGGAGCTGTGCGGGCACGCACCGAACCTGGAGCTGGTCGAAGACCGGTCTACCCACAAATACACGACATTCCTGGCGCGCAAGGCCGCGGCATTTTTCGCCAAGCACCTGCTGGGCGAAGAAGTGGTCGTGCGCTCGCAGGGCATCAAGTCGATCGCTCCATCGGACCTGTGGTGCACCATATCGGGACAAGTGCGTGGCGAGCTGCCGAAGGCGCGCGGGGTGTATGACGAGAACCAGGATCGCCTCAAGACGTTGGAACGGCAACGGCGGGCGATGCCGGCAGCCCAACGGCGTCGGCGGGCGCAGGCGTGGCTAAAGAGCCGGATCGTGTCCGGGCGTGAACGCGGGCCGGCAAACCTGCGCTGTTATGCCAGGATGAATCGTACCGCCGATTTGCTCGTTGATATGGGTATGTGGTGGTCGCAGAAGGGCATCCTGAATGAAGGGCTGCTCTTTCGCCATTTCCGGTACGATGGCACGACGCTACCCGTGACCGTGGCGATATGGGACGACGGCACACAGGCGCTTACACGGCATTGGGAGTGGATTCGTGCGACCTGCGATGGTGGGCGCGCGGTGCTGGTACTCAATGTGAGTGGCGTGGGCGGGAGTGAGCCGAACCCGCTGACACTGCGTCGTCCGCAGGAGCCGTACGGTGCAATCCACAAATTCAACGATGACTTGATCTGGCTGAACGACAGCCTCTGCGCTATGCGGGCGTGGGATGTCACGCGCGTTCTGGCGGCCGTGGCCGAATGGCCGCATGTGGACCAGCGGGATGTGGAGGTCTACGCCCACGGCCGACAAGGCCTCTATGCCGAGCTGGCCGCAGCAATCGAGCCGCGCCTGGCGCGCCTGGAAACGCACGAACCGATGACCAGCTTCGCCGATTGGGTTCGCATGTGGCTCTATGAACAGCACGGCTGCCGCAGCTTCATCCTACCCGGGGTGCTCGCCTACTGCGATCTGCCAGACCTTCGCAAGTGGCGAAAAAGCAATGATTGAGCCCAACGAGTGGTCGGCAATCGGGCCTCGCGTGAGCGCGTGTCCTTACTGGACGACGAGATTGAAGTAGAGCTTGGCGGATCGGTCGGACGGGTTCCTCTTTTGCAGGTAGACAGAATAGCCTTGCCACGGACAGAAGCCAGGGTAGATACGCGGTACCAAGGGCGCGAACTCCTCGTCTCCTGCCGCAAACCAGATTCCGCGCTTGCCGTATACCGGCGCTGAAATCCGGACGGTCTCGGCGTAGCCGCCCATGCTCTGGAGCGAGTCGTTATAGTCGTACGACCACTTCTTGCCGCTGATCGGCTCAAACTTCACCTGCCATCCGTCCAGGATGCGCTTCCGTTCATCCAGAGGGGTCGCATCCGTAAAGTGGTGCGAGGCGGGAATGTGGGCACCGATCCTGAATAGCGTGCGATCACGAAGGTCAGACGGATCATCGCAATAGCCCCACGCCTTGATGCCTTTGTCAGAGAACGCAACGGTAAGATTGAACGGCACCGAGTCTGTCAGCGTTCCGCAAAGCGTGATCTGTTGGGGCTGTTTGCTCGGTTTTGGCTCATAGGCCAATCGCTCGATCGGCCGCCCTCTCGTCACATGCACATTGGTGGTGGTGTCGGCGTAGTAGCAATTCATGCTGCAACGTATGGGAGAACCGATTCGCTTGCCGTTCACCTTAGGGTAGACGTATACAACCCCTGTTGTATCCATCAGCGCGTCGAAGTTTTTTGATATATAGACGGCATGATAGTTTTCCCACTCGCCAGAAGTGAAGATGGGGAGAAGGATCTTGCTGGGGCGCTTCTTCGCGGTGGTGGGTTCTTCCTCTTTGGCCCCCTTTGCGTTGACCCATGCCTGATCGGGCGCACTCAGCCGCGACAGAGGTATGGCGACGACACTGCCATCCAGGACCTTCAATTTTACCTGGCCGCGGTCGGTCCCCTCATACTCCGCCACAATAGTGGCCCCGCTCACGCTCTTCCACTCGCGCGCGTTCTTGTTCACCGCCGCGACCGCAGCGGCTTCTGAGGCGGCAGAATTGGTGACACCCGACTCCACGGTGTTCGTTAGCGCTATGGCCCCGGTGGCCAGCCAGCAGATCAGCATCAGCGACTGTACCCATGTCGTTTTTATCATCTTTCCTTTGCTATAGAGACGCCCCTTTTACGCACCGCCATTCACGATTCGAGTCGAGTTGTCGTTCACGTCTCTCTTCCAAATGTAATTTCGTGACTATAGCACAGCACCCATTGGCGATACAACCGTTCCTCCCCGATGATTCTGTGTGACCGCGCAAATCAGGTGAGAGTGCTCCCTGCAGTTCTTCCTCGGCACAGCGCAAACAGCCATGGGAGTCGCTATGGTTCTTGTGGGTGGGAGGCCGAGCGGCCTCGCGAGCCGGGTCGAGAAAAGTCAAAGGGAAGGACCATGCCCCATGAATGGCTATATTCATATTAGAATGGGTTCCCCTCTAATAACGATGTACTATCACGCAGTGAGCAGTAGTCTCAAATCTTCAAGTGTCTTCCGCCCGAAGCATCCCAAGGGTGAGCAGCTGAGCCTCTCTGCATTCGTGCACTTGGTGCGTCGGCGGGAACATCGGCGCACGTTGCGTCAACATCGATCGTTGTGGGCCCTCGACTATCACTTCCAGAATGCGGGTGAGTTCAGCATGGATGGAAAGACATGGCAGACTCGCGCACGCCACACCGCGCATTTGTATGCGCCGAACACCCGCTACTGGGAGCGCTGCTCGGCAGACGATATCCCCTTTCCTGAAACGTATATCGTCTTCAGCGCTAAGGGGGTGGAGGGGCTCGAAGCCCTGGTGGCCGACGGAGGAGGATTGGCACGGTTCATGGACGAGTCAAGGATACTGGCTGACTGCTTTGAGGAGCTATTCGAGACGGCGCAAGGGCGCGGGGGATCTCTGCGAGCCCAAGGAGCCCTCTATGCCATCATGGATTGCCTCCTACGAGGCGTACCGACAGACACGGCAAACTACTCGTTAAGATCCCTTCCGCCGGGCCTGGCTTCGCTCTCCGAACGCGTGGATGCGTACATTCACGAGCATTACCAGTCGCGGCTTACGCTCGACACGATTGCACGAGCCATGGGGGTGAGCCGCTCAACCCTGACCCACCAGTACCGCAGCGAGACAGGGACGAGTCCGATCGCCCAACTATGCGAATGGCGCCTGGAAACGGCACGGACCATGATCGTACGCGGCGAGCCGCTCAAAATAGTGGCGGAACAGACCGGCTTCTACGATGAATACTACCTCTCCAAAGCCTTTCGGCGCCGTTTCGGGTTGCCGCCCCGGCGCTACGCCCGTGGAGATATCACCGAGTAGCACGCGTGGTTGTTTCATACCATTCCCCATCAGTCACACCGATATATCAGCTCACCACTGTATTCTGATACTACAGTACAAGAACATGAGTCCGCAGGTTTAGCTTCTCACCATAATAGAGGCTATGCTGCTGGTTCATATACACCGTAGTCTCATCCAAGAGGAGCCTGACACATGTCGAAAGAGGATCTTAACATCGCCCTGATTGGACGCGGGTTCATGGGGCGCATGCACTCCAATGCGTGGGGCCAGGTCGGGCGGTTCTGTGATCCCCCCCTTAACCCAATCCTCCATACCGCCTGCGACACAGTAGAAGAGGGGCTGAGCGAGTATGCGGCCAGGTGGGGATGGCAGAATGTCTGCACGGACTGGAGCGATGTGTGCGCATCACCGGAGATCGATCTGGTGGATCTGGGCGTCCCAAACTATCTGCACGCGCCCATGGCGATCGAGGCCCTCAAAGCCGGGAAGCACGTAACCTGTGAGAAGCCGCTGGCCGGCGCCCTGCGCGAAGCGCGTGAGATGGCGGAAGCGGCCCGGGCATCGAAAGGAAAGGCTTTCGTCTGGTATAGCTACCGAGGAGTACCAGCGGTTGCCTTCGCGCACCAGCTCGTCAAGGCGGGCACAATTGGAGATATCCGCCATGTCCGGGCCGTATATCTACAGAGCTGGGCGGATGAGAGCGTGCCCCTGGCCTGGCGGTTCGACAAGAAGCTGGCCGGCTCCGGTGCACACGGCGATCTCAACGCGCATATCATCGATATGACCCGTTTTGTGACAGGAGAGGAGATCACCGAAATCTCGGGCGCGATTGCAGAGACCTTCGTGAAGGAGCGCAACAAGATCACCGGCAACGTGGCAGGGGGCATTGCGGAAGGCCTCCAAAAGGCGAAGCAGAAGGGCCGCGTCACCGTGGATGACACAGTGCTCTTCCTGGCGCGCTTCAGCGGCGGCGCCGTGGCGAGTTTTGAAGCGGCGCGACAGGCCACAGGAAACCTCAGTCGCAACGGATTCGAGATCAACGGCACCAAGGGGGCCTTGCGTTTTGATTTTGAGCGCATGACGGAGCTGGAATACTGCGACCTATCGACCGAGCGCGCCACGCGCGGCTGGACCACGATCAACTGCTCGGACATGGCGGCCCACCCCTACATGGGTGCATGGTGGCCCGAGGGTCATCACATCGGCTATGAACACACCTTCGTGAACATGGCCAGTAGCTTTCTGCGCGTCATCGCAGGCGACGAACCGGTTGTCCCTGTGCCGGATTTTGAAGACGCATACAAGACGCAACGCGTCCTGGAGGCGGCCTTGGTCTCCGCCGCCGAAAAGCGCGCCGTACCACTCTCAGAGATCAAGTAAAACAACATAAAGTGAGGAATAGATCATGGCAGGCACATTTAGATTCTCATTCGGACCATGGAACATCAGCCAGGGCGCTGATCCGTTTGGACCCACCGTCCGCGACTCCATTGCCTTTCCCGAGAAGCTGGCACAATACAAGGCCCTGGGTTTTGACGCCGTACAGTTTCATGACGACGATGCAGTACCGAACCTGGACAGCCTCTCCTCAGACGCGGTTCTAAAGCAAGCAGCCGCACTGAAGACGACGCTGGATGACAGCGGCCTGACACCGGAATTTGTGGCACCCCGCTTGTGGGAAGACCCACGCACCATCGACGGCGGATACACCTCCAATGATGCCAGCTGCCGCGCCTATGCACGCGATCGCAGCCTGCAGGCCGTGGATATCGCCAATGCATTGGGCACAGATCTGATTGTCCTATGGCTGGCCCGCGAGGGCACCTACGTGCGCGAAGCAAAGGACAGCAAGCGCGCCGTCGAACAGATTGTGGAGGCGGTAGACGCCATGCTGGCGCACGACAAGAACATTCGCATCGCCATTGAGCCGAAACCCAACGAGCCGATGGACCACACGTACATCCCAACCATCGGGCATGCGATCGGATTGGGATTGCTCACATCCGATCCGAGTCGCGTGGGTGGATTGATCGAAAGCGCCCATGCCATCCTGGCGGGACTGGATCCCTCCGACGAGATGGGATACGCCCTGGCCCACAACAAGCTGTGGTCGGTCCACCTCAACGATCAGAACGGCCTGAAATTTGACCAGGACAAAGCATTCGGCAGTGTAGATCTGAGGCGCGCCTTCAACCAGGTCCGCATCCTGGACAAGCACGACTACGGGAACGACGGTGCCTGGGTGGGTCTGGACGTAAAGGCCATGCGCACGCAAAAGGCCGGGGTCGCCACCAAGCATCTGAGCAACAGTCGCGAGGTGTTCCTGGCGCTCTTGGACGTCAGCCGCTCACTGGATGAGTCTAAAATGGATGCGCTGATCACCGAGCGTGATTACGAAGAACTCGACCTACTCATCATGAAGGCGCTGCTGGGGCGGTAATGCGCACGCCCAGTACCTCGGCAAGTAGATCGTTCTGCGGATAACCGTGGCCGAGGTGCTGGCGCAGCCCTTCGCCGAAGGCGCACCCGATCAGCGCGCCTCGCTCCTGCCCCAGGGATCGCATCGCCGCGGTGTACTCATCGATCCCGTGGTGCGTCATCAACCACTCACGCTGACTGGCGTGGCAGACCAGCATTGTCTGCTTGGTGTCGATCACCTCGCTGATGTCGACCACGGTCCGGGGCATCACCGTCTCACCGTAGAGATTCTTGCCCTCCATCGGGTCGACGTAATAGAGATGCGGCACATACGACAGCGCAGCCAAACCGGGCGTCTTGATGTTCGGTACGCCTGCCCAGAAGGCCGCGTCGCGCACGATCAGACTGGAAGTCTCGTGATCGGAAATATAGTCCAGCGGCGGGTGGGCAAACACCACGGTCGGCTGAACCTGGCGCACCAGCGCGATGACTTTGAGTACGGTCTCAGGATTCCGACGAAGGAAAAAATCTTCACACTCCAGACAGGTATACGCCCCGTCGATTGTGGCAGCCGCCTGGGCGGCCTCCTTGCGACGGATCGCAGCGATCTCGGCGGGGGGGAGTTCGCCCGAGCCGCACTGCCCCGGCGTCATGGTGGCAATGTGAACGTCCCAGCCTTTGCGTCGCAACAGCGCCAGTGTCCCCGCACAGGTAAATTCCACGTCATCGGGATGGGCCAGAATGGCAAGAGCCGTTGGGGTGGATGACGTCATAGTGGCCTCGTTGTCGGTTCGTCCGTCATACCGCGTCCCCCAAGGCTGACGCCAGGTGCTCCACGCTCCGGCGTAGCGACTCGCCGTGCTCAAGCGCGGGCATGTACTCCAGTCCCAAGTAGCCCCTGTAGCCCATCTCCCGAATGCGGCGCACGATGTAAGGGTAGTCCATTTCACCGCTGAAAATCTCGTGGCGGCCCGGCACACCGGCGGCATGGAAGTGGCCCACCCACTCAATATTCGCTGCGAGGAAGGCCGTATGATCCCCCGTCATGATCTGCTGATGATAGAGATCATAGAGAAAACGCAGGTGAGGCGATGCCACGGTTCGGACAATGCTCACGGCCTCCTCGCGGGAAACCAGGAAATAGCCCGGATGATCCACCTTGTCGTTGAGAGGCTCGATGTTCAGGTGAAACCCCTTCCGCCCAGCCAGCTCGGCCGCTGCGGCCAGCGCGTCGGTCAGCGACTGCAACTGGGTGTAGTAATCCTCGCCGGTCACCCGATCCCCGCTGGTCACGATGCCACGGCTACAGCCCGCAGCCAGCGCGTTGTCGGAGTAACGGTCGATCCGCTCCAAAAAGGCGGCCCGGCTCGTTTTTCGGACCGGGGCGACCTCGTTGTCGTTATTGAAATTCATAACCATCGACACAAACTCGACCTCGCGCTCGCGACAGGCGTTGCCGACCTCCTTCAGCTCGGCTGCATCACCGCCCATCCATGTCTCGACCGCCTTCCATCCCGCATCGGCGATGTGATTGATACGATCCTTTATCGGCAGCTCAGTATAGAAGAGGTCCAGAAGAACGTCTGCTTTCATCGTCATTTTTCTCCTTGTTATGACTAGGCCTTGAACAGGCGGACCAAGCCCTCGTTGAGCTCGGAGGCGTACGCACTGGCCCACTCCGGCGTGTCGGTCGGCTGGATAGCGATCGTCCCCAAACGGAGCATGATCTTTTTCGTCGTCGGACACATATCGGGCGAGTAATCCGGCAGCTTATCAACATAGGGTGAACGGAAGGGAAATCCTTCGGGTGTGACGGTCTTCTGCTCCAGGATGTGATCCCAGTGCCAGAAGACATGCCAGTCCCGCACGCCCTTCGTGTCGCCCTTGGCCAAACCGCCAATACCCAGATCGGCCGCCTTCACCGCGTCGTCCTGTGAGGCAAAGAGTATGCCGAGGCTGTATCCGCAGACGCCATCGGGATCATGCGGCTCCACCCATTTTGCCCCCGCGGGCAAGATGATCTCGCGGCGCAGCTGATGGTAGATCGCCCGTGTCGCGGACGTGATGGCATCCAGTTTACGAAGCTGCGCAATCGCCACCGCTGCGCACAGCTCGGGCATACGGTAGTTCTCGCCACAGAAGAGCTCGCCCTCCTTACGCTCCCTCGCAAAGCGATCAGGGCGCCAGCAGGCGGCCGTGTCGTGATAGCTTTGCGAGCGCGTATAGAGCCAGTCGTCGTCCGTGGTGATGATACCGCCTTCACCCGAGCCGATGACCTTGTAGGCGTCGAGGCTGACGCAGCCCATGTCGCCCCACGTGCCAAGGTACTTACCCTTATACGTGCCACCACACGCCTGGGCCGCGTCTTCGATCACGATCAGGCCGCGCTCTTTGGCGATCTCATTGATGGCATCCATACGACAAGGGTGACCGATCATGTGCACCGGCATGATTACCTTGGTGCGCGGCGTGATCGCTGCAGCTATCGCCTCGGGATCGATCGTCAACGATTCGTCAATATCCACAATCACCGGAATACCGCGCGCCACGACAATGGATGAGATGCTGGCGAAGAACGTGTAGGCCGGCACGATCACCTCATCACCGGGACCGACGCCTGCCGCCAGCAGCGATGCAATTAGCGCGCTGGTGCCAGAATTCACAGCCAGTGCATGCCGACAGCCCACCTTTTCCTCGTAGGATCGCTCAAACGCCTCGGTCTTGCTGCGTGGATTGTAGTAGCGGAAGAAGTTTCCGGCATCGGGTGCCGGCTCAGAGGCATCCAGTAGCCCCTGAATCTGCTGTAGGGTAGATTCAGGAATATTGAACACATCAATCACTTCCATCAGTTCGTCAGTAGAATATTTCGTGTATGAGGGTCGCGCTACACTCACCGTTTCTGCTCCTTGATAATGTATTATAAGGCCATCGAATCCGTTTCTGTTTCTAGAATGATTAATTCACCGGGATATTGAAATGGAACTATAGGCAATAGAAATGTAATATCGGCTAATTCGCACATGGTGCGCCATCCCCTAAACTGCGGGACGCATCCCATGGCGGAATACGCGCGGGGTGCAATCTCGCACCAAACGGAAATTGTGGTTGAAGTGCGACAGGTTGTTAAAGCCGGCGTCAAAGGCGATTTCGCTGATGGAGCGGCTGGTTTCGATGAGTTGACGGGCGGCGAAGTCGATTCTGACTTCGCTCAGGAATCGCGTAAACGTCTTGCCGGTATGGGCCTTGAAGTGTCGCGAGAACGTGGCCTTGCTCATGGCCGTGTGACCCAAAACGTCGTTCAGAGTCAGGCCCTCCTGGGAGTGCTCAAGAATGAACGCGATGGCTTCTTGTATACCCAGACAGCTATCCAGCTTTTTAGAGGATCCCAGCGCTTTCCCTGATAGCCGGGAGCGGTCCGCTTCCGGCGCGTCGAGGAGGATATCGAGAATCTGCATGAAGGAGGCAAAGCGACCCACCCCGCGCTGCGCCGGCATAGCGGTCATCAAGTCGGCAACCCGGTGCTGTGTGCACCCCGAGAACTGTAAACCGTAGCGCGCTTCTCTCCAGAGCGGCTCCAGCTCACGGGCTTCGTCCAGAACATGCAGAGGATGAGCCCCGTCCAGGCCGAATTGGATCGCGTATCCCGACGAATCATGCAGCCCATGCCAGCAGTGCGGCAAACCGGATCCGATGAGCACAAGGTCGATCGCGCTCAACGCCGCGATGTGGTCGCCGATGAAGCGCGTTCCTGAGCCCCGCGTGACCAGCATGATCTCGAACTCGGGGTGAAAATGCCATGTGTCGCCCGTACCACTGAACGGCCTCGTCTCACCGCCCGGAAAGACGATTTCGACGTCATGCACATTATCATTCCAGTGCAATAACCGAAACGACTTGCCCGGCGATAGCGCAACCTGTTCGAGCTGAAGTTTAGCCTGAGTCACACACAGTCCTCATTGTGCCGATAAAACTTGATACCACAGCACGCTTCGGACGTATAGGATTGAAAAGAGTCGAGAGAAGGATCATCACGGCATTTGTGCGTTTCGGCATCGGCATCGGCCTCACTTCTTGTGTATCGATTTTAGATAGCGAGACCGATTCC
Source organism: Lentisphaerota bacterium (assembly GCA_013203785.1). GTDB lineage: Bacteria > Verrucomicrobiota > Kiritimatiellia > UBA8416 > JABMPJ01 > JABMPJ01. The sequence goes on along the minus strand of JABMPJ010000146.1, from coordinate 6,503 downwards.
GAAGCCGACAGACCGGGCCGCAGGACACTGCCATAACAGGGAGGAACAGGAAGAGGAACAGGAAGGGACAGGCCCGAATGACGATTCGGCCACATATGCCCCCCTGTTCCGTGCTTTCCGTGATATTCCGTAGTAGCAAATCCTCATTGGCGGTGGTGACGCGCGTTTACATCTGCTATACACTAGCCGAACGGATTCATTCTCGAACATACGCATCGACGAATCCATCTAGATAGGATCACCAACAGGACGGTTATCGAAGCCGGGGACGCTTGTGCCAGCGTGCTCCAGAGTTATGAGAATAAGGACAAAATGAAGAACAGCGAAAACGGAATGGTTGACCTCTCGCCGACCGGGCAGCGAGATACACTGCCAACGGGTGCCCGCCGGACGTTCGCATGGGCAAAGATCGGGATCATTGGCGGTCTGGTAGCCCTTGCCATAGTCATCGCCATTGGATTATGGCTTTAGACAGCCACGGCGGGCTGATCATGCGAACCGTTTGGAACAGGGCGAGACAGGCCTTTTGTGTGGGGTTGAGGCAGGTACCCATATGAGCCAATCACCAAACTCAAACCAAAATACCTGCCAACCACCTTCACAGCAGGCCTGTCCCTACCGCCCCTACCGCCCTAGCTACTGATTGATGGCCGCCATCGCGTCGGGCGGATAGCTATCACCAATTGCTTGATTTGCTAACTCATTCAGCACGGCCCGATTCTCCTCTGTGAGGTGACAATCTAAGGAGGCTAGGTTGGATTGGAGGTTGGCGAGTTTGGTGGTGCCGGGGATGCTGACAATGTGATCGCCTTGGGCCAATACCCAGGCCAGGGCAATCTGCGCGGCTTCGCAGCCTTCTTGGGGCGCAATGTTCTGATGGCCTGCACCAGTTTGAGATTGGACTCGATGTTTTCTGGTAGGAAGCGGGGCTGCATTCCCGTGCGGAAATCATTCTCGCTGGTGGTGGTCCGATCTGTCGTGAAGGTGTAGCGGCCGGTCACCCGCAGTCTAAGGCAGGCACCACCCTCTTCATCCTGTCACAATTCATTCACCATCCGTGCTCATCCGTGAAATCCGTGGCTGAAATCCCCTGCAACGAAAACAAAGCGGCCTTGCATCTGGACTCGACAAGTGTTTCTTCACGCGATACCCTGTTTCTCAGAATGACTGAACTCGATATTGGCAAGAACATCCGGCAGTTGCGCCAACAGGCGGGGGAGAGCCTCACCACGCTTGCGGGGAGAGCCGACCTGACAAAGGGAACGTTGTCGAAGATCGAGACGGGGCGCGTCTCTTCGCCTATTTCGACCTTGATGCGTGTGGCCGATGCGCTGGGTGTGCCACTGGCACGGTTTTTCGCCGAGCCCTCTAGCGGTCCGCCCTACGCCCTGACCCGTAAGGGAAAGGGTCAGGTCATCACGCGTGACGGTACCGCGTTCGGCTATTCCTATGAGGGGCTGGCGCTGGCGCTGCGCGACAAGTTGGCCGAACCGTTTCTGTTGACCATCCAGCCGGGCGAACCTATCGGTCATTTTCAGCACGGGGGTGAGGAGTTCATCTATGTACTCTCCGGCCGCATCGAGTTCAGCGTGGGTGAGGACGTCCTAACGATGGGTCCCGGTGATTCGCTCTACTTCGATCCCACCGCCGAGCATCGCACGCGCGTCCTGGGCAGCCGCCCGGTACGTTTTCTCTGCCTCTTTATCCAAGACCACACAGCGGCCACACGAAAGGACTCCGCAGCATGATACCGATCGACCTGACAGGGAAGACCGCTCTGATCACCGGAGGTGGACAGGGACTGGGGGCGGCCACAGCGGCGGTACTGGCCGATGCCGGATGCCGGATTGTCGTCAACTATTTCAATGACGCCGCAGGCGTCAACCGGCAGCGCGCCGAGGAGACCTGCGCTGCCCTCAGCAACGAGGCCATTTCGATCGAGGCGGATGTCCGCAATGCAGAGGCGGTCGAGGCGATGTTTGACCACGCCATCGCCCGCTTCGGCGCGCTGGATATCGTCGTCAACAACGCGGCCATTATCAAAGATCGCACGCTCAAGAAGATGTCTATTGAGGAGTGGCAGAGCGTCCTGGACACCAACTTGAGTGGCGTATTCAATGTCTGCCACCAGGCGGCCGAGAAAGTGGCGGACGGCGGACGCATCGTCAACTTCTCATCCATCACGGCCTCGGCCGGCTTCTTCGGACAGGCGAACTACGCGGCATCCAAGGCGGGCGTCTCGGCCATGACGCGTGTGCTGAGCAAAGAGTTGGCCAAGCGCGGCATCACGGTCAACGACGTGGCCCCGGGTGTGGTATTGACCGAGATGGGTAAGACCATCCCTGAGCCGGTGCGCGACAGCATGCTGGCCCAGATCCCGTTGGGACGCTTCGGCGAGCCGGAAGAGATTGCCCATGTGGTGCTCTTCCTGGTGAGCAATCTGGCATCCTACATGACCGGCCAGACGCTGCACGTCTCCGGTGGATGGCGGGTATGACCTCCCCGCGCGATCGCAAACTCTGCCGTGCGGACGAAGCCGTAGCGCACATTGCATCAGGGGTCACGGTGGCGTCGGGCGGGTTCGTGGGGGCCGCACACCCGGAAGCCCTCACGGCCGCCCTCGAGCGCCGCTTTCTGGAGACAGGAACACCGCGCGATCTAACGCTCGTCTATGCGGCAGGTCAGGGCGACGGCAAGACCCGCGGCGCAAATCATCTGGCGCATGTCGGCCTGCTCAAACGGGTCGTCGGCGGTCACTGGGCCTTGGCACCCAAGCTGGGGGCCATGGCGCTTAAGGGGAGTATTGAGGCCTACAACCTGCCTCAGGGCGTGATCTGCCAACTGCTGCGCGACATTGCGGCAGGCCGCCCCGGCTGCATTACGCATATTGGCTTGGACACGTTCATCGATCCAGCCCTGGACGGCGGACGGCTGAATGATCGCACCCCGCCGGGGCTGGTTGAGCGGCTCGAACTCGATGGCCGCACCTGGCTGTGGTACAAAGCGTTTCCAATCCACGTGGGGTTTATCCGCGCCACGGCGGCGGATCCACGCGGTAATCTGGTGATGAACAGGGAGGCCGTCTTCGGTGAAATGCTCCCCATCGCACAAGCCGCACACAACTGCGGCGGCATGGTGATTGCACAAGTCGAAAGACTCGTGAATGAGCCGGCCCATCCGCACGAAGTTAAGGTGCCGGGCATTCTGGTGGACCACATCGTCGTGGCAGCGCCCGCTCAGCACGCACAAACTTTCGCGGAACAGTATAACCCCGGCTACTGCTCCCCGCCCCCCCGCCAGGCGGCGCGGCAAGAGTCGCCGCAGCCATTGCCCCTCAATGCGCGCCGCATCATTGGTGCGCGTGCCTGTGATGAGATCCCGAGGCATGCCATCGCCAACTTGGGTATTGGCATGCCCGAAGCGATTGCGACCATCGCCCACGAGCGCGGAGAACTGGACGACTTCACGTTGACCGTCGAGAGCGGCCCGATTGGCGGCTCACCGGCTGGCGGTTTAAGCTTCGGGGCGTCGCTCTATCCTCATGCGGTGATTGACCAACCGTCGCAGTTCGACTTCTACGACGGACGCGGCCTCGATTTCGCGGCCTTGGGGGCCGCGCAGATTGATGCCCAGGGCAATGTTAATGTGTCGAAGTTTGGAAACCGCCTGGCGGGCGTGGGCGGATTCGTCAACATCACACAGACGGCCAAGCGACTGGTCTTCTGCGGCACCTTCACGGCCGGGGGCCTGGAGGTCACGGTTCATGACGGCCGCTTGCGTATCGACCAAGAGGGGTGTACACGCAAGTTTGTCGCTCGCGTGGACCAGATCTCCTTCAGCGCCGCTCGATCACGCCAGCTTGGCCAGGAGGTGCTCTATGTAACCGAGCGGGCGGTGTTTCGACTGGGGAGCGATGGCCTTGAGCTGATCGAGCTGGCACCGGGCATGGATCTGGAGCGTGACGTGATGGCTCACATGGATTTTTGCCCTGCTGTTCGACAGATAATTGATATGCCCGCGCATGTGTTTGCGCCTCCACCCGAAAGGAAGACCACATGAAGCCAATCGTGATTGTCGCCGCCAAGAGAACCCCGCAGGGCCGCCTGATGGGCGCTTTCAGCAAACGGTCGGCCGTCGATTTGGCGCTTATGGCGGGCCGTGGCGCCATGGGTGAGACGATTGCGCCCGATCAGATCGATGCAGTGATCATGGGAAATGTGCTCAGCGCAGGGACGGGCATGAACATCGGCCGTCAGATTGGTGTGAAGCTGGGCCTACCCGTTGATCGGACGGGGCTGACCGTGAACATGATGTGCGCCTCGGGTATGTGTTCACTCTTTATGGCGGCCCAATCCATCGCCACCGGGGAGCATACGGTTGTACTGTGCGGCGGCACGGAATCCATGACCTCGGCCCCCTATCTGCTGCCCAAGGCGCGCATGGGCTATCGGTTCGGCGATGGTGCCGTTGTGGATTCGATCCTGAACGATGGGCTGACCGACCCCTTCTCAGGGTTGCATATGGGCCTCACGGCGGAACGACTGGCCGAGGAGTTTGGGATCGACCGAGCGGCACAGGATGAATTTGCGGCGCGCAGCCAGCAACGCTGTGGTGCCGCCATGGATGCCGGTCGCTTGGACGACGAGCTGGTACCGACCGCGGAGTTGCAGGTCGATGAACATCCTCGCCCCGACACCACCTCAGAGAAGCTGTCCGAGCTTAAACCCGCCTTCAAGGCAGATGGCACCGTGACCGCCGGAAACGCTTCGGGGGTCAACGATGGGGCGTCCATTCTCATCGTGTGCGATGAGGGCACCGCCCAGGCAAAGGGCTGGACACCCCTCGCGCGCCTGACCGGGTTCACGACCATCGGGTGCGACCCGGCCCGCATGGGACTGGGGCCTGTGCATGCCACGCGGAAGCTCTGCAAGCAGCATGACCTTGATCTTGCGACGTTCGACACGGTGGAACTCAACGAAGCCTTTGCGGCACAGGCCTTGGCCTGTATCCAGGAGCTCGGCCTCGACGAGGCGTGCGTGAATCCGGATGGCGGCGCCATTGCACTTGGGCATCCCGTCGGTGCGACAGGTGCCAGGCTGGTGGCCCATCTCGCACACCGCATCGCGCGAGGCGAGACGACACGCGGACTGGCCACGCTGTGCGTGGGAGGCGGCATGGGCGCCGCCGTCGCGCTGGAAAAGGCCTGTTGAGCACTCTTGCCGCAGCAAAGGAGTCAGTGGGACGTGTGGACTCCGCAAGGAACGGCGACGTAGGCGAGATTCAGTTATTCCTCGCCACCCATTATTCAATAGCCATTAACCATTAACCGCGGCCGGAGGCCGCCTCTCCGCATCCCGCCAGCATTCAGTCGCAATGTCGAGGTAGAGCAAAGCCTGCTGCCATCGGTCCGACTCCTCGCGCAGCTCACCGTTGACCTTGAATTGGCGTGCATAGTTAATGTCCGACTGGAGAATCTCAGGGGCAAACGGCAGGATGCAGCCGGGCCCGGCCTGGCCTATGAACGCGCGCATGGAGCGGGTCCACATCTCCCTAAAATGGCCGACGTGCACCTCGCCTCCCTCAACACTCACCTGGATATGGCTTGAGTTTCCGATACGGCCATGAAAGAAGCCCACCCGATCAAACACCGGCTGGATAAAGTCCAGCTTGGCCTCCCAATCGCCATAGGGCATCTCCTGCCCCGTGTACCAGTGGCTTAAATCGGCGTTAATCATGACCCCCGGATTTCGTTCAATCGCCCGGACCGTTCGGTGCATGTCCTGGAAGATCGTGGCACGATGGGTCTCAATGAACGTGGGCAGCTCAGTCTGGACCGCCGCCTCACCAATCGCCTGGATCAGCTCATCGATCAGTCCATCGTCTTCCATCCCCCAGCCCACATGGCAAGTGCTGCATATCGCGCCAGTCGCAGCCACCTGCTCCGCCCCCGACAAAGCCTCCTCGGGGCAATTGATTCGGCCACCCCCGGCATAGAGCAGGCCATGCTTACGCACGGTATCGGGATCGCCGCCCTGCAACCCTTCGATACCGAGGCGACAGAAAGCCTCATACAGTTCATCTACCGTCCCCCGGGGAACCGTCGACCATTCCGGAAGATCGGTCAACGTCCCCACACTCAGAAATTTCTTCAGCCTCGGCTGCTCTTGAGAAGCGTCGTTGATATAGGTTAGCATGTTTATCGTCCTTTTCAGTCCGTCTAAAAGTGCCGGGCCCATGCGACGACCATCGCGCAAACAGAAGACCCGCCCCTATCGTTCCGCGCAATGATCGCAGCGCAAGCCCCTGAAGGCAAGCGCGCTGCCACCCCACAATTCCGGCAACACCATATTTTTACTACAAATCTGGTTGCATCCCTCTCCCAGTTTCTCTATGGTCTCGATTCGTTCATGAGGAAGCAACCGCCACGCGGTACATTTCCAACACCTGAACACGACAATTTATTGCTGCGGGGTGGAGCAGTCTGGTAGCTCGTCAGGCTCATA